>NZ_JBRREN010000002.1:0-509334 GCF_056760315.1 Stenotrophomonas sp. STEN014 | reverse complement strand
CGGGGGGGGCGAAACCCCGCCGGGGGGCGGGGGTCCCCAGCCGGGGGGGGCCGCGGGCCCAAAAAAACCGGGGCTCCGCGGGGTTTTTCGCCCAACCGCCCCGCCCACCCCGGTTTTTCTTCTCGTTCAACAGCCGGCACAGGTTGGCGAACATCCAGCTGATGCCCGGATCGTTGAACTGGCTGGCGATGGTGGGATAGACCGGTACGTCTTCATCCTTCATCTGGAAGGCGACACGGTTACGCTTCCACTGCTTGCGCACATCACGCAAAGCATCTTCGGCGCCACGCTTGTCGTACTTGTTGAGCACCACCAGCTCGGCGTAATCGAGCATGTCGATCTTTTCCAGCTGGCTGGGCGCGCCGAAATCGCTGGTCATCACGTACATCGGGAAGTCGACCAGATCGACGATCTCCGAATCGCTCTGGCCGATGCCGGCGGTTTCGACGATGACCAGATCGAAGTGCAGCGACTTCAGGAAACCGATGCAGTCGCGCAGCACGGTGTTGATGGCCGCGTGCTGGCGGCGGGTGGCCATCGAGCGCATGTACACGCGCGGGCTGCGCAGCGAGTTCATGCGGATGCGGTCACCCAGCAACGCGCCGCCGGTGCGGCGACGGGTGGGATCGACCGAGATCACGGCGATGCGCATGGCCGGGAAGTTGGCCAGGAAGCGGTTGAGCAGTTCATCGGTGACCGAGGACTTGCCGGCGCCGCCGGTGCCGGTGATGCCGATGACCGGGGTCTTGCCGGCGGCCAGCTGCCACTGCTTGCGCAGGTGTGCCAGCTCGGCATCGCTGTAGTTGCCGTCTTCCAGCTGCGAGAGCACGCGGCCGATGCCGATCTCGTCACCGCTGGCCGGAGCGTCGTCCACCGCATCACGGGCGTGGGCATCACGTGCGGTGCCGGCACGGGCGACCACATCCTCGATCATCTCCACCAGCCCCATCTTCATGCCGTCGTTGGGGTGGTAGATGCGCTCCACGCCATAGGCCTGCAGCTCGCGGATCTCTTCCGGGGTGATGGTGCCGCCACCGCCGCCGAACACCTTGATGTGGCCGGCGCCGCGCTCGCGCAGCATGTCCACCATGTACTTGAAGTACTCCACGTGGCCGCCCTGATAGGACGACAGCGCGATGGCGTCGGCGTCTTCCTGCAGCGCGGCGCGTACCACGTCCTCGACACTGCGGTTGTGGCCCAGGTGGATGACCTCCGCGCCCTGCGCCTGGATCAGCCGGCGCATGATGTTGATGGCCGCATCGTGGCCATCGAACAGGCTGGCGGCGGTGACAAAGCGCAGGGGGGTGCGGCCCGGATCGAGCATGGGGGGCTGGGCCTGCGGAACGTGGGGGGCGGGAGTACTCATGGGCCGTACGACATCCTGTTTCTGATGAAACCGATCATAGAACCGGGGGCGCGAGAGGTCAGGTTGCAGCGCAGCGTGACCTTTTCCGGGATTGCTGCCGCACACCGCGCCACGCGCGGGCACCGGGGGTTCCCCGATTTCCGGCCCTCAGAGCGCGTGATAACTATCGCCATTGCAAAACATCTGCCTTCTGGGGAGGAGGCATCGCATGTCACGTTCGACGGCAACACTGCAATTGGCCTCACTGGATGACTATCACCAGCAACTGGTGCGGATGCTGTTGCAGATTCTGGAACCGCGCCTGCAGCGCCGCTGGGAAACCCTGGCCGGCGGCGACGCCGACGCCTATCTGGTCGATACCGGGTGCAGCGCCGGCCAGCAGCAGCTGGGGCAGCTGCTGGCCGGGCAACGCGGTGGTTGCGTGATCACCCTGGGCGAGGACACCGCCACGGGCGTGTTCTGGCAGCTGCCCAAGCCGCTGCGACTGAATGGATTGCTGACCGCGCTCAATGCGTTCTCCAGCCAGGCCCCGGTGACGCCCGCCATCGTGGCGCCCGCCGTCGCGGCCGGCAGCTGCCGGTACCGGCTGATCGAATGGCCGGCGCTGGAGCGCGGCATGGACCACCCCGAAGAACTGCGTCTGCTGTCGGTGCTGTCACGCCGTGCGCTGTCGTGCGCGGAGATCGCGAACATGCTGGACCTGTCGGCCAGCCGCGTGACCGCGATCGTGCAGCGGCTGGACGCGGACGGGCTGCTGTTGCGCGAGGCCGCCACCCCGGTGATCGCACCGGTTCCTGCGGCACCGCCGCCGCGTGACCGCGGCCTGATCTCGCTGCTGCGCCGCCGCTTCGGTCTGTAAGCCATGCACCATCACAAATTCCTGTTCGTCGGCGCGCCCGGCGCCGGCAAGACCACGGCCATCGCCGCGGTCAGCGACATCGCCCCGCTGTGCACCGATGTGCCTTCCTCCGAGGAGGACCGGCAGACCACGGTGGCGCTGGATTTCGGCGAGACCAGGCTGGGCGAGGACCTGCGCCTGGGCCTGTACGGCGTGCCGGGGCAGCAACGGTTCGAGTTCCTGTGGCCGGTGCTGGCGCCGGGCACGCTGGGCGTGCTGTTGCTGCTGGACGCGCGCGATGCGCCCGACAGCGAGCGGGTGCAGTGGTTGCTGCAGCGCTGCGGCGAACATCTTTCCCATGCCGAACTGGTGGTGGGCATCACTCATGGCGATCTGCCCGGTGCCCATCCGCCCGCCCGTTTCATCCCCCCGCTGGCCGCCTGCGGGATCGACGCCCCGGTGCTGGCCGTGGATACCCGCGTGCCCACGCAGGTGCAGTCGTTGCTGCGCGTGCTGGTGGCCCGCATCGAATCCCAGGCCCTGCTGTCATGACACTGCTTCCTCCTGCCTCCTCCCGCCCTGCGTTCTCCGCCCCCGCCCTGCCCACCGCCGCCTGCCAGCAGCTGTTGCAGGAATTCCTGGACGGCCCCTGCGACGTGCGCGCGGCCCTGGTGGCCACGGCCGATGGCCGCCTGATCGCCGTGGCCAGCCGCATCGAGTTCGAGCCCTCGCGCATTGCCGCCATCGGCGGTTCGATGCTGGCGCTGTCAGAAGCCTGCGCCCGCGAACTGGGCCACGGCACCTGCCGCAACAGCCTGATCGACTGCGAGCTGGGGATGACCGTGATCCTGCGCGTGGGCGCGCCGCAAGGCGGCTGGGCGCTGACCACCATCGGCACGCGCGGCAGCAGCCTGGGCCTGCTGTTCAACCATTCCAAACAGCTGGCCGAACAGCTGGCGGTCGTCGCCGCGCAATCGCACTCCCCCACCCCACGCGTTTCCCTCCCTCTTGCCTAAGGAAGTCACCCGATGAGCCTCTCCCAGACCTGCCAGACCATCCTCGAAAAAGTGGACGACGGTTTGGCCTGTGCCCTGATCGACCTGGAATCCGGTCTGCTGCTGGGTATCCACAACCGCGCCACCCATCTCACCGAGGCCTATCTGGACGCAGTGGCCGCCGCCTCGGTGGAGATGTTCCGCGGCCGCAACGTGCGGGTGGTGGAAGACATGATTTCCCAGCATCGCGGCGACGAATCGATGCGGATGATCCAGGAGATCCAGATGTCCACCGAACGCACCTATCACTTCATGAGCGTGCTGCCGGAAAAGAAGCACATGCTGGCGATGCTGATCACCGGGCGGCGTACCAATCTGGGCATGGGCTGGGCCACGCTGCGCGCCGGCCTGCCGGAGCTGTCGCGTTACTGCCCCTGAGGGGACAGGCCGCCCCGGCCACCGCGGCCGGGGCGGCCTCCAAGGAGGCCCGTAGACATCGCTTCGGAGGGAATGCTTTAGAATGGCGCCCGCGACCAAGTCACTCACCCCGACGACGTCGCATTTTTGTTTTATGGACCGCCATTTGGCTGCACGATCACGGACGTTGCCGCAGTAGCGCAATCGGAGCTTCCATGCTTTTCGAAACCCTCGAGACCTCTGGCCACGAACAGGTCGTGTTCTGCCACAACCGCGACGCCGGCCTGAAGGCCATCATCGCGATCCACAACACCACGCTCGGCCCGGCACTGGGTGGGGTGCGCATGCGTCCCTACGCCAGCTCCGACGATGCGCTGCGTGATGTGCTGCGACTCAGCCGCACGATGACCTACAAGAACGCGCTGGCCGGCTTGAATGTGGGCGGCGGCAAGGCGGTGATCATCGGCGACCCCAAGGTCGACAAGAGCGAGGTGCTGTTGCGCGCGTTCGGCCGCCAGGTCGAGGCGCTGGGCGGGCGTTACATCACCGCCGAGGACGTGGGCACCGACGTCAACGACATGGAGAACATCTACCTGGAAACCGGTTTCGTGACCGGTGTGCATCAGGCCCATGGCGGCTCCGGCGACCCGGCCCCGTTCACTGCCTACGGCGCGCTGCAGGCGCTGATGGCCTCGCTCAACCGCAAGTTCGGCCATGAGGAAGTGGGCAAGGTCAGCATCGCGGTGCAGGGCCTGGGCCATATCGGCATGGAGCTGGTGAAGCTGCTGCGCGAGCGCGGCGCCAAGCTCTACGTGACCGACCTGGACCCGGTGCTGGTGCAGCGCGCGGTGACCGAATACGGCTGCGAGGCGGTCAAGCCCGATGCGATCTACGACGTGGCTGCCGACGTGTTCGCGCCGTGCGCGATGGAAGGTGGCATCGGCTTGGAGACGCTGGACCGGCTCAAGGCCAAGGTGATCTGCGGCACCGCCAACAACCAGCTGGCCAGCCATGCGGTGGGCGATGAACTGTTCAAGCGTGGCGTGCTGTGGGCGCCGGACTACGCGGTCAATGCCGGCGGCGTGATGAACGTGGCGCTGGAGATCGACGGTTACAACCGCGAGCGGGCGATGCGGCAGATCCGCAGCATCTATCACAACCTGGGCAAGATCTTCGACCAGTCCGAGCGCGAGGGCATCTCGCCACAGCGCGCGGCCGACCGGATCGCCGAAGCCCGGATCGAGGCCATCGGCAAGCTGAAGATGCCGATGGGCCGGACGACGCCACGCATGAACCGCCTGCGCGGCGAGTAGAGCGTGGGCTGATACGGAAAAAGGCGGGCGAGAGATCGCCCGCCTTTTTTGTTGCCCGTTACAGCAACCTCAGAACGCCTGCTGCAGGCGCAATGACAGCTGCCGGTTGTCGCCGCGCGGGCCGAAGCGCTGGTCATAGCCCCACGACAGCCGGGCGTTGCGCGTCAGCCAGGTGTCCACCGACACCCCGAACAGGCCGCCCGAGCGCGCCGGCTGCAGGCCGTCCAGCGGCGCCCAGGCATCGACCCCGGTAAAGCCGGTGCGCAGGCTCAGGCCCTCGCTCGACACCGCCTGCTGCCATTCGGCGTAGCCATTGAGTGCCAATCCACGCCACTGGTACTGGCCGCGCAGCCCGGCCAGGGCCTGCGTGCGTTGGCTACTCCAGTCATTGGCGCGCAGGCCGAACCCGTAGCCGCCCTGCTCGTGGAAGGCATCGCTGTCGATGCGGGTGTATTCGGCCCCCAGATAGGGGATCAGCGTGGCCGCGCCGTGGCCGAAGCGGTAGCCGGCCTCGACGCTGCCGGACAGGAAGCGGCCGCCATAGCGGGCCTGCACGCCGGCGCGTTCGCCACCGAGCAGCAGGCCGCGGTCCAGTTCGCGCTGGTACTGGCCGAAGCCGGCCTGGCCCAGCACATAGGCGCTGTCGTGGTGCCAGCCGGCATAGAGCTGGCTCTGGGTCTGGCGGTCACGGCTGCGGTCCTGCGCGATGCCGGCGGTGGTGTTGGCGCGGGTTTCACCGAAGGCGAAGCCCAGCACCGCGTTGCCGCCCAGTGACGCCTCGCGCCCCAGCATCCAGCCACCGACGCTGTAGTCGCTGCCCAGATAACCGCCCTGCCCGCCATTGCCGAGCGAGCGCATCCACGCCCCGCCGGTTGCCGCAGCGCCGGCCTGCTCGTCGAACTGCGCCGACAGCGCGCGACGGTTCATGTCGATGCTGTCGAAAGTCATCGCCGTGGCGGTGGCATGGGCTTCGCCGGAGAGGCTGCGCAGCGTGGCCGCGGCGGCCTGCTCGCTGGGACTGCGCTGGATCGCGCCGGCGCCACGGATGACCCCGTCGGCGATCGGCCCGGTCCCGCGCCCCTGCTGGGCATCGATCTGCCGGAAGGCCGATTCCACGCGCACGGCCGCGCCCAGCGCCTGCGGGGTGATGCTGCGCATCGACAAGGCCGCGGCGGTGACATCCAGCCGGCTGATATCCAGCCATGCCTGGTTCGCGCTGTAGCCCGGCACGGCGGTCAGCAGCACGCCCGGTGCGGAGGTCAGTGCATCGAAGGTGCCGCTCAGTCCGCCATCGGCGGTCAGCACGTACTCGCGCGCCTGATGCACATAACCACTACGCACCCCGAGCACGTGCAGGCCGCCGCCCTGCAGCGTGGCCTGGCCCTTGACCAGCAGCTGGCCATAGCCGACGGTCAGGTCCAGCCGGCCGCCGGCCTGCTGGGTGTAATCGCCTTCGATGCGGATACCGCCCTGCGCCGCACCGGCGCTGTCGATTTCCACGATGCCGGCGTTGCTCAGGTTCTTCCCCAGCCATGCGGTGCCGGCCAGGCGACCGCTGTTCTCGACGATGACGTCGGAGGCGCGCAGATCGCCGGCCACCGCCAGCGTGCCCTGCTGGACGCGGGTGGTGCCGGTGTAATCCAGAGGCAGACCCGCGTGCCCCAGCACCAGGGTGCCGCTACCGCGTTTGACCAGGCCACCGCTGCCGGTGATGGGGTTGCTCCAGGTCGAGCTGCCGGCCAGGTTGACGGTGACATCGCCCCAGTCGAACTTGCCCGGGCCATTGACCGCCTTGCCCACGTTCAACAGGCCATAGCCGAACACCGCGTCCGGCCCGGCCTCGCCCAGGTCGGTGGCGGTGCCCAGCAGGGTCTGCCGCACCAGATCGTTGTTGAAATACGGGAAGGCCTGCCACACCAGCGCCGCCGCCCCGGACACCAGCGGCGCCGCATACGAGGTGCCGCTGCCGTAGAAGTACTGCAGGTTGCCGGCGGTGCTTTGGTGGCCGATGAACAGCGCGGTGCCCGGCGCCACCAGACAGTAGCTCTTCGCCACGCCGCAGGCGTTGGAGTAGTAAGCCAGCTTGTCCGGATTGGCCGTATCCACCGCCGCCACCGCCAGCCAGCCGCGCTCCAGGTCGGCCGCCGGCAGCGTGCCATTGGTGCCGGCCTTGCTCGGCAGCGCCGCCATGTCGGAAGGATTGGGCCGCGATTCGTTGCCGGTGGCGAACACCACCAGACCGTCATTGCTGGTGATGAAGGGCCGGTACTCGGCGGCGATCGGCGCGGTGGCGGAAGTGCGGGTCCAGTACAGCCCGCCCCAGGAGTTGTTCATGATGCGCGCGCCGGCGCGGATCAGGTCGTCGTGGATCGGCGCCAGCCCCAGCGCGCCGGTGACCTCGTTCCCCTGGCCGGAGCCGTCATCGACCGGCGCCTTGTCGGCGATGATCCGCGCCGACACGATCTGCGCGCCCGGTGCGATACCCCCGGGCCACTGTCCGGCCGCCGCACCGGCGGCCAGCTGCGCCACCGTGGTGCCATGCCCGACCACGTCGTCGATATTGGCGTTGTTCTTGGCCGGGTCCAGATAGAAATAGTTGGCGACCACGCGCCCGGCCAGCGTCGGGTGGTTGCGCATCACCCCCGAATCGATCACGCCGATCCGGTAGCCGGCACCGGTCAGCCCCATCGCCTGCGCGGCCTTGGCATTGGTCAGGGCCAGATGCGCATCCATCGCCGGTTGCGGCGTGGGCGGTGGCGGCGCAGGAGGTGTGGGCGGTGGCGGAGTTGTCGGTGGCGGGGTTGTCGGCGGTGGCGCGCTAGGCGGCGGCGATACCGGCGGCGTGGGCTTGGTTCCACCGCCCCCTCCGCAGGCGCCCAGCACCAACGCCAGCGCGCTGGCCAACACATTGCGTCCCCACACCTTGCTGTTCATTCCCAGCCCCACTCCCCAGTTGGTTGCTATTGCCAATTCAGGTCTTGCCGGCCGCCGGCCGAGCGATGGCGAACATCTATACTGCAACGACAATCCGCTGTCTCCCGGGATGTGCCGTTGGTCCAATGGGCGGACATCCGGAGACATTCGATAATTGCCGCAAGGTATAACCGAGATTGCCCATGTCCGACATCGTCATCGCCGCCGCCAAGCGCACCGCTATTGGTTCCTTCCTTGGCCAGTTCAACGGCGTCCCCACCCCGACCCTCGGCGCGACCGCCATCAGCGCCGCGATGGCGCAGGCCGGCATCCCCGCCGCCGATGTCTGCGAAGTGATCATGGGCTGCGTGCTGCCGGCCAATTTGGGCCAGGCACCCGCCCGCCAGGCTTCGCTGGCCGCCGGTCTGCCGACCAGCGCCGGCGCCACCACCCTCAACAAGGTGTGCGGCTCGGGCATGAAGGCGATCATGCTCGGCCATGACCTGATCAAGGCCGGCTCGGCCAGCATCGTGGTCGCCGGCGGCATGGAATCGATGTCCAACGCCCCGCACATGCTGCCGAACTCGCGCACCGGCAACCGCTACGGCAACTTCCAGGCCGTGGATCACATGGCCTGGGACGGTCTGACCAATCCCTACGACGGCCAGTCGATGGGCGTGTTCGCCGAAGCGGCGGTGGCCAAGTTCGGCTTCAGCCGCGAAGAGCAGGACGCCTACGCGATCGAATCGGTCAAGCGCGCCCAGGCCGCACAGGCCAGCGGTGCGTTCAACGACGAGATCGTCGCGGTGAAGGTCGCCACCCGCAAGGGTGACGTTGAATTCGACCAGGACGAACAGCCGGGCAAGTCGGACGTCGCCAAGATCCCGACCCTGCGTCCGGCATTCAAGAAGGACGGCAGCGTCACCGCCGCCAGTTCCTCGAGCATTTCCGACGGTGCCGCCGCCGTGGTGCTGCTGTCGGCCGACGACGCCGCCAGGCGGGGTGTGCAGCCGCTGGCCCGCATCGCCGCACATGCCACCTTCTCGCAGGAACCGGAGTGGTTCACCACCGCCCCGATCGGCGCGATCGGCAAAGTGCTGGAAAAAGCCGGCTGGGATATCGACGAGGTGGACCTGTTCGAGATCAACGAGGCCTTCGCCGTCGTGGCCATGGCGCCGATCCGCGAACTGGGCATTCCGCATGCCAAGGTCAACGTCAATGGCGGGGCCTGTGCGCTCGGTCATCCGATCGGTGCATCGGGTGCGCGTCTGGTGGTTACGCTGGTAAACGCCTTGCGCACGCGCGGCCTCAAGCGTGGCGTCGCATCGCTTTGCATTGGCGGTGGCGAAGCAACCGCTATCGCCATCGAATTGATCTGATTGGAAAATTTCAGACTTTCGCAAATATGAATGCGGAGTCGCTTGACAGCCCAAATGGGATTGTCATCATGTTCCCGGCGCGCAATGGCGCGTTGCCTAATTTCACGACGAGGATTCACAAATGAGCATCAACAAGCTGCTGATCGCTATGACCCTGGGCCTGGCTCTGGCTGCCTGCTCGAAGCAGGAACAGGCTGCTGACGCTGCTGCCGACGCAAACCAGGCTGCTGCTGAAGCCCAGGTCGCTGCTGACCAGGCTGCTGCTGCTGGCGACGCCACCGCTGACGCTGCCCAGGCTGCTGCTGACACCGCCGCCACCGCTGCCGACACCGCCGGTGCCGCCGCTGCCGACGCCGCTGGCGCCGCCACCGACGCTGCTGCCGACGCTGCTGCCGAAACCGCCAAGGCTGCTGAAGACGTGGCTGCCCAGGCCAAGGACGCTGCTGAAGAAGCCAAGAAGTAATAACTTCTTCTTCAAAGCGAGTCTGAAAAAGCCGCTGGTTCGCCAGCGGCTTTTTTTTTTGCCTGGCGTTCCGGTGCGGATGCATTGACACAATCTGAATCCGCGCTCGCCTAGGCTGACTGCGTCATCCCCGACACAGGAGAGCGCAATGAAGATTCTTGTTCCGCTGCTGGCAGGCAGTCTGGTGCTGGCACTGGCAGCCTGCAACGATCCCAACGCAGAGCAGGCCAAGCGCGAGGCCGCCGCGGCGGCGGATCACGCGGCCGATGCCGCGCGCAACGCCGGCGAATCGGCTGCGCAAGCAGCAGACAACGCCGCCGACCGCGCCGCCGCCGCTACCCGCGAAGCGGCCGCCGAGTCGAAACAGGCCCTGGATAAAGCCGCCGATGCGACCGCAAGGGCGGCCGATGACGCCAGCATGGCCGCCAAGGAAGCCGCCGCAGATGCTACGGCCGCCACGGCCGAGGCCGCCAAGAAGGCGGCCGACCACGCCGAGGAAGTGGCCAAGGACGCGCGCGAGAAGGCCAACGAGGCCAAGCATTGATAGACTGGCCACGCGTCCACGCCTTCCGGAATGGCGCGTGGCCACCTTGCTGCACGCACCTTCGTTCCACCTGCCGGATACAAAGGTATCCGGGCCTGGACCGGTTCGCCGCCTAGTGGATGCCCTGTCGATCCACTTCTTATTTCCCGGTCAAGGTAGCAATGCAGCACAGTAAAGGCAGCAAAGTTGCGCTGGCATTTTCCGCACTGGTTTTCATCGGCATCGGCATTGGCGTTTTTGTCGGCGCACGGCATTTCATCGCCGATGCGGCGCTGGTGGCGCATACCCATGAGGTTATCGGCCGGATCGACGAGATCCAGGCACGCGTGCTGGATGCCGAGTCGGCCGAGCGTGGCTATCTGCTGACCGGCAGCGAAGCGTATCTGCTCGATTACCAGATCAGCGTCGAACGGGTCCCGGTGCTGCTGTCGAACCTGATCAAGGCGGTGGCCGACAATCCCCCCCAGGCCCAAAGCGCCCGCACGCTTGAAGCGTTGGTGCAGCGGCGGCTGTCGCAGATCCAGCGCGTGGTGGACATCTACGACCAGCAGGGCCTGGAACCGGCGCGGGCGGCGATCACCCAGAACGCGTTCCGCACCACCAGCGCGATCCGTGAGCAGGCACTTACCATGGTGAACGTGGAGCAGGCGATGCTGGTGCAGCGCGCGGCCAGCTCCCGACGCAGTGCCGACCTGCTGCTGGGCCTGGCCCTGGCCGGCATTCCGTTCGGCCTGATCGTGGTGGTGTCGGTCTACGGCATCCTGCTTTCGGAATTGAACCGGCGCAGCCGCGCGGAGCAGCGCGCCGCCAGCGCCAGCCTGCAATTGAGTGCCAACCTGGAACAGATGGAACGCGCCAGCACCGACTTGCAGACGCTGGGCCGCTACACGGGCCTGCTGCAGAGCTGCGCCAATCCGGAGGAGGCACTGGAAATCACCGCGCGCACGCTGGAAGCGCTGCTGCCTGACACTGCCGGCTCGGTCTACCTGCTGCGCGCCTCCAATGATCGTGCCGAGAGCATCGTCAGCTGGGGTACCCCGCAGGTGGAGACCGCCGCGTTCCTGGCGCCGGGCGACTGCTGGGCGATACGCCGCGGCCAGCCCCATCTGGCTGACGATCTGCGACGCGACGCCAACTGCCCGCACATCGCCCGGCCGGCGGCAAGCGAGTGCGTCGCCACGGCCTGCATTCCGATGTCGGCGCAGGGCGCCCAAATCGGCTTCCTGTTCCTGTGTGGGCCAGGCCCCGGGCCGCTGCCGCGCCTGGCCATCGCCGAATCGGCCATGGAACAGCTGTCGCTGGCATTGAGCAACCTGCGCCTACGCGAATCGCTGCGGCTGCAGTCCATCCGCGATCCGCTGACCGGGCTGTACAACCGGCGCTATCTGGAAGAATCCCTGACCCGCGAACTGGCCCGTTGCGGACGCCGCGCGCTGCCACTGTCGGTGCTGATGCTGGACGTGGACCACTTCAAGAATTTCAACGACACCCAAGGCCACAGCGGCGGTGATGCCCTGCTGGCGGCATTGGGGCAGCTGTTCTCCTCGCGCCTGCGTGGCGAGGACATCGCATGCCGCTACGGCGGCGAGGAATTCACCCTGATCCTGCCCGAAGCCGATGGCGTGGCCGCCGAGCGGCATGCCGAAGAACTGCGACTGGCGGTGTCCCAGCTGTCGGTCCCCTTCAATGGCAAAACCCTGCCGCCGATCACCATCTCGCTGGGGGTGGCCACGTATCCGGAAGACGGCGTAGCCGGCCTGACGCTGCTGCGCAAGGCCGATGCGGCCTTGTATCGGGCCAAGCGCACCGGCCGCAACAAGGTGGTGCGCTTTGATGGACAACTGGATGGCGCCGGCTGATCAGTCTGCCGGCAAGGCCCGGGCCAGTATCCCGGCAATGGGCAGGTGCGCGGGCAAGGCCCCGTAGCACGGCATCGACACGCCGGCGCCCCAGCGGGCTTCAATGAATGCCGCCGCGAACGGGCTGCCCGCGCGTAGCAACGCGGCCGCTTGCAACAGCGTAGCCAGTATGGCCGACAGCTGCCGCGCGACGCCCTCGCCAGGCAGCGCTTCGACCAGCATCGAACGGACACGCTGCACCGCGCTGTCATAGCCGGCATGGCGCCCCTGCCCCTGCGCCAGTTCGTGCAGCAGCGCCGACCGCGTCGCCGGCTCCCGGCCCAACGCACGCAGGACATCCAGGCATTGCAGGTTGCCGCTGCCCTCCCAGATCGAGTTGAGCGGCGCCTGGCGGTACAGCCGCGGCAGCATCGACTCCTCGACATAGCCCGCGCCGCCCAGGCACTCCTGTGCCTCGTTGATGAAACCCGGCGCGCGCTTGCAGATCCAGAACTTGCCCAGCGCCGTGGCGATGCGCGCCAACGCCGCCTCGGCGGGATCGTGCCCGGCGGCATCCACCGCCCCGGCCACCCGCAGCGCGAAGGTGGTAGCCGCCTCCGATTCCAGCGCCAGATCGGCCAGCACATTGGCCATCAACGGATGCTCGACCAGCCGTTTGCCGAAGCTGCGCCGGTGCCGGGCGTGATGCAGCGCCTGCGCGAGCGCCATGCGCATCTGCGCCGCCGAGCCGAGCATGCAATCCAGCCGCGTCAGCATCACCATCTCGATGATGGTGGCCACGCCGCGTCCCTCCCCGCCCACCCGCTGTGCCCACGCGCCGCAGAACTCGACCTCGCTGGAAGCATTGGCCCAGTCGCCAAGCTTGTCCTTCAGCCGCATCAGGCGGAAATCGTTGCGCCGCCCACAGGGCAGCCGGCGTGGCATCAGGAAGCAGGTCAGGCCGCCCGGCGCCTGCGCCAGCACCAGCCAGCCATCGGACATCGGCGCGGAGAAGAACCACTTGTGGCCGACCAGCCGGTACTCGCCGTCGGTCGCCAACGCAGTGGCACGGGTGGTGTTGCTGCGCACGTCCGAGCCGCCCTGCTTCTCGGTCATGCCCATGCCCAGGGTGATGCCGGCCTTGTCACTGACCGGCACATCACGCGGATCGTAGAACGGCGCGGCCGCCTTGGCGGCCCAGTCGGCCAGCGCCGGCACCTGCCGCAGTACCGGCACCGCGGCGTGGGTCATCGTCAGCGGACAACTGGTGCCGGCTTCGGCCTGGTGATGCAGATAGCTCAACGCCGCACGCGCCACGTGCGCGCCGGGTTGGGGCGAATGCCAGGACAGCCCCGCCACGCCCTGGGTCTTGGCCACGTCCATCAGCCGGTGATAGGCCGGATGGAACTCGACATGGTCGATCCGATGTCCCTGCGCATCATGCGTGCGCAACCGCGGCCGCTGGCCATTGGCATCGAACCCCAGCCGGTACAGCTCACCGCCGGCCAGCGCCCCATAGGCGTCCAGTACCCCGGCAAACGGCGCGGCGCCCTCCCGGGCCACCGCTTCGCGCAACGCCGCATCATCGCGCCAGAGATTGCGCCCTTCGAACGGCGGCGGCTGGTTCTGGACCACGTGGGTCTCAAACGGTGGCGTAGCCATGGCGATGCCCGGGTGACAGTGTCGGCCCGATTCTGCCGCAACGCCGCGGCCGCCGGGTTACGCGGCCGGTTTTCCCGCCGGCAGCGCCAGCGCCTGGATGAAGTCCGCCGCCAGCGGCAGCTTGCCGAACAGGCCATGCTGGGTTCCACTCAATACCCGCAGCATGTGGCCGCGACCGCCCGGTAGCCGCCCCATCGGCTGGAACAGCACGTCACGGGCGCGGGCCACCCAATCGCGGTCGGACTGGAAGACCGGCGTCAGCCAGCGGCTCCAGAACTGGTACAGCCAGGCGTGCGCCTTGCGCTGGGCCTGGTAGCGGGCCAGCGCGGCATCCACGCCGTGCTCCGCACGCAGCGCATCGCGCAGCGCCACCGCATCGAGCAGGGCCATGTTCACCCCCTGCCCCAGCTGCGGGCTCATCGAATGCGCCGCATCACCGGCCAGCACCAGCCGGCCGCGGTACCAGCGCTCCATTACCGCATCGCGATAGCTGGCCCGTGCCAGCTGGGACTGCATCGTGACATGCTGCAAGCGCTCGCGCGCCTCCGGCCACAGCGTGTCGATCTCTTCCAGCCACGGCTCCAGCCCGGCCTGTTCCCAGGCCGGGAACTGCTCGCGCGGCAGGCTCCAGAAGAAACTCAGCCGTGGCTCGGCATCGCCCGGACGGGTGCCCACCGGCAGCAACCCGATCATCTTGCGCGCGGCCACATAGCGCTGGCGCAGCTCATCGCCATGCGGCCAGCCGGCGCGCGGCAACAGGCACCACAGCGCGCCCCACGGATAGACGCGATCCAGCCGGGTGCCCTGCACCTGCGCGCGCAGTGCCGAGGCCGCACCGTCGGTGGCGATCACCAGATCGAACGGGCCATGCCAGCGGCCGTGGTGGTCCTGCACCCGCCGCAGCGAGTCGTCGATCGCGGTGATGCGGCTGTGCACATGCAACGCCTCGCGCCCGGCCCACGCGGCATCCAGCAGCGAGAACAACGCACCACGCTGCATGCCGATGCCACACAGGCGCGCGTCCAGCCCGGCGTAGCGCATGTCCATCACCGCGCGTCCGCAGGGCGTCTCGCCATACAGGCGGCGCACCACCGCGCCATGTTCCAGCACCTGCGGCAGCAACTGCATCTGCCACAGCGCCTGCAATCCGCTGGGCTGCAGCAGGAAGCCTGCGCCTACCGGTCCGGGCGCGGCCGCCTGCTCGAACACCTGCACCCGGTGCCCATCGCGGGTGAGCAACACCGCCAGCGCCTGCCCGGCCGTGCCATAACCGACGATGGCGATATCCAACGCTTTACGCATTTCCGTCCTTGTCATCGCCAGCGTGGGCGACTAAAAAAAAACCCCGCCGCAGCGGGGTTTTCCAGCGCAACCGGGTGAATCACTCGGCCGGCGTGATATTCGAAGCCTGGGCACCCTTCGGGCCCTGGGTCACGTCATAGCTGACGCGCTGGCCTTCCTGCAGGCTGCGGAAGCCCTTGGAATTGATCGCGGAGAAATGCGCGAAGACGTCGGCGCTGCCGTCCTCCGGTGAGATGAAGCCAAATCCCTTGGCGTCGTTGAACCACTTGACGGTACCGTTCGGCATGGTGATGCGAGACCTTGTTCGATGAATGGATTGATGCACGCTGAATGAAGCGCACAAACGGAGTATGCAAACCTTAAGGCGGGATGACAATCACCCCCGGGCCAATTCACCCACCAAAGTCGGCAAACCCGCCGAGGCGGCTTCAACGTTGGCCAGCACTTCGGCCATGGTGATTTCCTCGGCCTCGCCGCAGCCTGCCGCCCAGTTGGCGACGATAGCCAGGCAGGCGTATTCCAGCCCCAGCTCGCGGGCCAGGCCGGCCTCGGGCATACCGGTCATGCCGACCAGATCGCAGCCATCACGGCGCATCCGCGCGATTTCGGCGTTGGTTTCCAGGCGCGGGCCCTGGGTGGCGCCGTAGCAGCCGCCGTCCTGCATCACTACCCCCGTGGCCTTGGCCGCCGCCAGCACCCGGGCACGGAATGAAGGCGTGTACGGATGGCCGAAATCCACGTGCAGCACGTCGCTGCCGTCCTCTTCGCACAGCGTGGAAATACGGCCCCAGGTGTAGTCGATCAGCTGGTCCGGGCAGGCCAGCACGCGCGGCCCGAAGTTGTCGGTGATCCCGCCAACGGTGTTCAACGCCAACACTCGCGTGGCCCCGAGCTGCTTGAGCGCGGCCAGGTTGGCGCGGTAGTTGATCTTGTGCGGCGGGATCGAATGGCCCTCGCCGTGACGGGCCAGAAATGCCACGCGCTGGCCGTTCAACAGGCCGACCCGGACCGGGCCGGACGGCGCGCCGTAGGCGGTCTGCACCTCGTGGGTCTGCACCTCATCCAGTGCGGCCAGCGTGTAGACACCGGTGCCGCCGATCACCGCCAGGGCGATATGTTCCATGCTTGTTTCCTGATGCATTTCAATCATGACGTCTGGCGCGGCGATGGCGGCCAGACGTCATCTCCGGCAGCGCCACTGCGCCGCTTCCTCGCACGGCGGGCACCCGGGTGCCCGCACAGCGCGGTCTTATTCCTTCATCGCGTAGATGGCCGGCAGCGGACGCAGCGCTTCGCTGACGTCCATGCCGAAACCGAACACGAAACGGTCCGGCAGTTCGATCCCGGCATAATCGGCCTTGACGTCCGACAGGCAGCGGTCGTGCTTCTTCACCGTCAGCACGGCGATGCGCACGTCGGTGGCGCCCTGCTCGATGCACCACTGGCGCACGCCTTGCAGGGTGAAGCCTTCATCGAGGATGTCATCGACCAGCAGCACGCGACGGCCGAACAGGGCGCTGACCGGGCGGTGCTTCCACACCAGCTCGCCGCCATTCTCGCCGTGATAGCGCGAGGCCTGCATGTAATCGAACTGGGCGTCCTGGCCGCGTGCGCCCAGCTCCAGCGCGAGCTGGCCGGCGAACGGCAGCGCGCCATTCATGATCGACAGGAACACCGGGACTTCGCCCTTGTAGTCGCGGGCGATGGCATCGGCAATGGCGGCGATGGCGGCGTCGATGGTGGGACGGTCGACCAGCAGATCGGCCTGGGCCACGGCTTGTTCAAGAGTGAGTTTGGACATCAGGCGGTTCTTCCAAGGGTTTCAAGCAAACGGTTACGGGTATCGCCATGGCGGGCATCGGCCAGCAGGCCGCCCCATGCCAGTGCGCCATGGGCGATCAGGCCCAGCAGCGCGGCGGTATTGAGGCTGCGGCCGCTCACGGCCTGCAGTGATTCTTCGACCAGTTCCGGGTGGCAGACCAGCACCACGTCGCAACCGGCATCAAGATGGGCATCGACGCGCCCCTTGACGCCACCGGCAGCGAACGAGGCCGCCATGCCGATGTCGTCAGAGAACACCACGCCGCGGAAACCCATCTGTTCGCGCAGGATCTGGTTGATCCAGCGCGGCGAATAGCCGGCCGGCTCGGGGGCGACCTGCGGGTAGATGACATGGGCCATCATCACCGCATCGGCCCCGGCGGCGATGCCGGCGCGGAACGGCAGCAGGTCGTGGGCTTCGATTTCGTGCAGCGGACGCGGATCGATCGCGGTGTCGACATGGGTGTCTTCGCGCACCGTGCCATGACCGGGGAAATGCTTGAGCGTGGCGGCCATGCCGGCGGCATGCATGCCGCGCACATAGGCCGCGGTCAGTGCCGCGACCACCTGCGGATCTTCGGCAAAGGCGCGGTTGCCAATGGCCAGATTGCCGTGGCCCACGTCCACCACCGGGGCGAAGCTCAGGTCGATGCCGCTGGCGCGGATCTCGCTGGCCATCAGCCAGGCATGCTGCTCGGCCAGCGCCAGCGCGGCCGCCGGATCGGTGGCATGCAGCTTGCCCAGTACGTCCAGTGACGGCAGATCGCTATAGCCTTCGCGGAAGCGCTGCACCCGGCCGCCCTCCTGGTCTACCGCCAGCAGCAGCGGACGCGTGGTCGCGGCGTGGATGGCCGAGGTCAGCTCGACCACCTGCGCACGCGAGGCGAAATTGCGCTTGAACAGCACCACGCCGGCGACCGCATCATGCTGCAGCCAGCCGCGCTCCTGCGCGGTCAGTTCAGTGCCGGCGACGCCGATCAAAAGCATGCGGGGGCTCCAGTTCGCCGCAAACCGCGGCGTAGCGGCGCATTGTCGCAGATGGCGCCCGCCGCGTCAGACTCCGCGCTCAGATACTGCAGCCGTCCGGCCCGCAACCCGGTTCATCCTGGCCCGGCGCAACGGCGGGGGCCCGCTCCGCGGCGACCTTGGCCAGCACCTCGGCGAACGCCTCCGGTGGCTGGGCGCCCTGCACCGCATAGCGGCCATTGATGACGAAGGTCGGCACCGACCGGATACCCAGCGCCTGCGCCTGGCCCAGCCCGGCACGCACTTCGGCCAGCCCCTCGTCCGAATCGAGCAATTGCTGGACCCGCACGGCGCTGATGCCGCCCGCCGCCGCAGCGCCGGCGAGCACCTGTGGATCGGCCAGATTGCGGCCCTGCGCGAAGTGGGCATGGAACAACGCCTCGCCCACTTGCTCCTGCACGCCTTCGCGGCCCGCCAGCCACAGCAGACGATGGGCCGGCAACGTGGTCACCCGCACCTGGCCCTGCTCGAAATCCATCGGCAACCCTTCGGCACGCGCGGCCGCCTGGGTCTGCGCCAGCATCTGCGCGATGCGTTCGGCCCCGCCGAACTTGGCCGCATAGGCCTCGCGCAGCGGTACGGGGGTGGCGTCGGCATCGGGATCGAGCAGGAACGGGTGCCAGTGCACCTCCACCGGCGGGGCGTTCTCGCCCATCAGCTCAAGCCCGCGCTGGAAGCGATGCTTCCCGATCCAGCACCAGGGGCAGACCACGTCGGACCAGATATCGATACGCATGACGGTTTCCTTTGATCGGCGGTATCAGCCGCGCTCTTCAGCGCTCCATTGCGCATACGGACGCGAGGCCAACGCCAGGTTGTAGTAGCGCAGCTCGTCGGTGACTTCGGCGCCGGCCCAATCGGGCTTGTCGAACACCTGGTCGGCGCTCTCCAGCTCGACCTCGACCACCACCAGCCCGGCGTTTTCGCCGAGAAACTCATCCACTTCCCACAACAGGCCGTCGTGGCGGACCAGATGTCGGCGCTTGTCGATCAAACCACCCACGCACAGCGCCAGCAGCTCGCGCGCCTCGCTGACCGGCACCGGGTATTCGAACTCCTGCCGGGTGTGGCCCAGCTCGCGCGATTTGATGTTCAAGTACGCCTCCTCGCCCTGGATGCGCACGCGCACCGAGGCCTTCTGCGCGCCACTGTCCATCGCGCCGACATCGTTGAGGTAACCCTGGGCCATCGGAATGACCACATGCGCCGCAGCGCGCCAGCCGTCGCCGGTGACGCGGAACTTGCGTTCAATCTCGATGCCCATGGCTTACTTCTTCTCGAACACGGCAATGCTTTCCACGTGCGCGGTGTGCGGGAACATGTCCATCGCCCCGGCCGACACCAGCGTGAAGCCCTGCTCGTTGACCAGATAGCCGGCATCACGCGCCAGCGAACCCGGATGGCAGCTGACATAGACGATGCGTTTGAACTGATCCAGCGGCAGCTGCTGCAGCACATCGATCGCGCCCGAGCGCGGCGGATCCAGCAGTAGCTTGTCGAAGCCCTGCTTCATCCACGGCGTGTTGCGCTGATCCTGGGTGAGGTCGGCCGCATAGAACTGGGCGTTATCCAGACCGTTGCGCTGTGCGTTTTCCTTGGCACGGGTGACCAGGCCGGTCTCACCTTCCACGCCCACCACTTCACGCACCGTGCGTGCCAGCGGCAGGGTGAAGTTGCCCAGCCCGCAGAACAGGTCGAGCACGCGCTCATCCGGCTGCGCATCCAGCAGCGTGAGCGCGTGGGCGATCATCTGCTGGTTCAACTTGGCGTTGACCTGGATGAAATCCAGCGGACGGAACGCCAGTTCCACATTCCACTGGGGCAGCGCGAAGGACAGCGCCACACCGTCGGCCGGCCACAGCGGCTGCACTGTCTCCAGACCGCCGGATTGCAGGTAGATCGCAAAGCCGTGCTCCTGACCGAACGCGATCCACGCCTGCGTGTCAGCGTCGGACAGCGGCTGCAGGTGGCGAATGGTCAGGGCGATGGCGGCATCGCCACCGATGAACTCGATCTGCGGGATATCGCGCTTGCCGTCCAGCGTCTCGATGAAGGTCGACAGCGCCGACACCTTGGTGCCGATTTCCGGAATCACCGTCAGGCATTGCTCCAGATCGGCGACAAACCGTGGATCCAGTTCACGGAAACCCACCAGGGTCTTATCCTTCTTCTCGACCCGCCGCACCGAGAAGCGGCCCTTGCGGCGATAGCCCCAGCTGTCGCCGGCCAGCGGCGGCAGCACGGTACCGGGCTTCACATGGCCGATGCGCTCCAGGTTGTCCATCAGCACACGCTGCTTGGCAACGATCTGCTGCGACTCGTCCAGGTGCTGCAGCACGCAGCCGGCACAAACACCGAAATGCGGACAACGGGGCTCAACGCGATGCGGCGATGTCGTCAGCACCTCCACGGTGCGGGCCTCATCGAAGTGCCGGCTTTTGCCGGTCTGCTCGGCCATCACCGTTTCCTGCGGCAACGCGCCGCTGATGAAGGTCACCTTGCCACCCTCGCCTTCACGGCGGGCCACGCCACGGCCATCGTGGCTCAGGTCGAGGATGTCGGTCTGGAACGGCGTTTTGTCTATGCGGGGGGTTCTGGATCGGGCCACGTGGCAAACGACTGCGGGCAAAAGGGGGCGTATTGTCGCAGATGCGGCACAAACGGACTCCCGTCGCTTGCGGCTGGCTCACGCCTCGCTAAGATGCAACCTACAGCTGACATGGAGGCAGCCATATGAATACGCATGATCAGGGGACAACCATTCCCCGCTTGCTACTGGTCGAGGACGACATGACCAGCCAGGGATTTTTCCAGGCCGCACTGGAGTCGTTGCCGGCCCACGTGGATATCGCCGATTCGTTCGCCAGCGCCCTGCAGCGCAGCGCGGCTGTGCGCCACGACCTGTGGCTGATCGATGTGAATCTGCCCGACGGCGACGGTCCGGCCCTGCTCAGGCGCTTGCGTGAAATCCATCCGGGAGTGCCGGCCGTGGCGCACACCGCGGACGCCTCCGCGACGGCCGGCCAGCGGCTGCGCCAGGCAGGATTCTGCGAAACGCTGATCAAACCCATGAGCCGCGAAACGCTGCTCAAAACCGTGCGCCGCACGCTCGCCCGGGGCGGCGACGATGCCAGTTTCGTCAGTGAGGAATCGGCTTCGGACTGGGACGAAACCGCGGCGCTGAGCGCGCTCAACGGTCAGCGCGAACACCTGAACGCGCTGCGCGACCTGTTCCTCAGCGAGCTTCCCACGACCCGGGATGCCGTGGTCTCGGCCTGCCAGCAGCACGATGACGCGATGCTGCGCTCCCAGCTGCATCGCCTGCAGGCCAGCTGCGGATTTGTCGGTGCATCGCGACTGGGCCGGGCGGTACGCCAGTTGCAACAGGCCCCTGATTCGCAGGTGGCGCGGCAGCAGTTCGCCACTGCGGTGGACGCGTTGCTGCACTGAGTCAGCTCAATCGCGACGGGCGTTCAGATCACCGAGCATCTCCCACGATTTCAGGCCACGTCCGCCCAGATGATGCAGCAGCACCGCACGCATCTGCGGGCGCAGGCTCGACAGATCATCTGGTGCCGGGATGCGGTCTTCGGCCAAGGCCAGCAATGCCGCGCCGGTAGCAAGATGGCGCCGCTCGCCGGTACCGCGCTCGCTGAGCAGCCGCTGCGGCCCGCCCTGCGGGTCCAGCCGGTAACGGGCAGCCGGATCGATCGGCTGCCCGTCGGCCGTGTACTGCCAGTCAAAGCCGACACCCAGCGCTTCCAGCAGATCCCGCTCAAAGCGCCGCAATGACCACGCCAGTGGCTCGCCGCCTGCCAAGCGGGTGCGCACCATTGCATAGGCCTCATAGAGCTCGGGCAGCGGGTCCTGGCGAGGTGCCAGGCGCAGGACCAGTTCGCTGATATAGAACCCGGCCAACATCGCCGGCCCCAGCAGCCGCGGCGCGGCGTCCTGGCTTTCCGCACGGCGCAACTGCGCCAGCTCGCCCTTCATGACCGCATCGAAATGGATGTATTGCAGAGGCTGCAATGCGGCCCGCAATACCTGCTTGCGCGGACCGTGTACGCCGCGCGCGAGCAGGCCCAGCCGGCCGTGCTCGCGGGTCAGCACCTCGACCAGCAGGCTGGTCTCGCGCCACGGCCGCGCATGCAGCACATGGGCGGGTTCGTCATCGATCCGCATGGACGATCACCGGCGGGCGATCACGCTTGTGCCTCAGTTGTCGCCGTAACCGAATGCCTTGAGCGCGGCCTCGTCATCGGACCAGCCTTCGCGCACGCGCACCCAGGTTTCCAGGAACACCTTGGCATCAAACAGACGCTCCATCTGTTGCCGGGCTTTGGCACCGATGTCCTTCAGGCGCGCGCCGCCCTTGCCGATCACGATGGCCTTCTGCCCTTCGCGCTCGACCCAGATCACCGCACCGATACGCAGCAGATTGCCATCTTCGGCGAAGCGCTCGATTTCCACGGTGGTGGCGTAGGGCAACTCCTCACCGAGCTGACGCATCAGCTGTTCGCGCACCAGCTCACCGGCAAGGAAACGCTGACTGCGATCGGTGATTTCATCCTCGCCGAACATTGGCGGCGCTTCCGGGACCAGCTTCAGCAGATCCTTCACCAGCTGCTCGAGCCCATTGCGCTTGAGCGCGGACACCGGGTGCACGGCGGCAAAATCACGGCCTTCGGTGATCTGCTGCAGGAACGGCAGCAGCGCGCCCTTGTCCTTCATCCGGTCGACCTTGTTGACCACCAGCACCACCGGGATACCGGCGTCGCGCAACACGTTGAAGGCCAGCGTGTCCTCTTCGTCCCAGCGCCCGGCCTCGATCACCAGCAAGCCGGCATCGACACCTTCCAGCGAGCTGCGCGCCGCCCGGTTCATCACCCGGTTCATCGCCCGCTTCTGCTGGCGATGCAGGCCTGGGGTATCAACCAGCACCAGCTGCCCTTCCGGGAACGTGGCGATGCCCAGCAACCGATGACGCGTGGTCTGCGGACGGTTGGAGACGATGCTGATCTTGGCCCCGACCAGGGCATTGGTCAGGGTGGATTTGCCCACATTGGGGCGACCGATGACGGCAACACTGCCGCAACGATGGGAGGATGAGTCGTTCACTTCGAATCCAATTGCTCGATCGCGGCCGCGGCCGCCTGTTGTTCGGCCAGCCGCCTGGAAGTGCCTTCGCCTTCAGTCGCCACGGCAGGGTCAGCCACGCTGCAACGCACATGGAAGTGCTTGGCATGGTCGTCGCCGGTCTCCGATACCAGCTCGTATACCGGCAGTGTCTTCTGCCGGGCCTGCAACCACTCCTGCAGGCGGGTCTTGGGATCTTTTTCCGGCTTGTTCACCGGCACGGCGGCCAGCGCGGCCTCGAACCAGGGCAGCACCCGGGTACGGCAGGCCTCGAATCCGGCATCCAGGTAGATAGCGGCCACCACCGCTTCCACGGTGTCTGCCAGGATCGAGTCGCGCCGGTGCCCGCCGGACTTCATTTCACCCGGCCCCAGGGTCAGGCGCTCGCCCAGTTGCAGCGCACGGGCGACAACTGCCAGCGCGCCTTCGCAGACCAAGGTGGCGCGGGCACGGGTCAACGCACCTTCGTCGGCCTTGGGCCAGCGCAGGAACAGCGCTTCGGCGATCAGCATATTGACGATGCTGTCGCCAAGGAACTCCAGACGCTCGTTATGCGGAGCGCCGGCACTGCGATGGGTCAGGGCCTGCTTGAGCAAGCCCTGATCCTTGAACGGGTGACCGATCAGATCACCCCGCTGGAATGGTTTATTCGGCACCGCGTTTTGTCAGATCCTGAGAATTGTCAAAGCGCCCGACGATATCCAGATTGCCGATCAACGCCTTACGCACCTCGTAGTTGACGCTCATGCGCCAGCCGCCTTCGATACGGTCAAACTTGATGTTGTCTCGCTTCACCGTATCGGAATAATTCATATCCATGCGCTTGAAGAACAACTCCTGCGCTTTGCCAGGATCCATGTCCGCGCTGCCGGACTCATTCGCCAGCGACTTCATTGCGACCTTCACCGCGTAAAATTCCTGATACATCGGGAACAGCTTCATGCCGATGTAAAGCGCAAAGCCGACAACGGCCAGCACCATCAGGAACGAAGTCAGCGTCATACCGCGCTGCTTGCGATTCATAGCCTTGTGATTCATAGCGATCTCCCCAGAAACGCGTTGTGAACTCATTGGATTCCCGTCCCGATCCGCGACGGTTCGAAGCTGCCCTTGCAGAACCAGCCCTCACAATTGAGCCAGATCAGGAAGGCCTTGCCGCGCAGATTCTGCTCCGGCAGGAAATGGGTCTGGGTCCAGAAACGGCTGTCTTCGCTGTTGTCGCGATTGTCGCCCATCACGAAGTACTGGCCGTCCGGCACCACCCAGTCCCCCTGCCCCATCGGACTGGCGCGCCCCAGCCATTCCAGAACAGTGTGCGTGCGCCCGGGCAGATTTTCTGTGAGCAAGGCCGCACCGGTCATTTCCGTACCGCGCCCTTTGCCGATGTATTCGCCGAGTGCCTGGTAAGTCACCGGCTCGCCGTTGATCGACAGCGTGTCACCGTGGAAGCCGATGCGATCTCCCGGCAAACCCACCACGCGCTTGATCCAGTTCTGGTCCGGCGCGTGCGGCGGCTTGAACACCACCACATCGCCGCGTTTGGGCTCGCCCACCGGAATGATCTTGGTGTTGGTGATCGGCAGCCGGAAACCATAGGAGAACTTATTGACCAGGATGAAATCGCCGATCAGCAGGTTGGGCATCATCGAGCTGGACGGGATCTTGTACGGCTCGGCAACGAAGCTGCGCAGTACCAGCACCACGGCCAGCACCGGGAAGAAGGCCCGCGAGTAATCGACCAGCGCGGGTTCTTCGCCCTCCAGCAACGAGGCATTGGCGGCCCGACGCTTGGCCAGAAACCACTTGTCCAGCAACAGCACCAAGCCCGAACCCAGCGTCAATACCACCAGGGCGATTTCAAACCATTTCATCCGTCATCCTTAGCGTTGCAAAGACGCAGCCCGGGGCAAGGCCCGATTACTTGTTGTCCATCTGCAGCACGGCCAGGAAGGCCTCCTGCGGAATTTCCACGCGGCCGACCTGCTTCATGCGCTTCTTGCCTTCCTTCTGCTTCTCCAGCAGCTTCTTCTTGCGCGAAACGTCGCCACCATAGCACTTGGCCAGCACGTTCTTGCGTATCGCCTTGACCGTGGTACGGGCGATGATCTGCGCGCCAACTGCGGCCTGGATGGCCACGTCGAACATCTGCCGCGGGATCAGGTCTTTCATTTTTTCGCACAGTTCACGACCACGGCGGTCCGCATGGCTGCGGTGCACGATCAACGACAACGCGTCGACCTTGTCGCCATTGATCAGCACGTCCAGGCGCACGAACGGACCGGCGTCGAAGCGCACGAAGTGGTAGTCCAGCGAGGCATAGCCACGGCTGACCGACTTGAGCTTGTCGAAGAAGTCCAGCACCACTTCGGCCATCGGCAGCTCATAGCTGATCTGCACCTGGCTGCCCATGTAGTTGATACCGATCTGGCTGCCGCGCTTCTCTTCGCACAGCTTGATGATGCTGCCGATGTGTTCCTCGGGGGTGAGGATGTTGGCGCGGATGATCGGCTCGCGGATCTCTTCCACCTGGTTGATCGGCGGCAGCTTGGCCGGGTTGTCCATCATCACGATGCTGCCATCGCTCTTGAGCACCTCGTAGATCACCGTCGGCGCGGTGCTGATCAGATCGAGGTTGTACTCGCGCTCCAGGCGCTCCTGCACGATTTCCATGTGCAGCATGCCGAGGAAGCCGCAGCGGAAGCCGAAGCCCATCGCCTCGGAGCTTTCCGGCTCGAAGCGCAACGCGGCGTCGTTCAGGCG
This sequence comes from Stenotrophomonas sp. STEN014, assembly GCF_056760315.1. Lineage (NCBI taxonomy): Bacteria > Pseudomonadati > Pseudomonadota > Gammaproteobacteria > Lysobacterales > Lysobacteraceae > Stenotrophomonas > Stenotrophomonas sp. STEN014. The sequence goes on along the minus strand of NZ_JBRREN010000002.1, from coordinate 483,561 downwards.
CAGCTTGTCCAGCGCCTCGCGCAGATCCGGGTAATCGTCCGCATCCACCGGGAACAGGCCGGCAAACACGCGCGGCTGCATTTCCTGGAAACCAGGCAGCGGCTCCGGGGCGGGGTCGGCCAGCAGGGTCAACGTGTCGCCGACCGGCGCGCCATGGACGTCCTTGATGCTGGCATTGATCCAACCCACCTCGCCAGCGCGCAGGGCCGGCATTTCCTTGCGCTTGGGAGTGAACACGCCGACCTTGTCGACCAGGTGCCAACGCCCGGTCGACATGACCTGGATCTTGTCACCGGCCTTGATCTGGCCCTGCATCACCCGCACCAGCGAGACCACGCCCAGGTAGTTGTCGAACCACGAGTCGATGATCAGCGCCTGCAACTTGTCGCTGCCGCGGTCGGCCGGTGGCGGAATGCGGTGCACGATGGCTTCCAGCACGTCTTCCATGTTCAGGCCGGTCTTGGCGCTGACCGCCACCGCGTCGGAGGCGTCGATGCCGATCACCGCCTCGATCTCGGCCTTGGCACGATCGATGTCGGCCGTCGGCAGATCGATCTTGTTCAGCACTGGCACCACTTCCAGGCCCTGCTCGATGGCCGTATAGCAATTGGCCACCGATTGCGCCTCCACGCCCTGCGCCGCATCCACCACCAGCAGCGCGCCCTCGCAGGCGGCCAGCGAGCGGCTGACTTCATAGGAGAAGTCCACGTGCCCGGGGGTATCGATGAAGTTCAGGAAGTAGGTCTGGCCGTTGCGCGCCGTGTAGGGCACCGACACCGACTGCGACTTGATCGTGATGCCACGTTCGCGCTCGATCGGATTGTTGTCGAGCACCTGCGCTTCCATCTCGCGCGCGGTCAGACCGCCGCACAGCTGGATGATGCGATCGGACAAGGTGGACTTGCCGTGATCGACGTGGGCGATGATGGAGAAGTTGCGGATCATCCGCATTGAATCGTGTGACATAGGTGGCGGCGGCGCGCGGCGTCGTCAGGATAACGGTGCATTGTCGCATGCAACCCCCCCTCCAACACAAACCGGATGAGAGCTCCCCCTCATCCGGCGCTACCACCTCTACTTTTTATGCGCCAAAATTTCTCACTGGGTCAGAAAATTTCACAGAGCCATCGTCATACCTGTACTCATAGACAGAAAAGCTATTACCCTCCCCATCTGAGAAAGTATGGATCACGACCTCAGTCATTGTGGGTTGACTTACTGTATTTTCCCCACCCTTACCGGCCCATACCATTCCCGACCACGAAAGTACAAAAGCAGCTAAAACCGAAGCAGCAAACCTCTTCATCGTCATTTCCTTTGAAATAAAGACATTCACAACCTTTAAGCACGGACTCAAACCCCGTGCAATCTAACTATATTGCAAAATCTCTCCAGCGTCTCCAATTTAGTTCCCCACATCAACTGCGATAAAGGCACTACTGGAGCCAGCACGAACTAACAACATCACTACATCACCTTTCTTGTAATTAGTCAGTTCGCGGTTGAACGCGGCCACGCTGCCTATGGAGGTTCGGCCGACCTGCAGTACTACCATGCCCGGCACCAGCCGCGCGTCGCGCGCGGCTTGGCCGTTTACCCCGGTAATGCGTATGCCCTCGCCGGTGTCAAGCCCCAACCGCTTGCGCTCAGCGGCCGTTAGGTCGGCCACCTCTAGTCCCAGCAAGGTATTGGCATTAGCCTGCGGCTCGTGCTCGCCGGCCGCGACATTGGCCGGGCGAGCCGCATCCTCTCCAAGCTCGGTCAGGGTCACGGTGATCTCGCGCTGCTTGCCGTCGCGCAGGATGCCCAGCCGGACCTTGCTGCCCGGCGGCATCGCGCCGATCAGCGGCGGCAGGTCGCTGGAAGCTGCGATCTCGGCGCCATTAACCGAACGGATGACGTCTCCGATTTCTAGGCCGGCTTTGCGGGCCGCGCTATCTTCGACCATCTGGTTGACCAGCGCGCCGCGGCTGTCCGACATGCCCAGTCCCCGGGCCTTCAGCGAGTCGATCGGCTCGACCACGACCCCCAGCTGGCCACGGCTGACCTTGCCGGTCTTCTTGATCTGCTCCACCGCGCTCATCGCCAGGTCGATCGGGATGGCGAAGCTGATACCCATGTAGCCGCCGGACGCCGAGAATATCTGCGAATTGATGCCGACCACCTCGCCGCGGGTATTGAGCAGCGGGCCACCGGAATTGCCCTGGTTGATCGCCACGTCGGTCTGGATGAATGGCACATAGCGCTGTTCCTGGCCACCGGTATTGCGCCCCAGGGCACTGACGATGCCGGCGGTAACCGAATGGTCCAGGCCGAACGGCGAGCCGATTGCCAGCACCCACTGCCCCGGCTTGAGCGTGTTGGAATCGCCCACGCGCACCGTCGGCAGGTTCTTGCCTTCGATCTTCAGCAGCGCCACATCGTACTGGGCGTCGCTGCCGACCACCTTGGCGGTGAATTCGCGGTGATCATTGAGCTTGACCTTGACCGACTCGGCGCCATCGATGACGTGGTGGTTGGTCAGCACGTAGCCATCGGTGGAAATGATGAACCCCGAGCCCATGCTGCGCCCGCGCGGCCCGTTGTCCGGACCCTGCGGCCCCGGCATCTGGAAATCCGGACCGAAGAAGCGGCGGAAGAACTCCGGCATCTGCTCCATGTCCGGACCTGAGCCAGCCATCCGCGGGTTGCGTCGCGCGCCGATCACGGTTTCCACGTTGACCACACCCGGCCCGACCTGGTCGACCAGCTGGGTGAAATCAGGCAGGCCACTGACAATCTGCGGCGCGGGGGCTGGACTACGGGCCGCCGTCACCTGTTCGGTGGGCGCGACCGGAGCCGGACTCTGCGCACAGGCCACCAGCGGCAACGTCATCGCCAACAGGCCGAACACCTTGGTAGGAATATGAGGGGTCATAAAAATGCGAGTCTCCGATTCAGTCAAAGCGGCAAGAAACATCTGATGACAGCGCGCCTGCGACGGCACGCCGGCAAGACCTCTGAGCGGCCAGCGGCAGCGATGGTCGCGGCCGCAAACCCGCCCTCATTGGCGCGGCAACAATCGGCGCAATTCGGCCGTATCGGCCCCTTGTTCGGGCAGCCGCGGCTCGAACGGGTAGAACGTTCCACTCCGTTCCTGCTGCGCGGGGAAGCTGGCATTGAGCGCTCCCTGCCCCAGCGATGGCGCCACCGAAGAACGCGGCCAAGGCCGTGCTTGCAGGGTGTTGGCGCTGCTGCCGAACGGATCCTGACGCAGCACCGGTGAGATCGGTGTCACTGCCGGCAGCGACGGTGCCGCGGCGATCGCCCGCTGCGGCGGCTCGGCCATGCGCACCGCACTGGCACGTGCCGATTGCCGGCTGCGCGTGGCGCTGCCGCGACGCGTTGCCTCCTGACGGCGGGCGGCGGCAACGGCGACAGCCGAAGCCGAGGCCACCGAGGCAGCGGCATCGGTCGCCCCCGGCGCAGGACCGGTCGCCGCCGGTACCGCCGGCGAGGTGATCTGTGCCGTGGTAGCGATCACCGGGTCGGGCATCGCCGTTTCCGGCAGCTGCTCGCGGGCCATGAACAGGGCCACCGCGGCAACCGATGCCGCCAACGCGGCCCCACCGCCCCAGCGCGCCCAACCGCGGCGCGACGCCTGCCGCGACGCCATGCTGACCGGGCCGTACTGGCCGATGTCGGCCGTGATCGCCTGGCGGACCTTCAGGCCAAAATTGCCCGGAGCCGGCGCACAGGCCTGGCCACGCATCGCGTCGCCCAGCAGCTGCCAGCGCTCCTGGCAGCCGGAAAGTTCACCGTCATGCTCGATCCGGCGCAGCATGAAGCGCGCCTCGTCGGGCGCCAATTCGCCATCCACCAGCGCCGACAGCTGCTGCCGGTAGTGGGCGTGGAATTTGTCGACAGGGGTGTCCATCAGCTCGGGAATACGGTTGTCGGGATTCATGCGCGACTCCGCTCACGGGTGGCGCTGGCGGTATCCAGCAAAGGACGCAGCTGGGCATCAATGGCCTCGCGCGCACGGAAGATCCGCGACCGCACCGTACCGATCGGACATCCCATCTTCTGCGCGATTTCCTCGTAACTCATACCTTCCACCTCTCGCAACGTAATGGCCGAGCGCAGCTCTTCGGGCAACGCATCGACCGCCTTCATCACGGTCTGTTCCAACTCCTGCCGCATCAGTTCGCGTTCGGGCGTATCGGTATCGCGCAAGCGGGTCCCACTGTCGAACTGTTCGGCATCCCCGATGTCGATGTCGTCCGTCGGCGGTCGCCGGTTGTGCGCGGCCAGATAGTTCTTCGCCGTGTTTACCGCGATCCGGTGCAGCCAGGTGTAGAACTGGGCGTCGCCGCGGAAACTCCCGATGGCGCGATAGGCGCGCACGAAAGTGTCCTGGGCCACGTCCTGACATTCACTCCAGTCGGCGATGTAACGCCCGATCAGCGCGATGACCCGATGCTGGTACTTGCGCACCAGTACATCGAATGCCGCACTCTCGCCGCGTTGCACACGCCGGACCAGTTCCAGATCCAGCTCCTGCGGTGTTTCAACCTCGGCCATAACGGGCCGCACTCCTGTCAGCCCAACCGACGTCGGGCAATGAGACCGCTGCTCGCGGTAAAAGTTCAGTCCCCTCGCCGGAAGGGGGCGCACCGGCTTTTAACTCCCGTTCGGATAGCGTGTACGGGAGTGCCAGACGGCGCGAGCGCATCACATACCCAAGCATTGGGATTTGACGCCGGGGAAACAACCTCTGGATCATAGCGATCTTCTCCATACACAACCGGATGGAACGTCCCATGCTTTCAGGCTTCGATGGGCTCCGCTTCAATCATTGGCACACCGAACTGCGCGAAGACGGCATCGCCGTGCTCAGCCTCGACCGCAAGGACAGTCCGGTCAACGCCATGTCGCAGGACGTGCTGCTGGAACTGGGCGATATCGTCGAACGCCTGGCCATCGACCCACCCAAGGGTGTGGTGGTGCGCTCGACCAAGCCGGCCGGGTTCATCGCCGGCGCCGACCTGAAGGAATTCCAGGAGTTCGACCGCCGCGGTACGGTCAACGACGCCATCCGTCGTGGCCAGAACGTCTACCAGAAGCTGGCCGAGCTGCCCTGCCCGACTGTCGCCGCGATCCACGGCCATTGCCTGGGCGGCGGCACCGAGCTGGCGCTGGCCTGCCGCTACCGCGTGGCGTCCAATGACGCCTCCACACGCATCGGCCTGCCGGAAACCCAGCTGGGCATCTTCCCGGGCTGGGGCGGCAGTGCGCGCCTGCCGCAGCTGGTGGGCGCCCCGGCGGCGATGGACATGATGCTGACCGGCCGCACCCTGTCGGCCTCGGCCGCGCGCGCGATTGGCATGGTCGACAAGGTCGCCGCCCCGGCGGTGCTGGTCGATGCGGCCATCGCGCTGCTGCAGACCGGCGTGACCCGCCCGTTCAAGCAGCGCGCCACCGCCTGGGCCACCAATACCTTCCTGGCCCGCAAGCTCCTGGCCCCGCAGATGGCCAAGCAGGTCGCGCGCAAGGCCAAGAAGGACCAGTACCCGGCGCCCTACGCGCTGATCAGCACCTGGGAGCGCACCGGCGGCAGCCCGATCCAGACCCGTCTGGACGCCGAGCGCCGCGCCGTGGTCAAACTGGCCAGCAGCCCGACCGCGCGCAATCTGATCCGCATTTTCTTCCTGACCGAACGGCTCAAGGGTCTGGGCGGCAAGGATTCGGGCATCAAGCACGTGCATGTGGTCGGTGCCGGCGTGATGGGCGGCGATATCGCCGCATGGGCGGCCTACAAGGGCTTCAACGTCACCCTGCAGGACCGCGAGCAACGCTTCATCGACCCGGCCATGACCCGCGCGCAGGCGCTGTTCGACAAGAAGGTGAAAGACCCGGCCAAACGCCCGGAAGTCGTCGCGCGGCTGAAGGCCGATCTGGCCGGTGACGGCGTGGCCGTGGCCGATCTGGTGATCGAGGCGATCATCGAGAACCCGGAAGCCAAGCGTGCGCTGTACCAGACGCTGGAGCCGAAGATGAAGGCCGATGCGCTGTTGAGCACAAATACCTCGTCGATTCCGCTGGTCGAACTGCGTGACCACATCCAGCGACCGGCGCAGTTTGCCGGCCTGCACTACTTCAACCCGGTAGCACAGATGCCGCTGGTGGAGATCATCCACCACGACGGCATGGCCACGGAAACCGAAAGACGCCTGGCTGCGTTCTGCAAGGCGCTGGGCAAGTTCCCGGTGCCCGTGGCCGGCACCCCGGGCTTCCTGGTCAACCGCGTGCTGTTCCCGTACATGCTCGAAGCCGCCACCGCCTATGCCGAAGGCATTCCCGGTCCGGTGATCGACAAGGCCGCGGTCAAGTTCGGCATGCCGATGGGCCCGATCGAGTTGCTGGACACCGTGGGCCTGGACGTTGCCGCAGGCGTCGGCAAGGAACTGGCACCGTTCCTTGGCCTGCAGATCCCGGCCGCACTGGCGACCGTCGAGCCGAACAAGCGCGGCAAGAAGGATGGCCAGGGTATCTACAAGTGGGAAAACGGCCGCGCGGTGAAGCCGGAAGTGGCCAAGGACTACCAGGCGCCGTCGGATCTGGAAGACCGCCTGATCCTGCCGTTGCTCAACGAGGCGGTGGCCTGCCTGCACGACGGGGTGGTCACCGATGCCGACCTGCTCGATGCGGGCGTGATCTTCGGCACCGGCTTTGCCCCCTTCCGCGGCGGCCCGATCCAGTACATCCGCGCCGCCGGTGCCGATGGCCTGGTGGAAAAGCTCAAGATCCTGCAGGGCCGTTATGGCGACCGCTTCGCGCCGCGGCCGGGCTGGGAGCTGCCGGTACTGCGCGAACCGGTGGCCTGATCCCGGAGGGGACCATAAAGAAAAACGGAGCCTGACGGCTCCGTTTTTCTTGCGGATGGACCGCGACGCTAAAAGGCAGGCAATCGACGACGCTGACGTCACTGACCTCGGCGGGAGGCCCGCAACCGGATTGATGCAGGCGTCGCGGCGCCGGCTGCTCTCGCACACTCAGCGATGCACCGCGCCATGATGCCCCTGACGATCCGGCCCATGCGCATGGTCTTTGTGATCGTGATCGTGATCGTGATCGTCCGCAGTCTGCGGCTTCACCTGCGCGCAGTCATCGCCGCAGTGGTCCACCTCCACCTGCAGCGTCACATGGTCGATGCCGAAACGCGCGTGCAACAGGGCGGCCAGTTGCCGGCGCAACACGTCCGCCTCCTGCCCGTCACGCATCACCACATGCGCGGTCAACGCCGGCGTGCTGGAAGCCAGCGCCCACACGTGCAGATCGTGGATGTCGGCAACCCCGGGCTGCCCCCGCAGCACCTGTCCCACATCGGCCAGCACCACGCCGTTGGGTACCCCTTCGAGCAGCACATTGATCGCATCGCGCAGCAGCACCCAGGTACGTGGCAGCACCCACAGTCCGATCAGTACCGCCAGGATCGGATCGACCAGGGTCCAGCCGGTGAAATGGATGACCAGACCGCCGGCGATCACCGTCACCGAGCCGAGCATGTCGCTCCATACTTCCAGATAGGCGCCCTTGACGTTCAGGCTCTCGCCACTGCCGGCACTGAGCAGGCGCATCGCGATCAGATTGACCACCAGGCCGAACGCGGCGACCCACATCATCCCAGTGGAGGCGATGGCCTGCGGCTGCTGGAAGCGCTGCACGGCCTCCACAAGGATGTAGACGCCAACTCCGGCCAGCAACAGGCCGTTGACCACCGCACCGAGAGCCTCCAGCCGGGCGTAGCCATAGGTCCGCCGCGCATCGGGCGGGCGTCGGCTCAGCCGCACCGCGGTCAGGGCGATCATCAGGCCGATCGCATCGGTGGCCATGTGCGCCGCGTCGGACAGCAGCGCCAGGCTGTTGGTCCAGAACGCCCCGATGACCTCGACCACCAGATAGCAGGTGGTCAGCCCCAACGCCCACCACAGGGGCTTCTCGTGGCGGATCTCGCTGGGCAGGTGATTGTGGTCGTGGCTCATGATCGACTCCGGGAAACCGGGTCAGCTTAGTCAGCCGCCAGCGGCGGAGACTATTACATCGCCGCTGCGGCCATCCCTCAGCGTGGGCCGAGCACCGCCTCCAGGTTCTTGCCCTGCGGCATGCCCGAGCGCAGCTGCACGAGGCCGCTGGCATCCTTGAACACGATACCCGGCGTGCCCTGGAAGCCCAGTTCCAGCATCGCCATCTCATTGGCGCGCAGCTTGGCCTGCACCGGCGCCGGGACCGTCGCCGCCGGCTTGATGCCGCCCTTGGCGAAGTTGCGCTCGTTCTCCAGCAACGCATCCACCGGCGAAGCGGCACCGAGGATCGCGGCGGCCTTGTTGGCGCTGTCCTCGCGGATCACGCCGACCAGGATCTGCCGGATCTGCACTTTGCCCGACTCCACCCACGGTCGCGCCGCCTGCCAGAAGTGGTTGCAGTACGGGCAATTGGGGTCACTGAAGGAATAGATGATGCGCGGCGCATCGGCCTTGCCCTCGGCGATCCAGTGGCTGCCCTCCACCGCGGCCCATGCCTTCTGCCCCATCGGCCCGTGCACCAGCTCCTTGAGTTTTGCGGCGCTCACATCCTCGCCCTTGGCGTTGACCAGCGTGCCTACCACCGCGTACTGGCCATCGGCCGAGACATACACCGCCAACGGTTCCTGCCCGGCCACACCGGCATAGCCGGTCAGGCCGACCGGCGTTTCAAACGTGCCCATGAACTCCACGCCCTGCTCGCGCAGGGTCTTGACCACCGCCGGCTCTGCGGCGGTATCGGCGGGTTTCTTCGCGGCAACCGGTACCGCCGCCGGGGCGGCGTCACGGGCGCAGGCGACCGGAGCCAGCAAGACGGCCGAGAGCAGAAGCAGCGCGGGACGGGAACGGATCATCATCAACCTCGGAATGGAACGGTTATTGGATCTCGCGCACGCGGGCTTCCAGCGTGGCACGTGAAAGTTCACCCATATGGGCGCGGACCAGACGCCCGTTGGCGTCAAAGAACAAGGTGGTGGGCAGCGCACGGGCGCCGGTCTGGCGCATGACCTCCGACTCGGCATCCAGCAGCACGTTGGCCGGCGACATCTGTTCGGCGTGCAGGTAGTCCAGCACCTCCTGCGCCACTTCGCCTTGGTTGGCGAACACAAAATTCACCGCCGGATGCGCCTGCTGCGCCTGCACCAGCACCGGCATCTCGCGCCGGCACGGGCCGCACCAGGTCGCCCACAGATTCAACACCAGCGGGCGCCCCTTGTAACGGTCAAGCGGGACCGGCGCCCCCTGCAGATCCGCCAGCACCGCCACGGGCATGCTCACCGTAGATCGCTGCACCGCGAACAACACCATGCCGCCGATCAGCCAGAACGCGGCACCGGCCACCAGCCCCAGCAGCACCGGCTTGCGCGGCACCGGATGGCGCGTCTTCCAGAGCGCGTACAGAGCAGCGACCACGATCCCGGCAGTGATGGAGAAACCGCCATCGCCCAAGCGGATGATCGATACCGGATCGGCAAGATAATCGCGCAGATGCCACAGCACATGCACCAGCCGGGCCGCCAGCAATCCGCACAGGAACGCATCCAGCACGATCGCCCCAACACGGCTGCGCAGGCCGCCAGCGTCGGCGGTCACTCCCCGCGCCAAGCCCCAGGCCACTGCCAGCGCCGCCAGTGCGACCAGCGCCATCAAGGGAAATGGACCGGCACTGATCACGACACACGCTCCACAGCGCTGACAGGCCTGTCAGGTAGGAGTCGTGGAAGCGATCGGCCCGCGCCGGCAGGTTGTGCGAGCAGAAAAGCAGAAGTCATGGTTAACAGCATGGACGAAAGCAGCCGATTCAGGCTGAACCAACCCCCGCAGTGGCCCCACCGAATAGCCATGAAGCTCACGCTCGGGACAGTTGGAGATCATGGCGCATCCTCGATCGCCAGTGGGGCGAAACGGATGCAATCGTGCAGACACATTCGAACCTGCACTCCTGCTTGCGGAGTACCGCTCCAGCACACCGCTCAAGGTCTCGCTGCTTCCGCCCAAGGCCTGCCTGGACACGCGAAGCCGCCGCAAGTGCTGAGCACTTGCCTCATGGCCCGATAGCCGCGCACTGCGGGTACACCTGTCCGTATCGCCTTGCTCGCGACCTACATCCTGTCAGGATCCAGACGTCACAGCGCAGATCGACCAGCGCCTTGCCGGGCAAGTTCTCGGAAACAGACGGACCGCTTGCATCGTGATCTTCCGAGCCGCCAATACAGACGGATATGCCGATAGATCGCGATGCAGCTCAGACATCGCGCCAGCCCACCGCAGCGTTGTAACGGGCTTCCTATTGATTCTGCTCAGACCAGATTGCAGAGCGTGGGTGATGGGCCGGAATACCCCACAACCCGCCACATCAATGCAGACAGCGTGCACGGTGCCGTGCCGGCAAGTCGACGGTAGGCACAATCATCTCGCGCCCGAGTCATCCCTCGGCATGCCTGCTTAACCGTTGCCACCCGGGCGACAGGCTTTACGCCGCCACATTGCGAACTCACCGGCCAAAACAGGACAGCCCCGGCGGACCGGGGCTGTCTTGGTGACCGGATACGGCCGGACGCGGCTTAGAAGTTGCGCGGACCGCGCGGCTTGAAGCCACCGTCACGACGCGGGCCACCCGGGCCACCGGGACGACCGGCCGGCTTCGGCCCGCTCTTGCTGAAGCGCGGCTTGAACGACGGCGCGGCGCCGCCCTGCTCTTCGCCTTCCTCAACCCGGCGCATCTGCAACTGCTGGCCGGACACCCAGACCTTCTTCAGGTGCTGCAGCACATCGCTGGGCATTTCCGCCGGCAGATCCAGTACCGAGTGGTCATCATGGATGTCGATGCGGCCGATGAAACGGCTTTCCAGCCCGGCCTCGTTGGCGATCGCGCCGACGATGTTGGCCGGTTTCACGCCGTGCATATGGCCCACTTCGATACGGAAGGTTTCCATGCCGACTTCCGGGGCACTGCGCGGCGCCATTTCACGACGCGGACGCTCACCGAACTCGCCCTCACCACGCGGCGGACGCGGAGCACGCTCGCCCTCGTCATGCCGCGGAGCACGCTCGAAACGCGGCTCGAACCGGGCCGGACGCTCGCCACGCTCCTCACGACGCGGGAAACCGCCGTCACGCGCCGGACGTTCGTTGCGGCCAGCCGGCTGCTCGCGCATCCCGGTACGCACCGGCGGCGCCAGCAGGAACGGAGTATCGCCCTGCAGCAGCTTGGCCAGCGCGGCAGCGATGTCGATCGCCGGCACGTTGTTTTCACTTTCGTAGCGCTGCACCAGATCACGGTAGAAATCGGTGTCGCCGGAGGCCATCGCCTGGCCGATGCGCTCCAGGAACTTGGTGACGCGGTGATCGTTGACCGCATCCACGCTCGGCAGCTGCATTTCCTCGATCGGCTGGCGCGTGGCGCGCTCGATCGAGCGCAACATGCCCTTTTCGCGCGGAGTGACGAACAGGATCGCCTCGCCGCTGCGACCGGCACGGCCGGTACGGCCGATACGGTGCACGTAGCTTTCCGTGTCGTACGGGATGTCGTAGTTCAGCACGTGACTGATGCGCTCCACGTCCAGGCCACGGGCGGCCACGTCGGTGGCGACCAGGATGTCGAGCTTGCCTTCCTTCAACTGCTGGATGGTGCGCTCACGCTGGGCCTGCTGCATGTCGCCATTGATGGCAGCGGCGGCCATGCCACGGGCCTGCAGCTTTTCGGCCAGCTCTTCGGTGGCGGCCTTGGTACGCGCGAAGACGATCATCGCGTCGAAGGGTTCCACTTCCAGGATGCGGGTCAGTGCATCGAGCTTGTGCATGCCGGCCACCCACCAGTAGCGCTGGCGGATGTTGGCCGAGGTGGTGGTCTTGGACTGGATGGTCACTTCCACCGGATTGCGCAGGTAGGTCTGCGCGATGCGACGGATGGCCGACGGCATGGTGGCTGAGAACAGCGCGACCTGGCGCTGCTCCGGCAGCTTCTTGAGCACGGCCTCGACATCGTCGATGAAGCCCATTCGCAGCATTTCGTCGGCTTCGTCGAGCACCAGCGTCTTGAGCTCGGACAGGTCCAGCGTGCCGCGGTTGAGGTGATCGATCACGCGACCGGGGGTGCCGACCACGACGTGCACGCCGCGGCGCAGGGCCGACAGCTGCTGGCCGTAGGGCTGGCCACCGTAGACCGGCAGCACGCGGAAGCCGGGCATCGCAACCGAATAGCTCTGGAAAGCTTCAGCGACCTGAATGGCCAGCTCGCGGGTCGGTGCCAGCACCAGGACCTGGGGCTTGGTGGCGGAAAGGTCGATATTGGACAGCACCGGCAGCGCGAAAGCACCGGTCTTGCCGGTACCGGTCTGCGCCTGGCCAAGTACGTCACGGCCTTCCAGCATTGCCGGGATGGTGGCAGCCTGGATGGGGGACGGGGATTCGTAGCCGACTGCGGCTACCGCCTTCATCACAGACTCGGAAAGACCGAGATCTGCGAACAGCAGCGGTTCGGGGGATTCTTGGGACATGGGTAACTCCGGGGGCCACACCGCGAACGGGCGGGCGAAAAGACGCATATTGTGCGCCCAAATGCACTGTGTTGTCGCGGGGCGGGCACATGGCCGTTCAGCTGGCGCAAGCACTCGGCCGCCCGGGCGGCCTGCAATTGGCGCACAATAACGCCCGTTTTATCGTGGAAACACCATGCAGACCATCGAATTCGAGCTGGACCGTGAATACGTCGAACTGAAGCAGCTGCTGAAGCTGACGGATCTGGTTTCCAGTGGCGGTGAAGCCAAAGTGATTATCGGCGAGGGCCAGGTCCAGGTCGATGGCGCGGTGGAACTGCGCAAGGCGTGCAAGATCCGCGCCGGCCAGCAGGTGCAGCTGGGCGATGTGCTGATCCGGGTGACCGGGGAGGCCTGAGCCGCCCCGCCCTGTTCACAGGGACTGCCGCTGGGTCAGATGGGCGGCAATCATTTTCCGGAAGGGAGCCACGCCATGGGCCGCGCGCAGCGCCGCGCCCCGCAGCAGACGCGCGGGCAGGCGGCTGTCGTTGTAGAGGCTGACAATCGCATTGGTCGCCTCGTACAGCGGCCGCGCTGCCAGCCGATGGCCGCGCTCATACCGGGCTAGCAGCGCCGTCGCACCGATATCGGCCCCGGCCTCGGCGGCGCGACGCAGCTGCTGCGCCAGCCGGTGCTGGCTCTGCAGCCCCAGATTGAACCCATGGGCGGTCACCGGGTGCATGCCAACGGCCGCATCGCCGATCAGGGCATAGCGCGGACCGGCGAAACGCTGCGCGTAGACCCCCACCAGCGGATACACATGGCGGGTTCCCGCCAGCTGCATCTGTCCCAGCCGTTGCTCGAAGAAACCGGTGACGGTGCGGCCGAACTGTCCCTCCTCCATCGCCATCAGCGCCTGCAGCTTCTGGGGCGGCAGGGTGATAACGGCCGAAGCCTGATCGCCGGGCAGCGGCAGCATCGCCAGGGTGCGTTCATACCCGAACCACTCCCACGCCTCGTGCCGGTGCGGACGCTCACAGTGCAGCCGGCAAACCAGCATCGACTTGCCGAAATCGCGCATCTGCGCGCCGATGCCCATCATCCGCCGGGTCGCGGAGAAGCGGCTGTCGGCGGCCACCACCAGCCGCGCCGACAACTGCCGGCCATCGGCCAAGGTGACGGTATTGGCCTCGACGCCGGGCGTGATCGCGGTGACCGAGGTGCCATCGATCACCTCCAGCCCGGCCTGTGCCTGCACGGACTCCCAGGCTGCGCGGCGGATCAGGTGATTGGGCAGCAGCCAGCCCAGCTCGGCCACCCCCTCGCGTTCGGCCGCAAACCCCAGCGCGAACGGCGAGGTGCCGTTCATCACCCGGGCACGACGCAACGGGGAAATCTCGCCCGGCGCGATCCGCTGCCAGATGCCCAGTGTCTGCAGGATCTGCCGGGACGCGTGGGTCAAGGCGATCTCGCGACCGTCGAATGCCGGAGTGGCCAATGCCGCATGCGGCTGCTGTTCGACCAGCGCCACCGACAACCCACTGCCGGCCAGACTGCGGGTCAAGCACAACCCGGCCGGGCCCGCCCCCACCACCAGCACATCCACGCTCTGCATCACCTGCTTCCTCGTTCCTGTCCCGGTGCAGGCTAAGACCGCCTCCGCCACAAGACATTGATCTGGATCAGGTCAACAACGGCCACACCAGCATTCCGATACCGGCCATCGCCACGCCCCAGACCAGGCTGCGGAGGTAGGGAATACCGGCAGCGTACAGCGGCACGTAGAGCACCCGCGCCCAGAGGTACAGCTGCGCGCCCAGCGCGGTGGAGGGGCTCTGCCTGTGCAGCAGCACCACCGCCAATACCGCTGCGGCGAACAACGGGAAGGTTTCCAGGAAATTGGCCCAGGCCCGCTGCAGGCGAGCCGCCGCCCCGGTCAGGGGAGGCGCCTGGCCATCACGGGCCGACACGTTCCATTTGAGCCCGCGCTGTGATGTGCTGGCAGTGGCTGCCAGCAGCATCTGCAAGATTCCCAGCACCACCGCCCAGCCCAGCGCGCGGATTTCGATATCCATCGTTCCCGCCTCGCATGAATGCGCGGGGCTGGCCGTGGGCCAGGCCCCGCCTGACCTACAACACCGGATCAGCCGGCCGCCGCTCTGACGCTGTAGCCGGACACCCGCCATACCTTATCTTCGTCCAGCCGGAAGGACACCAGCTCACGCACCGGCTGGGCGTTGTTGGCAAAGCGGGTGGGAAAACTGACGTTGAGGTAGATGCCCTCCGGTACCGGGGCGCCGGCCGGATACTGCACACGGGTGATGGACGGCTTGCCCCGCGCCACCAGTGCCCCGAGCTTGGCCCGGTCGGCGCTGACGCTGCTGGCGAACAGGTCGCGGGAAACCGCCTTGCGGGCGGCCGGGGATGCACCGTCCCAGACCTGGGCGGCCTGATTGTCATCGATCATCTGCGCCACGCGCTGTGCAGCGCGGGTCATCTCCGCATCCTGCCGGGCCTGTTGCGCCTGCTGGGCGGGCGTCAGCGCCGGGGCGGTCCGCGCAGCCGGTGCAGCGGGCGCTGCCGCTGGCTTGGCGGTAGCGGGAGGTGGTGTCTGGGCCAGCAACACACCCGCCGGCAAACTCAGTGACAGCAGTATCAACAGACGACTGGACCGCATGATGCACCCCATGGCGTTGCGTGGAAGAACCGGCAGTCTATGCCGCCCGATGTGATGGGCCTACTGCTCAGTGCACCGCCGGCGGGGCCGGCACCTGCGCGGTGGCTGCCGCCTGCACCGGGGACGAGGGCAGCGCCAGCAGCGCGGTATCTATTTCCGACAACGGGCTCTCATCCGGGCAGGTCTCATCCGGGAATCCGAACCGCTGCTTCAACGCCTGGCCACAGGTGTTCACCGCGTCCAGATCGGCGCCTTCGGCCTTGCAGTCGCGATCGAAGGCGATCAGGAACGCGTCTTTGCGGCGTACGAAATCATCGCCACACTTGCGCATCTGCTTGATCCGCTCCAGATCGTCCTGTACCGCGTTGGTGCCATCGAGCCCGAACTGCTTGAGTTCCTCGGCACTGAGCAGACGCACGCTGCGGTTGGGCACGGTCATCATCAGGTCGGCCACGCCCACCGCCACGCCGTTGCGCTGCAGGTAGTCCTTCACGTTGTCATAGACCTCGTGCAGCTCCTTGTTCAACTCCGCACGCGAGGTGGCGGTGGAACTGATCCGCATCATCCGGTGGATACCGACCTTGCCGGCGATCAGGCGGTTGTCGCCGGCGGCCAGCACGAACACGCAGGCGCTGTGGCAGATCGAGCCCTCCCGCACCCAGATGGTCCAGCCGGACTCGCCGATGCTGTCGCCGGCCACGATCGCCGCTTCCACCTGGCCGCCGCTGGAATCCAGATCCAGGATGCGCCGGTCGATACCCATCGATTCGGCCACGATCGCCAGCCGCGCCATCAGCGCCGCGAACGTCGGGTTGATCTTGCCGGCATAGCGCACGCGCAGCAGGCCGCGCTCCTTGCACGGCGCCAGCGCCGTCTCCATGGCCTGGCGATCCAGGGTTTCCAGTGCCGCGCCATCGCCGTTTTCGCCGGCATAGTCGGTGTCACAGCTGATCCAGACCCTGTCGTTCTCCAGCGCCACCTCCGGCCAGTCACGGTCCTTGGCCGGCACCGCGACCGGGGCCGGCCGCGGCACATCGGTGACGTTGATCGACACCATGTGGTCACCGTCGGACGCCTGCGCCACCGCCGGGTCCGGCGCCGGCTGTTTGTCCTGCTCCTGTGGATTGCAGGCCAGCAGCCCGACACACAACAACGGCGACCACCAGAATCTGGGCAACATGGAGAGCAATCAGGTCCGTGCGACGGCGCAACACGCGCCGGAAAGAGCGGACAGTCTAGTGCGCAAAGCCCCCAGCGCCGCAATCGGGCCTAAACGAGGATTCATCCTCGGCAGCGATGTCCGGAAATGGCCAGTGCCGGTCCCCGCCGCGCCCTAGACTGGGGCCATGCACAACCCCGCCCTGCCCAGCTACGAGCAATGCGAACAGGCACGCCTGGCCCGCGATGCGCGCTTTGACGGCCTGTTCTATACCGCCGTACGCAGCACCGGCATCTACTGCCGGCCGGTCTGTCCGGCGCCGGTGCCGCACCGTCGCAACGTCAGCTACTTCCCCAGTGCCGCCGCCGCCAGCGCGGCCGGCTACCGGCCGTGCCTGCGCTGCCGGCCGGAACTCTCGCCCGACGATGCCAGCCTGCTGCAGGACCACACCCTGCACCGGGCCCTGGCACTGCTCAACGAAGGCATCCTGCAGGAGCAGCCGGTCTCGGCGCTGGCCGCGGCGATGGGGCTGAGCGCGCGCCAGCTGCAGCGGCTGTTCGTCGCCCGGCTGGGCGCCACCCCGGCCCAGCTGCACGCCACCCGGCGGCTGCTGCTGGCCAAGCAGCTGCTCACCGAGACCGCATTGCCGGTGACCGAGGTGGCGCTGGCGGCCGGCTTCAACAGCCTGCGCCGCTTCAACAGTGCGTTTCTGGCCGGCTGCGGGATGCCGCCGGGCGCACTGCGCCGCCAGCACGGCGCCGTGGCCGGCGGCGAGCCGGTGTTGCGGCTGGCCTACCGGCCGCCACTGGATTTCCCGGCGATGCTCGCGTTCCTGCGCAAGCGCGCGATCCCCGGCATCGAGCAGATCGATGCCGACAGCTACCGGCGGGTGCTCGTCATCGACGGCAGTGCCAGCCTGATCCGGGTCAGCGCCGATCTGCGTCGCCACGAACTGCGCCTGCAGCTGGGCACCAGCGATCCCCGGGCGATCCCGGCCATCGTGGCGCGGGTGCGGCGGGTGTTCGATCTGGACGCGGATCTGGCCACCGTGCACGCCTGCCTTGTCCAGGAACCGCTGCTGGCGCGCGGCCTGGGCGAACGCCCCGGTCTGCGCATTCCCGGTGGCTGGGACGGCTTCGAGGTGGCGGTGCGCGCCGTGCTCGGCCAGCAGGTCAGTGTGGCGGCAGCCACGACGCTGGCACGGCGGCTGGTCGAGCGGTTCGGCGGCCATCTCGACGGTCTGCCCGAGGGCCTGGACCGCCAGTTCCCGCTGCCGGCGCAACTGGCCGAGGCGCCCCTGGAAGCCATCGGCCTGCCGCGCAGCCGCGCGGCCACCGTACGGGCGCTGGCGCGCGCCTGCGCCGAGGGCCGGCTGCAGTTCAGCCGCGCGCAGACGCTGGAACATTTCGTCCAGCAGGCCACCGCCCTGCCCGGCATCGGCACGTGGACCGCGCACTACATGGCACTGCGGGCGCTGGGCATGCCCGATGCCTTCCCGGCCGGTGATCTGGTCCTGCAGCAGGTCCTGGGGGAAGGCCAGCGTCTGGGCGAACGCGCCACCGAAGCCCGCTCGCAGCCGTGGCGTCCCTGGCGCGCCTATGCGGTGCTGCATCTTTGGCATCTGGCCGCCGCCCCCGGAAAAACGCCATCCTCCCCCCACGTGGATTCCCCGGAGAACTGCGCATGAGTCCTGTGTACTTCGACCGCTTCGACAGCCCGATCGGCCCGCTGACGGTGGCCGCCGATGAACAGGGCGTGCGCCACATCCTGTTCGCCGAGAACCGCCACGACGCCCGCGGCCGCGAGCACTGGCAGCGCGATCCCGATGCGGTAGCCGAACCACGCCGGCAGTTGCTGCAATACCTGCACGGACAACGGCGCCAGTTCGAACTGGCCCTGACGCCGGTCGGCACCGACTTCCAGCTGCAGGTCTGGCACACGCTGGCGCAGATTCCGTTCGGCGCGACCTGGAGCTACCGGCAACTGGCCGAACGCATCGGCCGCCCCGCCGCAGCCCGCGCGGTCGGCGCCGCCAACGGCCGCAATCCGTTGCCGATCGTGCTGCCGTGCCATCGGGTGATCGGCAACAACGGTGCGCTGACCGGTTTCGGCGGCGGACTGCCGACCAAAGCCGCGTTGCTGCGGCTGGAAGGAATCGGCATCGCGGACGCCGTCGCGGCGGATCTTTTCGACTGACCGGGCACACTCCAATACGCCCAACGGCGTATTGGTACGGTCATCCCGTGGACGTATCATGTCGCGATGATTTCGATCCGTTTTCCTGCGGCCGTACTGGCCTGTGCCCTGCTGGCCGCCTGCGCTTCCACGCCGCGCACCGCTTCCGCTCCATCCCTTCCGCCCACCGTGCTGCTGCTGTCCGTCGATGGCCTGCGCGCCGACAAAGTGGATGCCACCCACACGCCCAACCTGTTCCGTCTGGCCAGTGAAGGCGTGCGCAGTGTCGGCATGCGTCCGTCGTACCCGTCACTGACCTTTCCCAACCACTACACACTGGTCACCGGCCTGCGTCCGGACCATCACGGCCTGATCCACAATGCGATGAACGCCGAGCCGCTGGGCGAGTTCCGGCTCAGCGACCGCGAAGCGGTACGCAATCCGGCCTGGTGGGAAGGCGGTGAGCCGATCTGGGTCAGCGTGCGCAAGGCCGGGCTCAAGAGCGCCACCTGGTCCTGGCCCGGCAGCGAAGCACCGATCCACGGCCTGCATGCCGACCAGTGGCAACCGTACGATGAGGCCGTGTCGCTGCCGGCACGCATGCAGCAGCTGCTGGCGTGGCTGCAGGGCGCACCCGATGGCATTCCTCCGCGCTTTGTCGCCGGCTACATGGAACACGTCGACCAGGCCGGCCATGCGCACGGCCCGGATTCGCCCGAATACGCCGCCGCACTGCGTGAAGTGGACAACGCCATCGGCCAGCTGGTCGATGACCTGCGCCGCGCGGACCTGCTGGATCGCACCAACCTGATCGTGGTCTCCGACCACGGCATGGCCACGGTCAAGGAAGGCCAGCAGATCGCCACCCAGGACATGGTGCCGCCGGCAGTGGCGATGGTGGTTTCTGTCGGGCAGTCGGTGGGCTTCACACCGCAACCGGGCAAACAGGCCGAGGCCGAAAAATACCTGCTCGGCGAACATCCCCACTACCAGTGCTGGAACAAGGCCCAGCTGCCGGCGCGCTGGCACTACGGCAGCCATCCGCGCGTGCCGCCCATCGTCTGCCAGATGCAGGAAGGCTGGGATGCCCTGACCCGCGAGATGATCGCCAGGCGCGCGCCCGGCGACCGCGGCTCGCACGGCTACGATCCGGCGCTGCCGTCGATGCAGGCGGTATTCGTCGCCCGCGGCCCGTCCTTCGCCCGCGGCAAGCAGCTGGGCACGTTCGACAACGTAGATCTATATCCGCTGCTGACCCGGCTGATCGGCATTCCGGCCCGGCCCAACGATGGCGATCCCAAGGCGCTGCTGCCGGCGCTGCGCCAGTCCGACTGAGCGCAACTGGACACCTGCCGGCGCGCCTAGGACTTCAGGCCGGTGCGCTGGCTGGGTAGCGACGGGATTGACGCGACACCCGCCGGCAGCTTCCAGGCACAAAAAAAGCGGCGCAAGCGCCGCTTTTTCATCCAATGGCGGCTGGATCAGCCGGCCTTGGCAACCGTCTTCTTGGCCACAGCCTTCTTTGCTGGCGCCTTGGCGACAGTCTTCTTGGCGACCGGCGCAGCGGCGCCCACGGCCACCTTGCTCAGCACGTGCTTACGCGCATTGCCGTAGCTGGCGTTGTAGCGCTTGCCTTTGGCGGTCTTGCGGTCACCCTTACCCATGTCGTCAACTCCTCAGTTTGAAATCCAGATTACCCCGTGTTTCCACGGGTTCGGCGAGGCCGCAACAAGCGCCCCCGCGCAATGAGTGCAGAGCCTATCACGCGCCCCTTAATGTGCGCAGCTGGCGTCGTGCACGTGCACGTGGTTGAGGCGCAGATTCATCAGATGCGCCAGGCCCACCAGCACCCCGCCCAGCGTCATCACCACCGCGTGCGGCACCCTGGAATGGTGCAGCTCCGGATACAGCAGGCCCGCCCAGAGCAGCACCAGCCCAGGCACCAGCAACGCCAGCGCCTGCAGCGCGCGATGCCGGCGGTAGCCCCAGATAAGACTGAACAGGCCCAGCAGGGTCACGAAGCTCACGATCGTCGCTTCCACACCGTCGCTCAACCAGAACGACAGCCCCAGCGCCG
This sequence comes from Stenotrophomonas sp. STEN014, assembly GCF_056760315.1. Lineage (NCBI taxonomy): Bacteria > Pseudomonadati > Pseudomonadota > Gammaproteobacteria > Lysobacterales > Lysobacteraceae > Stenotrophomonas > Stenotrophomonas sp. STEN014. Next base: position 462,932 of record NZ_JBRREN010000002.1, on the reverse strand, counting down.
GGGCCACGGCCAGCAGCGCCGGCAACAGCGCGCAATGCACCGCGCACAGCAACGAGCCTGTCGCACCGAAGCGATCAAGGAACTGGCGGGCGGCGGGGGGCAGGTGCATGACTTCCAGCAGGGTCGGCGAATCGTTATGGAATAATATAACATAATTGGAAATCCCCGCTGCCCCCTGCGTCTTCGTCCACGTCGCCGCGGGATGAGCACCCCCCCTCAGTGATACAAAGTAACAAAAGAGCCCTGTCATGCATCCTCGTCATACCCCGCATCACCTGTTGTTCCTGGCCCTGCTCGCCGCCCTGCCCGGTATCGCCGCCGCAGCCGATCAGGACGCCGGTCCGAGCCATCGGCTGACCGAGCTGTCGGCGGTGAAAGTCACCGCCTCGCCCCTGCAGGGCTCGGCCGAGTCGCTGGCCCGTCCGGTGGCGGTACTGGCCGGCAACGATCTGGATGAACACAAGTCCGGCACGCTCGGCGACACGGTGGCCAAACTCCCGGGGGTACAGACCAGCTACTTCGGGCCGGGCGTGGGCCGGCCGATCATCCGCGGCCAGGAAGGCCCGCGCGTGGCGGTGGTGGCCAACGGCATCGGCAGCATGGACGCCTCCACGGTCAGTGCCGACCACGCCACCGGCATCGAACCGTTCCTGGCCGACCAGATCGAGGTGTTGAAGGGGCCGGCCACGCTGCTGTTCGGCAGCGGCGCCATTGGCGGCGCGGTCAATGTGGTCGATGGCCGCATCGCCAGCGACCTGCCCGATCGCCCGCTCAGCGGCCGCGCCGAGCTGCGTGGCAACTCGGTCAATGACGAGCGCAGCGGCATGTTCCGGCTCGACGGCGTCAACGGCAATGTCGTGCTGCATGTCGATGGACTGGTGCGCAACAGCGACGACTACCGCATCCCCGGCTATGCGATGGACCCGCAGGTGCTGGATACCGATGACCACGACGCGCACGCCGAACCCGACGCAGACTTGGGTACCCGCGGCCGTCTGCACAACAGCGCGATCCGCACCCGCGCCGGTGGCGTGGGCGCCACCTGGCTGGGCGATTCGGCCTTCCTCGGCGCCTCGCTGGGCACCTACCGCAGCAACTACGGCATTCCCGCCGGCGCACACGTGCATATCGACGGTGACCACGACCATGACCATGGCGCCGATGTCCATGCCGACGAGCCCGACGACCATGGCGAACACGACGTGCGCATCGACATGGTGCAGAACCGCTTCGAGCTCAAGGGCGGCCTGTACAACCCCACCACCTTCCTAAAGAGCCTGACCCTGCGCGGCGGCTATACCGACTACGAGCACACCGAGCTGGAAGCCGGCACGCCGTCGACCCGCTTCACCAACAAGGGCTTCGACGCGCGCCTGGAAGCGGTGCAGCAGCCGCTGGCCGGCTGGGACGGCGCATTCGGGCTGCAGGTCGGCCGCAGCGACTTCGGCGCCAGCGGCGCGGAGGCCTTCGTCCCCGGTACCGCCACCGATACCGTCGGGCTGTTCGTGCTGCAGGAAAAGAGCTTCGGCCCGTTCAAGCTGGAACTGGGCGCGCGCCATGACCGCATCCAGCTCGATCCGGACGATGCCCAGCGCGGCCGCAGCTTCGGTGCCAGCAACTTCTCCGCGTCCGGCATCTGGGCCTTGAACGACAGTTTCGACCTGCGCTTTGGCGTGGACGCCTCCGAGCGTGCGCCCAGCAACGAGGAGCTGTACGCGGCGGGCGCGCATATCGCCACCCGTTCGCTGGAGATCGGCAACGCCAACCTGGATACCGAACGGGGCCAGCGCGTCGAGCTGGGGCTGCACGCCCATAACGACCGGATCGACTTCAGTGCCTCGATCTACCAGACCCGCTTCAAGGACTTCATCTACCTGGCCGACACCGGCGTGGTCGAAGACGGCCTGCCGGTGCGCACCTGGACCCAGCACGATGCCACCTTCCTCGGCGCCGAGACCGAGGCCACCTGGCACATGCTCGAAGGCGGCAGCGGTGACTGGGATCTGCGCCTGTTCGGTGATTACGTGAAAGCCGAACTCGATGGCCGTGGCAGCCGCGCCGTCGATATCGCCGTACCGCACGGCGGCCACGCCCACCACTACAGCGTGGAGCTGGCCAACGGCGGCTACCTGCCGCGCATCGCCCCGGCCCGGATCGGCGCCGACCTGCACTGGTCGCGCGATGGCTGGCGCGCTTCGCTCGGCGCGGTGCGCTACAGCCGCCAGAAGGACGTGGCGCTGAACGAAGCCCCCAGCAACGGCTACACGCTGGTGGACGCGCACCTGGCCTACCGCTGGGACCGCAATGGCAGCAACAGCTACGAGCTGTTCCTGGACGGCAGCAACCTCACCGACCGCCAGGCCCGCCCGCACACCTCGCTGCTGCGCGACTACGCGCCACTGCCGGGCCGTGGCGTGGCCTTCGGCATCCGCGCGTACTTCTGAGCCAACCCGCGTTCCGCCCACAGAAAGGGAGCCGCAAGGCTCCCTTTCCTTATCCGGAATCCGACCTCCAAAACCCGGGGGGGCTGACCACATAGGCGCAGGGCCCGGAGTCCCGCACCCTTGCGATCCCCGCGGTCCCCGGATCGAGCAGTCCCCGCACCGGCTTGCCGGCACGTCGTGCCGCACGGCGCTGATCGCGCGGTCCCGGGTGTCGCCGCCAACGCCCACCACGCTCTGCCTGTTCACTGCCACGCGTGGCCTCAGCTGAGGGGCGATGGCGCCAACCACCGCCGGGCCGGTTGGCAAGCTGTTCGGCCCGCGCCATAGGGGCACGCTGTTCCGGCCGATGCTGCCGGCACACCAGACCGGTAGTTTCTTCGGCCGTGGCCGGACCACGCGGCGCTGCAGTACGGCAGCGACTGCCGCTGGATGGAGTACGCCGGCATGGGCTGGCCGTTGCCGCGGCGCTGGTGAACCAGCCCATCCACACCGCGCGTCTGCCGGCCGGCGCGCCGACCGTGCGTTGAGCCCGCGCGGCGCAGCCTCAGCGCGGCGCCTCCTCCAATCCTGCACTGCCATTGGCCCGTGCCTGCCGCACGATCCAGCGGCGCAGGTCGGCCCGCAGTTTCTCCACCGGCCTGGGCATCTGCGGGCAGCCACCGGGCACCACGCCGGCTATCGGCGCGCTCCGCAGGCGCTGCCCGTCCTGTTTCCAGGCGGCCAGGCGCACGGCGGCCGCTTCCGACGCTACGTCGCCCGCGCGGGTCTGTGCGGCCAGCTGCGTGCCCTGGGTGAACCACGCGGCCATATCCCACTGCTCGGCCAGCCCGGCGAACACGTACAGAAGGTGATTCTGCCAAGCCAATGCCGCCAGCGCGGTCGAACTGCCCTCCCGCTGCAGTTGTGCGGTCGCGCGTGACTCCTGGATGTCGGCGGAGACCGCCAGCAGCAACTGCCGCCGCTGGCAGGGATCGGTGACTTCGATCACCCGCTGGATCATCTGCGCTTGCCCGGCAGGCTCGGCCGCCCATGCACCGGGCAGCGTCATCGCGCCAATCACAATCACCTTCAGGATAACGCTGCGCATTCGGCCCCCTTGTGCCGCCGTGAGGGTCCAGCGTAACGGTTATCGCCGGGCGCTCTTCCCGAATGCCAACATTGCCGGATCGGCCGATTTTCCCGGCCCGCGCTGAGGTCGGACATTCCGGTCCGCACCTCCCCGCAGGAGCTCGCCCCGCGCCGACGCCGGGGCGTGGCCGGTGGCGGTGGCGCGCCGGCCTGAAATGTCACCAACCGCTTCGGCCTGCGGTGTTACGGTGCCCATGACGCCGCCCTTGCCAGGACGGCACCCCGCCCTTCTGGAGGCTTCCCATGGCACTGCATCTGGCAATTTCCGCACTGGCCGCGCTGGCCGCCCCCGCCTCCGGCGCCACCGACACGCTGTACTCGGGCGGCACGATCCTCACCATCAACGACCGCCAGCCGCAGGCCGAGGCGGTGGTGGTGCGCGACGGACAGATCGCCTTTGTCGGCAGCCGCCGGGCGGCGCTGGATTTCAGCCCCGCCGCGCGCCAGGTCGACCTGCAGGGCCACACCCTCACCCCCGGTTTCATCGACGGCCACAGCCATGTCTCCGGCACCGGCCTGCAGGCGCTGTCGGCCAACCTGCTGCCCGCCCCCGATGGCGAGGGCAACTCGATCCCGGACCTGCAGCGGATCATGCGCCAGTTCCTCACCCAGACCGCCGGTCCGCGCGGCTACAAGGTGCTGATCGGCTTCGGCTATGACGATTCGCAGCTGGCCGAGCGCCGCCATCCCACCCGCGAGGAACTGGACGCCATCACCACCGATATCCCGGTGATCCTGATGCACCAGTCCGGCCACCTGGGTGCCTATAACAGCAAGGCGCTGGAGGTGGCCGGCATCACCGCCGCCACGCCCGACCCGGAAGGGGGGGGGATCCGCCGCGAACCCGGCTCGCGGGTACCCAACGGGGTGATGGAAGAAAACGCGCACAACCTCATCCTGGCCAAACTGATGCCGACCCTGGGCCTGGACGAGGCTATGGCGATGCTCGAAGCCGGGCAGGCGCTGTACATGAAACACGGCTACACCACCGCCCAGGACGGCAATACCGATGCCGGCACGCTGGCGATGCTGCCGCTGGCCGGCAAAACCGGAAAGCTGAAAATCGACGTGGTCGCCTACACCAACATCGATGTCGCGCTGAGCAACCCGGCCATGCAGGGGCCCTATTACAGCCACCAGTACACCGACCACTTCCGCATCGGCGGGGTCAAGATCACCCTGGACGGCTCGCCGCAGGGCAAGACCGCCTGGCTCACCCAGCCCTATTACAAGGTGCCCGAAGGGCAGGAGCCGTCCTACGCCGGCTATCCGATCTTCACCGACGCCCAGGCCGATGACCTGATCAACCGCGCCTGGGAGCGCGGCTGGCAGGTGCTGGCCCACGCCAACGGCGATGCGGCCATCGACCAGTTCATCAACGCGGTGACCGCAGCCGAGAAGGCCCATCCCGGCAAGAAGCTCATGCCGGTACTGGTCCACGGCCAGACCCTGCGCCGCGACCAGGTGCCGCAAATCGCCCAGCTCGGCATCTTCCCGTCACTGTTTCCGATGCACACCTATTACTGGGGCGACTGGCACCGCGAATCGGTGCTGGGGCCCGAGCGCGCCGAGAACATCTCGCCCACCCGCTGGGTACTGGATGCCGGCATGAAGTTCACCTCCCACCACGATGCGCCGGTGGTGTTCCCCGATTCGATGCGGGTGCTCGATGCGACCGTCAACCGCACCACCCGCAGCGGCTATGTGCTCGGCCCGGACCAGCGGGTCACGCCGCTGGAAGCGCTCAAGTCGCTGACCCTGTGGGCCGCCGAGCAGTACGCCGAACAGGACAGCAAGGGCTCGATCGAAACCGGCAAGCGCGCCGACCTGGTGGTGCTCTCGGACAACCCGCTCACCATCGCCCACGCCGACCTGCACAGCATCAAGGTGCTGCAGACCATCAAGGACGGCAACGTGGTCTACGACGCGGCCAGCGACACCGCCAGCACCAGCACCTCGTGCGCCGACAATCCTGAGTGCTCCCGCCGCCTGGCCGACACCGGCTTCGGCCACCACCACTGAGTCTCGCGCCGGCCGGGTGGGAGCGCCTGGTCTGGTATGCGGGAGCGGCAAGCGCCAGCCCGGTCACCGGGGCCGGCAATCCCCCTGACCGGCTTCTACCCCCGACAACCGGGTTCCGGGCGTTCTCGCCCGGCCAGGCCTGTGAGAGCGGCAAGCACCGGCCGGGGGATTACCCGGTTCCGGTGGCGGAAGCGGCAAATGCCGGCCCGGCGAGATTGCCCGGGTCTGGCGGCGGAAGCAGCAAGCTCTGGCAAGTCATTGCCCCGACCGGTAGCCGGAACGGCAAGCGCCGGGCTATCTGTGGCGGCCGGCGGCGGAAGCGGCAAGCACCGGCCAGTCATTGCCCCGACCGGTGGGCGGGCGCGGACGAGCGGCGGTTGCCGACGGCGGGCAGCTACCGGGTGACGACGGACGATCTAACGGTCACCGACGACCGGTTTCCGGTCGCGCACGAGCGATTTTCGGAGGACAACGACCATTTTTCGGTCGATGACGACCGATTTCTGGTCGCGCGCGAGCGATTTTCGTTCGGCGTCGACCGATTTTTGGTCGATTGTTCTGAAAATGAATGCAATATCGGCTTGCACGCCGGCGAACGATGCCGGGGGCAGGCATTGGCTGAGCCGAGCGCCGGGTGGCCAGAGCCCAGACAGGGCCGCCCTGCCCGCTCCCCCTGCCCCTGCCTCGCCGATCCGTGCCGTGCGAAGCAAAGCCGATCCCCCGCTGCGTTACCTGCAGCCATCGAACCGGGCACCGCCGCCAAAAGAACCGGGCATTTCCGCCCAACAGGCTGGGCGACAGCTCCAAGTAAAAAGGTTGCTATGGATATCGTCAGGCCCTCACCCTGCAACTGTTATCGGCGAGAACCAACCGTTCACAACTCAGGAACTAAGCCCACCCGCGAAACCGGTTCGGCTTTAGTGAACTGTTGAGTCGGAGTCCACCGCCCTTGGGATAGTTGCGTGGTCAGCCGCGCTACAAGATACAACTCGCCAGGGCAGCAAGCAGGAGAGGCTGCCACCATAAATACCCCCCCCAATCAACAACTAGTGGCTGCAAGGCACCTACAAAACCCCGAGCGACTCACCGGAAGGGCATTTCAACGAAACTCCATTAGATTCACAAAAGCGGAAACATATAAAATCGACGAAAACCCAAATCCGCCACATCATCTGATAACATAAAATACATACTAGACATTCCCGCCCCTCCAAGCCCCCTAGGAAATCAATTTCGCATAACTCCTATTAATAATGCAATTGACCTAAATACACTCCTCGCTCGCGAGAGCGAACAGGTTGAGTGGAAAGAAAATGTCGCAAGCACCGACGATGTGGTCGCCACATTAACTGCCTTCGCGAATGACTGGTCGAACCTTGGCGGCGGTTATGTTGTTTGCGGTGCGCACGAGAGCAAAGATGCACACGGATTTCCGAAGGTGGAGATAGTAGGACTTAGCTCCTCTCGCCTAAAGGAAATCGAGGGCAAAGTACTGGCGACATGCAGGGACAGAGTCTTCCCCTCTATCGCCCCCCACGTAGAAGAAGTACTACTGCCCGATCCTGCGGTGCGGGTGCTCGTCTTTGTTATGCCGTCCACCAAACACGCCCATACCTTTCGAAGGGCAGCCGACGGAAACAAGCACTATGTACGAATCGGCCGGGAGACGCGAGAAGCGCGCGATGGGATTCTGAGAGAACTGCTCGTTCGAAAGCACGAAGTGGAACCGTGGGATCGCCGAGTTTGTCCGACAGCTACGACGAATGATCTAGACCTCGTGGCCCTCCGCGATGCACTTCAGCGGATGAATTCCTTCGACCCGAATCGAGGTCTCGATGAATACCTATCCGATACTCAGTCGCTTAGCCCATTCGTCCCACCGCTGTGCGGGCGCGACCCGCTTACCGGCCTTCTGAGGCCGCGAAATTTTGCTATTTTGCTTTTTGGTCGTCAGGTGCAACTGCACATTCCGGGTGCCTACGGACTTCTATCGATCTACCCCGGCACTGATCGCTCCGAGCCTCATGCGTCCAGGCATGAGTTGTCGGGCTCACTCATCGAACAGGCTCGCCGATCGATAGATCTTCTTGGCGTTGAAAGCTTTGTTGCGTTTGATAAGGAGAATAGAGTGACTCCAAACGCCTTGAAGTACCCAAGACAAGCTCTGACCGAAGCGATGGTCAATGCACTCGCGCACCGAGATTATGAGGTTAACGAACCGACAAGAACCACTGTGTTTGCTGATCGCGTCGAAATAGCGTCACCAGGACCTTTACCCACCGGCGTGAAATTCGAGATTTTTCGTGAAGGCAAGGCCACATCCAAATGGAGAAATCAAAGCCTCGCTTGGTTTTTCAACCGTCTTCAACTTGCTCAAGCAGAAGGGCAAGGCATCCCCACTATCATCCGTTCTATGCGAGATGAGGGGTGTCCGTCGCCTGTTTTTGACGTCGATGAATCCAAGGTTGTTTGCCTACTACCGGCACATCCGCGTCACGCGTTGTCGAGAGAGTATCGCGCTATAGAAGAAGCAATTTCGCTGGGCGACTTTTCCCGGGCGAAGCAGCGAATTATGGCTTTACTTGATAACGACCCCATCAACCATAGGGCGCTCGCTTTGCTTGCAGAAGTAGCTGGAGCTCAGGACGACCATGCGTCGTTGAGATCGCACATTGCACAGCACAAAGACAGTATCAGCGGACTTGCCCCAAGCGTATTGACTAAATTGGCCGATGCGTTGATGCAGAATCCGACGGCAACGCGAAGCGATAAGGACGAAGCCCGGCAATTTTATTTGACTGCGTCACGCGGCTATGTAGAAGAGCGAGAAGTTCGACGGGTCGCAATTGGACTTTCCAAGTCTGGCGATGACCAAGCGGCTGTAGATTTTCTCAACAAGCAATTCCGAGATCATCCCGACTGGAGGGAAAACCCCCACCTTCTACAAGTGAGGGGGAATGCTTTTATTGGCCTCGCCAAGCAATGCTCAAAGACAGCGCGCGCTGCAACACTGTCGCCCCAGGCCCGAAAAAGAGCGTGGGACGATTGCCGACGTTATTTGAACTCCGCAACTAGTGACTTGCAATCTGCGCGCTCGACCACGGACATAACTTTGAGAGAAATTATTCAGAAAAATCTTGATTTCGCAGCAAAGATGCAACTTTCCGCTGAACGTCGACCGAGTAAAACTGCAGATAATCAATCAATGGACGACTTGAGGAAGGGAAAAAAGAAAACGTAACAGCTTTAGCACTTGAATCACGCAATTAACTAGAACCTCGAGATCTAAGAACGCTAGTTTCTTGATTGTTACGCAAGCATTACCACTCCGACCCGCCCAGCCGCTGATAAAGCAAAGGCCGCACGATGTGCGGCCTTTGCAGTAATCAACAGCGGTCAGGGTTCAACCGGCGCAGTTGGCGCACAGGCCGTGGACTTCCAGGGTCTGCGCCTGCGGCTTGAAGCCCAGCGCTTTGGCGCGCTCTTCCAGTTGGCGGACGATGTCGCGGTCTTCCAGCTCCACCGCGCTGTGGCAGCGGTTGCAGATCAAAAACGGCACCGAGTGCTGGGTGCTGCTGGGGTGGTGGCAGGCGACGAAGGAGTTGACCGAGGCCAACTTGTGCACAAAACCATTTGCCATCAAAAAATCCAGCGCGCGGTAGACCGTGGGCGGGGCGTCGGCGCCCACGCCCTTGCCTTCACGCACCCATTCCAGCAGCTCGTAGGCTTTGACCGGCTTGCCGGCCTCGGCGATCAGGCGCAGCACATTGGCGCGGATCGGGGTCAGCCGCAATCCGCGCTCGCGGCACACCCGTTCGACCACCGCGATGAAATCCGCCGCGTCTTCGACGTGGTGGTGGGGGGCGGTGCAGGTGTGCGCGTCGGTCATGTCTACCTCGGGGAAAGTCAGGTCGTGGGGACCTTGGTCAGGGCCACATCGATGCGCTTGAGCGCTTGCTCGCGGCCGGCCAGATACACGGTGTGGGAGATGTCCGGGCTGACCTGGGTGCCGGTGATGGCCACGCGCAGCGGCTGGGCGACCTTGCCCATGCCGATCTCCAGCGCGGCGGCGGTGTCGTGCAGGGCCACGCCCACCGCCTCGGCGGTCCATTCCGGCAGCGCGGCCAGCAGTTCGCGGGCCTTGGCCAGCGGCACCTCGGCACCGGGTTTGAAGTGCTTGGCCACCGCGGCTTCGTCGTATTCGCTCAGCGGCGTGTACCAGACCACCGCCTTCTCGGCCATTTCCTTCAGCGTCTGCACGCGCTCGCGCAGCGCGATGACCACATCGCTCGGGGCCGGGCCGGCGGCCACGTCCAGGCCCAGCTTCTGTAGCTGGTAGACCAGGTGCGAGGCGATGGATTCGGGCGTTTCGGTCTTCAGGAAGTGCTGGTTGACCCAGCCCAGCTTGGCCATGTCCAGGCGCGAGGCCTTGGAGTTGCAGTTGGTGACGTCGAACAGCTCGATCAGTTCCTGCCGGGTGAACAGCTCCTGGTCACCGTGCGACCAGCCCAGCCGGGCCAGATAGCTCAGCAGCGCCTCGGGCAGGTAGCCGGCGTCCTTGTACTGCATCACGTCGGCCGCGCCGGTGCGCTTGGACAGCTTGGCGCCCTGCTCGTCGAGGATCATCGGCATGTGGCCGAACTTCGGCACCGGCGCGCCGATGGCTTCGTACAGGTTGATCTGGCGCGGGGTGTTGTTGATGTGGTCATCGCCGCGGATCACCTCGGTGATGCCCATGTCCCAGTCATCCACCACCACCGCGAAGTTGTAGGTGGGGAAACCATCCGGACGGAAGATCACCATGTCGTCCAGCTCGCTGTTGGCGATCTCGATCGGGCCCTTGATCAGGTCGTCGAACACCACGGTGCCTTCCAGCGGATTCTTGAAGCGGATGACGCGGTTCGGGTCGTCCCGGTAGGGCAGGTTGAGCTCGCGGGCGGCGCCGTTGTAACGCGGCTTTTCCTGCTTGGCCATGGCGGCCTCGCGCATCGCGTCGAGCTCCTCGCGGGTCTCGTAGGCGTAGTAGGCCTTGCCGGCGGCGATCAGCTGCTCGGCCACTTCCTGGTAACGGGCCACGCGCGCGGTCTGGTAGATCGGGCCTTCGTCGTAGTCCAGCCCCAGCCACTGCATCGCTTCCAGGATCGCGTCGATCGCGCCCTGGGTGCTGCGCTCGCGGTCGGTGTCCTCGATCCGCAGCACGAACTGACCGCCACGGTGGCGCGCCTCCAGCCAGCAGTACAGCGCGGTGCGGGCGCCACCAATGTGCAGGTAGCCGGTGGGACTGGGGGCGAAGCGGGTGCGGACGGTCATGTGGAAAGCACTGGATGGCAAATATGCGGCGATTTTACCCCGCCCGGCCTTCAGCTGCCTGACCGCACATTGGCGCCGCTTGCGGCATGGGCCATGAAAAAACGGCAGCCAGTAGCCCGGGTAAGGCCAACGGCTGCACCCGGGGCCGCGGCAAGTGCATCAAGGGCACCCGGGTGCGCTTCGCTTACCCGGGCTACGCGCTGACCGCTTATTGGCGCCGCTTGCGGCATGGGCCATGAAAAAACGGCAGCCAGTAGCCCGGGTAAGGCCAACGGCCGCACCCGGGGCCGCGGCGAGTGCATCAAGGGCACCTGCCGCCATCGGCGGAACGCACGTACAAAAAAGGGCCGGCAATGCCGGCCCTTTGTCTTGCTCAACCCTTCAGCCGCTTACGGCGCCGGCTTCGGCTCGGGCTTGCGCGGCATCATCTGCTCACGCATCGCCGCGTTGTAGGCGAAGCTGGCCATCACCGCCGCGGCCTGCTTGAGGTCTTCGGCTTCGATGTGGTCCCAGGTGTCCAGGTGGGTGTGGTGGACGTTGGAGAAGTAGTCCAGACGGTCCTGGATGAACTGGAAGCCCGGCAGGCCGACGCGATCGAAGGCGATGTGGTCGGTGGAGCCGGTGTTGCGGGCGACCACGGTGGTGGCGCCGACGTCATTGAACGGCTTCAGCCATGCTTCGAAGATCGGCATCGCGGCCATGTTTTCCTGCGCGTAGATGCCACGGAAGCGGCCCGAGCCGTTGTCCATGTTGAAGTAGACCGAGAGCTTGTCGTAGTCACGCAACTTCTGCAGCGGACCGGTCGGCTCACGCAGGCTGGCCGGCAGCGCCAACTGGGCCGGGTCGGTCGGCTCCGGGAAACGGGCGTAGTTGCGCGAGACATAATCCTGCGAGCCGATCAGGCCCTGCTCCTCGCCGCTCCACAGCGCCACGCGGATGGTGCGCTTGGGCTTGAGGTTGAGCGTTTTGAGGATGCGCATGGCTTCCATCGCCACGGCCACGCCGGCACCGTTGTCGGCCGCGCCGGTGCCGGTGTGCCAGGAGTCCATGTGCGCGCCGATCATCACCACCTCGTCGGCCTTGCCGCTGCCGCGGATCTCGGCCAGCGTGTTGTAGCCGGGCTTGTCGCCTTCGTCGGTAAAGCGGGCATCGACACGGATGCGCAGCTTGACCGTCTCGCCGGCTTCCAGCGAACGCACCAGCGGGTTGAAGTGCTCGGTGATCATGGTCAGTTCCGGCACGCCGGCCGACTCGCCGGCCTTGCGCGAACCGCCCCCGGCCACGCGGATGATGCCGTTGTCCCAGCTCGACAGCGAGATCGCCGCCAGCGCGCCTTCGGCGACGAAGAACTCGTTGGTCTTGCGGACCAGCTCCTGGCGCTCGTTGTATTCCTTCAAACGCTTGGCGCGGTCGGCCGCGGCGGTGGCCGGAATGGTGAACTGCTGCAGGCCTTCCAGCGAGGTGGCGTCATGGCGGTGGCTGTCGGCCTCGGTGCCGCGCTTGTAGGCACGCGCATCGCCCAGCAGCAGCACCTTGCCGCGCAGCTTGCCCTTGTACTTGTCCAGGTCGGCCAGCTTCTTGATGTCCACGCGGACCAGCTCGCCTTCCACGGCACCGTCGGTGCCCGGCGTCCACGCCTTGGGCAGCGCATGCAGCGGCAGCACGCGGTCGCCGATCATCTCCACGCTGGCGTGGGTGAACTCCCAGCCACGGCCGAACGCCGGGAACGCGTCGTCATGGACGTTGCTCAGCCCCCATTCGTTGAACTTGCCGCGGCTCCAGGCATTGGCCGCGGCCATCTGCGGCGAATTGGTCAGGCGCGGGCCGATGTTCTCGGTCAGATAGGTCAGGTGGTCCATCACCTGCGAGTTGTGGAACGCCTCGGCGCGGATGCGGGTGACCACATCCAGATCCACCTTTTCGGTGGCCTGCGCCGGAGCGCCCACCGCCAAGCCCATGCACAACGCCAGCAAACCACGCTTGATCACTATCTTTCCCCCGGCCCTTGGCCCAAATCGCAACAAAGCGGCGAGTCTAGCCAGTGCGGCGTGGCCGGCGAGCCGGCCAATGGTCATGGTCGGCCGACAGACCTCCGCGTTTGTCACAACCACCTGTGCCCGCGCCGGCCTCGCCCAAGCCCCAACGCGAGCGCGGGCACGCGGCGAAGGCGGTCCGCGCCGCGGGCCGCTCACGCCCACCAGCCATACACCACCAGCCGTTCCCCCGGCAGCACAGCCAGCCAGCCGCGTTTGTCCTGCGCGATGGCGAAATACCCGGTGCGCTGCACCGCCGCCTGATCGGCGACGCGCGCTCCCGTCACCCGCTCCGCCGCGCCCAACTTCACCTGCCGCCAGCGCCCGTAGCGGGCGGGCAGCTGCCGGGCCAAACCGGCGCGGGCCACCTTGGACTGTGCGAAGAACGCCAGCCCTGCACGTTGAATGGCCAACGCCGTTGCCGCCGCCAGACGCAATACGACCATACCCCGCGCCTGCCCGCGGAACGCACTGCCCAGCAGCACCCGTTCCAGCTGCCCCGGCACCATGCCGAAATTCACCAACCCGCAGGTTTCAATGCCGGCAGGCAGCAGTTGCTGCGCGCGGCGGTGGATCGATACCCGGTTCATAGCCTGATCCCTCCGGAAAAACGGGGTGGCCTGCGCCACCCCGCGTCGATTACGGCAAGGTCGGCGGAGTGGCCGCACGCTTGCTCAGCTCGTCCAATGTCGGTGAAGTGGCCGCACGCTTGCCCAGCTCGTACCAGTCGATCTTGCGGGTGATCCACATGATCAGCGCCAGGACGCCGAACAGCAGCAGCGAGCCCAGCAGCAGCGCGTTGTTCTCCGAGCCCAGCAGCATGAACAGCGCGCCATACAGCAGGGTCAACAGAGTCGAGAACATCAGCCCGTACTTCCAGCTGCGCAGCACGCCACTGAGGTAGAAGCCCTGCAGGCCGATACAGGCCGCCGCCGAGACCAGGTAGGCCTGCCAGAACGCGATCTGCTCGGACAGGCTGATCAGCAGCAGGAAGAAGATCGCCAGCGCCAGGCCGACCAGCAGGTACTGCAGCGGGTGGATCCGCAACTGCTTGATCAGCTCGAACAGGGCGAAGCCGACGAAGGTCAGCAGCACGAACAGGATGCCGTACTTGGTGGCGCGGTCGGCCTGGGTATAGACGTCCACCGGATCGACCAGGGCCACGGTCAGCGACTCCACCTCCGCATCGGCAACCAGGTTGCGGCGCAGCTGTTCCTGCGCGACCGAGGCCAGCGAGGAGACCGCCCAGCTGGCCTTGAATCCGCGGTCATCGACACTGCGCTCATGCGGCGAGAAGCTGCCGGAGAACTGCGGATGCGGCCATGACGAGGCGATATCCACGCGGGTGTCATCGCCCACCGGCACCACCGACAGCGAACGGGTGCCGTCGAGCACGAACTCCAGCTCGACCTTGCGCCCGTCCGACAGCACGCCCGAGGCGGCGTCGCCCTGCACCCGCAGCGGCGCATGCAGGCCTTTGGACGCGGCCTCCAGCGCACCGGCGCCGGCCTGTAGGGCGATGCTGCGGCCATCCACGCGCAGGTTGGGTGTGCCCACCAGCCCGCGCACGTCGGCAATGCCCAGCGCCAGGTACGGCTGTCCGTAACTGCGCCCGGCCACCGGCGCGTAGTCCCTGTCGGTGAACTCGGCCTGCACGCGGGCGTGCCAGCTGTAGACCGGCACCCGGAACAGGCCCACGCGGCGTTCGTCCGGGCGCATTTCCCCCTGCACGCGCAGCCGTGCCGGCATCTGCAGGTCAAAGCCTTTCTCGGTCTGCAGCTCGCGGGTCTTCAGCCCGGTCGGGCCGACCACCTCCACCTCGCGCTCCTGGGTCCACGGCAGCACCCGCACCGGGCCGATCAGCGACTGCGCGCCGGCACGGCTCTGCGCCACCCGTTCGATGGCCTGGTCGCGATAGCGCTCGCGCTCCTTGATGGTGCCGCGGATCAGCAGCAGCGGGATCAACAACAGCAACACCAGCCCGCCGACGATGGCGGCGCGCAACAGCAGTTTCAGGGAAGTCATGTCCGGTCCTCGTGTGGAAACGGGGACAGCGTGGACCGGCTGGGTGAGCAGGGTTTGTGGCGAATTTGAAGTGAATGTGAAGTCGGCCCGCCGTCCCCTGGTGGCGGGATGCGTTCCGTTTCCCGTGCACACGCGCTGGCCCCTGACCGCCTGCGGTTGCGGATGCGCGCTGCGACATAGTATGAATACAAGCAAAATGCGCACCCGGACCGTCCAGCGCCTCCCGCCCAAGGAACACCCGTGCTGTTGCAAACCCGGTCGCGTACGTCGCTGATCCACCGGCTGTCGCTGAGCATCTGGGGCCTGTTCCTGGCGCTGCTGCTGCTGCTTTCCGCGCTGGGTTACCTGGCCATGCGCATGGCCACCGATCGCGTGGTGCCGATGGTGGCGCAGCGCACGGTGGAACTGCGCGCGCGTGCCAGCGAGGGCCTGTTCCTGCAGGCCGAGCACAGCGTGGTGCGGCTGCAGCAGGAGCTGCTGCGACGGCTGGACAGCGCCGATCCGGCCACCACCCTGGCGCGGTTCGACACCCTGTTCGCACGCAGTGCCGACGGCCTGTGGCGGTTGCGCCCGGAACTGGTCGCGCCGGCCTCCGCACCCACGCTCTACCTGCACCAGCCGCCGCAGGGGCTGGACGCTTCGGCACGCCTGCGCGCGGTCGTCGCCTACGACCTGCTGCGCGAGCAGGGACCGGCGCTGGCACCGCCGTTCTTCTCGGTCTACATGGATTTCATCGAGGACGGGCTGATGGTGTACTCGCCCGGCATCGACTGGGGCAGCGGCGCCGACGCCACGGCCACCAACACCGGCTATCCGACCATGCTCGGCGCCGATCCACGGCGCAATCCGCAGCGCCAGGTGTTCTGGACGCCGGTCTACCTGGACCGGCAGGCCGCTACCTGGATGGTGTCGGTGATCAAGCCGCTGGACTGGCACCAGCACTGGGTCGGCACGCTGGGCCACGATGTCTCGGTGCAGAGCCTGATCGAGCAGGTCGACAGCGGCGATGAAAGCGACGGCGTGCAACTGGTGATGAGCGCCGACGGCGCACTGATCGCCCATCCGCAACTGCGCCGCCGCATTGCCGCCGCCGACGGCCAGCTCGAACTCGACAGCCTCGATGATCCGCTGCTGGCCCAGGTCCACCGCATGATCCGGGAAGCGGCCGTGGACAACGGCGCCGGGCGTTCGCCCGACGGCGCCTACTGGGTGGCGTGGTCGCAGATCCAGGGCCCGGACTGGTACCAGGTCTATCTGCTGCCCCAGGCGCGGGTGAACCATCTGCTGATGTGGGGCCTGCTGGCGATGGCCGGCATCGGCGTGCTCGGCCTGCTACCGGCGATGTGGCTATTGCGCCGGCGGATCGGCTCGCTGGTGGCCGCACCGTTGAAGCGCCTGGCGCTGGCGGTGGATGAACTGGGCCAGGGCCGCGCGCCGCAGCCCATCGGCCTGCAGGGCGATGACGAGCTGGGCCGGCTGGCCGGCGCCTTCGACGACATGGCCGAGGAGCTGGGCCATCAGCGCGCCCTGCAGTTGGCCCATGCCAAGGCCCTGCAGGGCGAAATCGACGAGCGCCGCCAGTTCATGACCCGGCTGGAGGAGGAGCGCGCGCGCCTGCTGGCGCTGCTGGGGGCGATGGACCTGGGCATCCTGTTCGTCAGCGGCGAGAACCGGGTGACCTACTGCAACGCCACGTTCGCCGCCATGTGGCAGTTCCCCGAGGGCGCCAGCGTGGTCGGCCGCTCGACCCGCCAGGTATTGCAGACGGCCAAGCAGCTGATGGCCGATCCGGCGACGATCCTGGCGCAACTGGAGGCGGCGGCCACCGCGGAACCGCCACGGCAGCTGGAGATCCGCCTGCGCGACGGCCGCACCATCATGCACAACGCCTACCTGGTTCCCGACGCGCAGGGCCATTACCTGGGCCGGCTGTGGGTGCAGGAGGATGTGAGCCACCAGCGCCGCACCGCCCAGCAGCTGGTGCGGCTGGCCCACCACGATCCGCTCACCGGGCTGTACAACCGGCGCCGCTTCGAGAACGACCTGGCCAGCTTCTTCCACGATGCCCAGCGCGTACCCAGCCAGGCCGCGCTGCTGTTCTTCGACCTGGACGAGTTCAAGTACATCAACGACACCTTCGGCCACCGCGCCGGCGATGCGGTGCTCAACCGGCTGGCGCTGGAGATGCGCACCCTGGTGCGCGCCGGCGAGACCCTGTTCCGCCTCGGCGGCGACGAGTTCGCCGTACTGATGCCGCACGCCAGCCAGGACGATGCCCAGCACCTGGCCGAGCGGATCGTGCAGCGCATCGCGCAGACCCCGCTGCGCCTGCTCGAACAGACCGTGCGCCTGAGCACCAGCCTGGGCATCGCCCACTACCCCACCCATGCCGACAACACCGAGGACCTGGTCGCCCACGCCGACGCGGCGATGTACCAGGCCAAGCACCTGGGCAAGAACCGCTGGAACGTGTACCGGCCCGACCGTGACAGCTCGCGCGAGATGGCCAGCCGGCTGGTGTGGAACGACCGCATCGCCCAAGCCCTGGAGCAGGACCTGCTGCTGCTGCACTTCCAGGGCGTCTACCACGCCGGTGACGGCCGTCTGGCGCATCTGGAAGCGCTGATCCGCATGCGCGACGAAGCCGGCAGCGGACAGCTGATCATGCCCGCGGACTTCATCGTCCCGGCCGAGAAAAGCGGCAAGATCCTGGAGATCGACCGCTGGGTGATCCGCCAGTGCATCCAGCTGCTGGCCGGCCACCCGCAACTGCCGGCGATCGCCATCAACATCTCCGGGCGCTCCTTTGATGATCCCGAGCTGCCCGCCTGGATCGGCAACCAGCTGCTGCGGCACCGGGTGGCTCCGCAGCGGCTGCTGGTGGAGCTGACCGAGACCGCGGCGATCTCGGACATGGGCGATGCCGCGCGCTTCATCGCCGCGCTGCGG
Source organism: Stenotrophomonas sp. STEN014 (assembly GCF_056760315.1). Classification (NCBI taxonomy): domain Bacteria; kingdom Pseudomonadati; phylum Pseudomonadota; class Gammaproteobacteria; order Lysobacterales; family Lysobacteraceae; genus Stenotrophomonas; species Stenotrophomonas sp. STEN014. The sequence goes on along the minus strand of NZ_JBRREN010000002.1, from coordinate 445,021 downwards.
CAGACCGGCTGCCCGATCTGCCTGGACGATTTCGGCACCGGCTTCGCCTCCTTCGCCTACCTCAAGAACCTGCAGGCCGACGTGCTCAAGATCGACGGCATGTTCATCCGCGACCTGCCGCAGGAGCCGGACAACCAGGTGTTCGTACGCGCGATCATCGAAGTGGCCCACGGCATGGGCAAGCTGGCCGTGGCCGAGTTCGTCGAGGACGCCGCCACCTTGGAGATGCTGCGGCAGATGGGCGTGGACATGGTCCAGGGCTACCACCTGGACCGGCCGCGGGCCGACCATCCGGCCCTGACCGTGGCCGTGGCCGATTAGCGGACAGCCGCCTGGCCGGCAAGGATTGCCCCCTCAGGCCAGCGGCAACCACAGACTGGCCAGTGCTCCGCCGCCGGGACGGTTGTGCAGCTGCGCGCGGCCACCATGCAGCCGCGCCACCTCGGCCACGAACGGCAATCCCAGCCCCGAGCTGCGCTGCCCGCTGCCCGGCCGCGCCAGCGAGTAGAACCGCTCGAACACCCGCTCCCGCGCGTAGTCCGGAACGCCCGGCCCCATATCGGCCACCTCCACCGTCCAGCCCGCCTCGTGTCGCTGTACCTGCAACACGATGCGCCCACCGGCCGGCGAAAACGCGATGGCGTTGTCCAGCAGGTTGGACAACGCCTGCCGCAGCAGGAAGGCATCGCCCTGCACCAGCGCCTGCGCCGGCAGCTGGCAGTCCACCACCAGCGCCTGCGCCTGCAGGCGCGGTGCGGCATCCTCGGCCAGACTGCGGCACACCCCGGCCAGATCGACCGCGCCGCGGCGCTGCAGCCAGCCGTGCTGTTCCACTTCGGCCAGCCGCAGCAGCTGGTCGATGGTCTCGGTCAGGCGCCGCTCCTGCTGCACGATGTTGCCGGCAAAGCGCTGCCGCTCGGCCTCGGGCAGCGGCTCCTGCAGCAGCTCGGCGGCGCCGCGGATCGCCGCCAGCGGGCTCTTCATCTCATGGGTCAGCGACTGCACGTACTGCTCGACATAGGCCTTGCCTTCGAGCTTGCGGCGCATGGTTTCCAGCGCGCGGCCGAGGTCGCCGATCTCGTCGCGGCGCGGCTTGGGCGGGGGCACCGGTTCCCCGGCGCTGACCGCCTGCGCATAGCGGTTCAGGCCGCCGATGCCGCGCGCCAGCCACCAGGTCATCAGCAGGCCGATCAAGGCCGACAACCCGATCAGCCAAGCCCCGCGCGCGACGATGGCGCGCTGGCTGGCGGCGATGAACGGATCGATGGTGTCGTTGGGCTGGGACAGCGTCAGCACGCCGATCAGCGTGCGCGCGTCGGCCGGGTCGTACACCGGCGCGGCCACATGCATCACCGTGGTGCTGCCCTCGCCGCGGGTCTCGGCACTGGAGCGCGCACCGTACTGTCCGCGCAAAGTCCGGTAGACATCGTTCCAGCGCGAGTTGTCGCGCCCCACGTCCTGGCCGCGCGAGTCGTAGACCACGATGCCGCTGGCATCGGTCACCGTCACCCGGTAATCGATGCTGCGCTTGGGAAAGCGCCACACCATCGCGCGCGGATCACGGCGCTGCGCGGTGGCCAGCTGGGTGGCGAAGGTGCCGTCGCCGATGCGCCCGGCCTTCAGATCCGGCGCGGCCATGACCGCCAGCACATTGGCCGCATCCACCAGCGTGGCCTCCATCGCCTGGCGCACACCCGGCTTGACCTCGTTGACGAACACCCGCATCACGAAGAACGCGGCGATACCGACGATCAGGAAAAAACCGAGGAAGAGTTTCAGGCCGAGGCGCATTTATCGCAGCCTCGTTTTGTGATGCAGGAGCTTTCACTCCTGCTCCGCAGGAGCGAGCCACCTTTCTTTGCCCGTGCAAAGAAAGGTGACCCAAAGAAAGCACGCCCTGCCTCCGCGCCCCGCGCGCTACGCGCACCGGGTCCACTCCGCCAGCAGGATTTTTCTACGCGACATCCCTGTCGCGTAGAAAAACGACGTGCATCCATGCACGTCGCCCTTCGGGTTTTCCCCGCTGGCTCCGTCGCTGCGGAAGGGAATTCTGAAAAGCAAAAGCAACTGCCGCTACTCCGCCACTTTTGGCCGCAATCGTTCGGCATCACTTTCTGGCCGTTGCTGCTGCCGTTGCCGTTGCCGTTGCTGCTGTGGCTGTGGCTGTGGCTGTGGCTGTGGCTGTGGCTGTGGCTTCCAGTCTTTGACTTCCCCAGCCGTAGAGCGAGCCGAGCACCGCAGCGGATCGGGGAAAGAAGGCGCGGATGTCTGAGCGCAGCGAGTTCCGCGCCGCCCCGATCCGTGAGGAGCACAGGGAATCGATGCGGCGTCGCCGCATCGGCTCGCGTGCCGGCCGTGTTTCTCTTGGTTAGCTTCTCTTTGCACGAGCAAAGAGAAGTAACTCGCTCATGCGAAGCAGGAGCGAAAGCCTTTGCAGTTGCCGTCAAGCACAGACAGGGCAGAACCGGACCGTTTTTGATCAGGCGTCGCGTGGTCTCGCCGCTACCCTCTCTCCGCACGAGCTCCAGCAGACAGGACAGTCGCTTGAAAAAAAGCGCTGTCGCATGCGTCAGATGTCCAGCACCCTCAAACCGCCAGCGCATACCCCACCCCCCGATGGGTACGGATCGGTTCTCCAGGCACCCCCGCCGCCCGCAACTTGGCGCGCAGGGTTTTGACGTGGGTATCGACGGTGCGATCGGCACTGTCACTGGCATGGTCCCAGCCGCGCTCCATCAGCTGCGCCCGGCTCAGGATCGCGCCCGGGCGCTGCAGCAGCGCGGCCAGCAACGCATATTCATAGCGGGTCAGGTCCAACAGGCCTTCGCCATAGCGGATGCGCCGGCCCTCGCCATCGATGGCAAACCGGCCATGCTGCTTCCAGCCCGACGTCTCGGTCGCCGCCACCGCCGGCCCCGCCCGGCGCAGCCGGGCCCGTACCCGCGCCACCAGCTCGCGCGGCGAGAACGGCTTGGTCACGTAGTCATCGGCGCCCAGCTCCAGCCCCAGCACCCGGTCGAACTCGTCATTGCGCGCGGTCAGGAAGATCACCGGCACCTGGCTGAAGGTGCGCAGCTGGCGGCACACCTCGAAGCCGCCGATATCCGGCAGCCCCACATCCAGCACCACCACCTCGGCGCCACCGGCCCGCAGCTGCGCCAGCGCCTCCCGCCCCAGCGTGCAGTGACTGGCCAGATAGCCCTCGCTGCGCAGGGCATATAACAATGTATCGGCGATGGCGGCCTCGTCTTCGACGACAAGGACCCGGGCAGGCTGGTCGGACATGTGCCCAGCATAGCCGCCACCTCCCCCGCGCCGTACACTTCGCCGATGAATTACCGCCACGCCTTCCATGCCGGCAACCATGCCGACGTGCTCAAACACATCACGCTGCTTGCGCTGATCGATTCATTCAAGCGCAAGGACAGCCCGTTCTTCGTGCTGGACACCCATGCCGGGCGCGGCCGCTATCTGCTGTCCAGCGAGGAAAGCCGCAAGACCGCCGAGATCGACGATGGCGTGATGAAGCTGATGGCCCAGCCCACGCTGCCCGACGTGGTCGAGCGCTATCTGAAAGCGGTGCAGGCCGACAACCCCGTCGGCGCTCTGATCACCTACCCCGGCTCACCGCTTCTCACCGCCCAGGCCCTGCGTCCGCAGGACCGTCTGGCCGCCTGCGAGCTGCAGGAAGAGGAAGCCGCCGCGCTCAAGGCGCTGTTCGCCCGCGACAGCCGCGTCGGCGTGCACCCCGGCGATGGCTACGCGCAGATCCGCTCGCTGCTGCCGCCCAAGGTCAATGGTGTGAAGATCGGCCGCGGGCTGGTGCTGATCGATCCACCTTACGAGGCCCAGGACGCCGAATACCCGCGCATCCTGGCGGCGTTGAGCGAAACCCTGGCCCGCTGGCCGCAGGCCACCTGCGCGGTCTGGTTCCCGATCAAGCAGCGCCGCAGCATCCTGCATTTCTTCCGCAAAGCCGCCGCGTTGCCGATCAAATCGGCGCTGCTGGCCGAATTCCTGGTGCGTCCGGACGACTCGCCGCTGCGTCTGAACGGCAGCGGTATGCTGCTGCTCAATCCACCGTGGCAGTTCGACCGGGTGCTGGCGCCGGCGATGCCGGTGCTGAAGAAGCATCTGGGCGAAACCGGGGCCTCGACCCGCCTGGAGTGGCTCAAAACGGCCGAGTAGGCAACGGCCGTTCCCGGCCATGACCCCGCGTTCAACAATGTTCACAGAATTTCGCACGACCGGTGCCAGAATCAGCGGACTTTCGAGGAAACGTAGTCATGGCGACCCGCAACCGCATGCCCCCGTGGCATGAAAACTTCAAAGCCCCCAGTGGCCGGGAACTGCTGATCCGCCCCATCCGGCCGGAAGACGGCCCGCCACTGCAGGGGGCATTTGAGCTGTTTGGACCGGAGGAAGTGCGTGACCGGTTCCTGCAGTCGGTCGAATCCCTTTCCGACGAAACCGCCCAGCGCCTGACCCACCCCAATCCCAAGACCGAGATTTCGCTGGTCGCCGCCGAACCGCTGCCGCCCGGCGAAGCGGTGGTCGGCGCGGTGGCGCGGGCCTCGATCATTCCCGGCACCCGGGATGCCGAGTACGCGATCCTGGTCAGCCGCTTCCTCGCCGGCCAGGGCCTGGGCCGCCAGCTGATGCGCAAGCTGGTGAAGTGGGCGCGCGGCAAGTATCTGGACCGCATGTACGGCGATATCGCCCAGGACAACGAGCCGATGCAGCAGCTGGCAGCCTCGCTGGGCTTCAAGCAGGTGCCGCATCCCACCGGCGCCCCGGGACTGGTGCGGATGGTGCTGGAACTGGCCAACTGAGGCGCTTCCGCCTCCTTGCAGACAACAGGCGCTCCCACAAGGGGCGCCTTTTTTCATGACGCACATCCCTGCGCGTCACCGTTGGGCGGCTTTGCCGTGAAAAACGGCGATCCTGCCGTTTTTTCATGACGCATATCCACGTGCCTCACCGTTCGGCAGCCTCGCCGCGAAAACGGCGGTCCTGCCGTTTTTCCCAACCCTCCTCCGTCTCCGCTCCCCTTCCGCAGCGTTGCCCTGCAGAACCGCGGTGCGGCTGTTTTGCGGAGGGGATAGTCCGTTTCCCCCTTGCAGCGGCCGGGCAGATCGCATCTGGTAAAATTCGCGGTCAATGTCGTCCATCAAATTCCCCTCTCCGCCGCTGCCGCGTAGCGGCCAGCTCCGCGCCTGGTGGCGCGCCCCGGCTTCCGTCAGTGCGCTGGCCTGGCACATCGCCCGTGCCGCCGACGCCCACGGCAGGCCCCTGCTGCTGGTGACGCGCGACAACCAGAGCGCGCATCTGGCCGTGACCGACCTGCAGACCCTGCTGGGCGATGCCTCGACGCTGCCGGTGGTGCCGTTCCCGGACTGGGAAACGCTGCCCTACGACCAGTTCAGTCCGCACCCGGACATCATTTCCCAGCGGCTGGCCGCGCTGCACCGCCTGCCCACCCTCGCCCGCGGCATCGTCGTGGTGCCGGTGCAGACCCTGCTGCAGCGCCTGGCGCCGCTGAACTACATCGTCGGCGGCAGCTTCGACCTGAAGGTCGGCCAGCGGCTGGACATGGATGCGGAGAAACGCCGGCTGGAAAGCGCCGGCTACCGCAACGTGGCGCAGGTGATGGACCCGGGCGATTTTGCCGTGCGCGGTGGCCTGCTCGATGTCTACCCGATGGGCACCGAGGCGCCGCTGCGCATCGAGCTGCTGGACGAGGACATCGATTCGATCCGCGCATTCGATCCCGAAACGCAGCGCTCGCTGGACAAGGTGCCAGCAGTGAAGCTGCTGCCCGGCCGCGAAGTGCCGGTGGACGAGGCCAGCCTGGCCAAGGTGCTGACCACGCTGCGCGAGCGCTTTGACGTTGATACCCGGCGCAGCCCGCTGTACCAGGATCTCAAGGCCGGGGTCCTGCCCTCGGGCGTCGAATACCTGCTGCCACTGTTCTTCGACAAGACCGCCACGCTGTTCGACTACCTGCCCGAAGGCTTCATGACGGTGCTGGGCACCGGTGTGGCCGAGGCCGCCGATGCGTTCTGGACCCAGACCCTCAGCCGCTACGAACAGCGCCGCCACGATATCGAGCGGCCGCTGCTGCCGCCGGAAGAGATCTACCAGAGTCCGGACAGCCTGCGCGAGCAGTTCAACAAGCTGCCGCGCGTGGAAGTGTGGCCGGCCGACCACCCGCACATCGCCGAGGCGCAGGCACTGGGTGACCAGCCGCTGCCGCCACTGCCGGTCGCCGCCAAGGATGCACCGGCTGGACAGGCGCTGAAGTCGTTCCTGGACAACTACCCGGGCCGGGTGCTGATCGCCGCCGATTCGCCGGGCCGCCGCGAGGCGCTGCTGGAAGTGCTGCAGGCCGCCGATCTGCGCCCGCCGGTGGTTCCCGGTCTGCCGGGGTTCCTTGCTGATGCTGCCGCACCGCGCTTTGCGATCACCGTCGCCCCGCTGGATGACGGCTTCGCACTCGGCGAGCCGCCGCTGGCGGTACTGACCGAACGCCAGCTGTTCCCCGAACGCGCCGGCCAGCCGCGCCGCACCCGCCGCGCCGGGCGCGAGCCCGAGGCGATCATCCGCGACCTGGGCGAGCTCAGCGAAGGCGCTCCCATCGTCCACGAGGACCACGGCGTGGGCCGCTACCGCGGCCTGATCGCGATGGATGTCGGCGGCATGCCCGGCGAATTCCTCGACATCGAGTACGCCAAGGGCGACCGCCTGTACGTGCCGGTCGCGCAGCTGCACCTGATCAGCCGCTACTCCGGCGCCTCGCCGGAAACCGCGCCGCTGCATTCGCTCGGGGGCGAGCAGTGGGCCAAGGCCAAGCGCAAGGCCGCCGAGAAGGTGCGCGACGTCGCTGCCGAGCTGCTGGAAATCCAGGCCCGCCGCCAGGCGCGCGCCGGGCTGGCGCTGGATATCGACCGCGCGATGTACGAACCGTTCGCCGCCGGCTTCCCGTTCGAGGAAACCGCCGATCAGCAGGCCGCGATCGATGCGACCCTGCGCGACCTGCAATCGGCCCAGCCGATGGACCGCGTGGTCTGCGGCGACGTCGGCTTCGGCAAGACCGAAGTCGCCGTGCGCGCGGCCTTCGCCGCGGCCAGTGGCGGCAAGCAGGTGGCAGTGCTGGTGCCGACCACGCTGCTGGCCGAACAGCACTACCGCAACTTCCGCGACCGCTTCGCCGATTACCCGCTGCGTGTGGAAGTGCTCTCGCGCTTCAAGAGCACCAAGGAGATCAAGGCCGAGCTGGACAAGGTCGCCGAGGGCACCATCGATGTGATCATCGGCACCCACCGGTTGCTGCAGCCGGATGTGAAGTTCAAGGATCTGGGGCTGGTCATCGTCGATGAAGAGCAGCGCTTTGGCGTGCGCCAGAAGGAAGCGCTGAAGGCCATGCGCGCCAACGTGCACCTGCTCACGCTCACCGCCACGCCGATTCCGCGCACGCTCAACATGGCCATGGCCGGGCTGCGCGACCTGTCGATCATCGCCACCCCGCCGCCGAACCGGCTGGCGGTCAAGACCTTCATCACCGCTTGGGACAACGCGCAGCTGCGCGAGGCGTTCCAGCGCGAGCTCGCGCGCGGCGGCCAGCTGTACTTCCTGCACAACGATGTGGAAAGCATGGGCCGGATGCAGCGCGAGCTGTCCGAGCTGGTGCCGGAGGCGCGCATCGGCGTCGCCCACGGCCAGATGCCCGAGCGCGAGCTGGAAAAGGTGATGCTGGATTTCCAGAAGCAGCGCTTCAACGTGCTGCTGGCCAGCACCATCATCGAATCGGGCATCGATATTCCCAATGCCAACACCATCATCATCAACCGTGCCGACAAGTTCGGCCTGGCCCAGCTGCACCAGTTGCGCGGCCGTGTCGGCCGCTCGCACCATCGCGCCTACGCCTACCTGGTAGTGCCGCCGGACAAGCGGGCGATCAGCGCCGATGCGCACAAGCGGCTGGAAGCGATCGCCTCGATGGATGAACTGGGCGCCGGTTTCACCCTGGCCACGCACGATCTTGAAATCCGCGGCGCCGGCGAGCTGCTCGGCGAGGACCAGAGCGGGCAGATGGCCGAGGTCGGTTTCAGCCTCTATACCGAGCTGCTGGAGCGCGCGGTACGGTCGATCAAGGCCGGCAAGCTGCCCGACCTGGATGCCGGCGAAGAAGTCCGCGGCGCCGAGGTGGAGCTGCATGTGCCGGCGCTGATCCCGGAAGACTACCTGCCCGACGTGCATACCCGCCTGACCCTGTACAAGCGCATTTCCAGCGCCCGCGACAGTGCGGCGCTGCGCGAGCTGCAGGTGGAGATGATCGACCGCTTCGGCCTGCTGCCGGATCCGGTCAAACACCTGTTCGCCATTGCCGAACTCAAGCTGCAGGCCAACGCGCTGGGCATCCGCAAGCTGGAACTGGGCCAGAACGGTGGCCGTATCGTGTTCGAAGCCAAGCCCGAGATCGATCCGATGGCGGTGATCCAGCTGATCCAGAAGCAGCCCAAGCTGTACCAGATGGAGGGCCCGGACAGATTGCGCATCAGGCATCCGCTGCCGGAAAGTGCCGACCGTTTCAACGCCGCACGCGCACTGCTGACCACCCTGCGGCCGTGAAAGCCCTGATTAAGACAACCGATGAAGATTGCGTGAAAAGGCGGGCGTACCGACAATAGGCGCCCCCACTCTTACGCACGCGGCCGTCCCCCCCGGCTCCGTACTGATGCCATCTATTTCCTCACCCGTGGGACTTTCCATCCCTCCGGAAGACAACTCCTGCGCCATCGAGGTGCTGGCCGCCGCGCTGGATCAGCGCGACAGCTACACCGATATCCATTGTGACCGGGTTTCGCAGCTGGCCTTGGCGCTGGGCAAGCGCTGTGACCTGTCCGAGGACCGTCTGGGCCACCTGGTGCTGGCCGCGCGTTTCCACGATGTCGGCAAGATCGGCATCCGCGATGACGTGCTGCTGCATCCGGGCCGTCTGGACGAGGAAAAATGCCGGGCGATGCGCACCCATCCTGAACGCGGCGCGCGCCTGTTCCGCGCCACCGGGCGCGAGGATGCGGACCACGTAGCCCGCCTGATCCGCCACCACCACGAGGCCTTCGATGGCAGTGGCTACCCGGACGGTCTGAAAGGCGGCGATATCCCGCTGGAAGCGCGCATCCTCACCATCGCCGACGGCTACGATGCGATGACCTCGGCCCGCCCCTATCGCGGCCCCATGCCGCATTCGCGCGCCATGGGCATCCTCACCGAGGAACAGGGCCGGCTGATCGACCCGGACGTGTTCCACGAATTCACCCGGATCATCCAAGCCGGCGCACTGGAAGAAGTCTGACAACCTGTCACCGCGCCGCGATGGCCGGCGCCGCAGTGACATACAGAAGGCCCGGCACTGCCGGGCCTTCTGTTTTCCGCACACCGTGTGCGCCAGCCACCACATCCCCCCGCGATCCCGGTCGGTGCAGGCCATAGGCACACCGGCCACGCATCCGGGGGCGGCAGCCAAGGAAGGCAGTATCGAGGGCGCGCCGAGGGCACGGGAATTGGCCCAAGCCTACGCGTCGGGGGGTGAGCCGCACGCACACTTGGCTATCGGTCAAACTGAGGCGCCATATCGTGGCCCCGTTCGTGAAGATGGCCGGCGTCTGGCCACGGTCGTCGGCCGCAACGTTCCACGCATGCGAGAAGCGCCGGGCAAGGTCGCGCAGATGGCATTCACACGCAAATTTCCGGCCATTCTCGATGCCCGTTAACGGGATGAACTGCGGGACAAAGCGTTTGCGAGGGCCTGAGCCGCAGGCTCTGCAGGACAGCGGCGGAGTCAAGCCGACCCGCGAAGTGGCGTCGGCTCGAATGACCTGCCAGGACTCACTTCCCGCATGCTGGCACGACTGCCGGTGCCGGACTGAGATATGTAACCTCTCCCGCGCAAACCTTGTAAGCAAATGAAGTACTGGCAAGGCCGGAGTCCGGAATCGCCGCGGTATGCATGATCTCGCCTGAGGGGGCGATGAGTCTGATCAGTGCATTATCAACGCTGACAGCGTTGCCCCGCATCGCAAGCTCAAGTGTGAAACCATCGGAAAGGCGAAGCCTGGCGGCCTGTCTGGACGGCAACTGCAAATCAAGGGTAACCGGCGCAGAATCATCAAACTGCAGAGTGCCAGTGAACTGAACGCGCTCTGGTATGCCCGCCGATGCCCCCAGCGAAACACTGGTCAGAAACAGGAATGCGGCTACAGCTTTCATCGGGCACCTCCAGGTTGTGGGATTGCTGCCCGTCAACCCTAACACCCAAGTCACACCGGAGGGCGGCGCGTGGCCGGCAACATGGCCAGCTCGTTCTGCCATGGTGTTGGCGTGGCGATGAAGTTTCGGCTTGAACACATTCTCCGGCACGCCGGACGTTTCGCTAGTCCTGAATCAACTTGCCATTGCGGTCAATCTTTGCATTGCAAGACGCGCAGGACCAACCTCCAAGCATTGCCTCACGACCATTCGCGGGTTTGCGAAAGCGCGGCAGCACCGCATCGCATTTGGGGCATGACTTGCGCGGCATGAGCAGGCCCAGCAGCAAGACCCCCAGTCCACCAGCCACGCCGCCAACAAGCATTGCTGAAGTCAAAATTTTCATGTCTCTCCCCGCACCTGACGCCTGAGTCAAGCCGCACCGTTCAGGGCATCGCCTTGAATTAATGGAATGAACTGTCAGCTGGCCTGTACTAGCCCCAGCGCCATTGTGGCTTCTCGCCCTTAAGCCAGCAGATGAAAACAAGCACGAGAAGGACCGCCCATGTCATGCACATGAAGCCAACGATATTGCTGGCCGGAGGAAACAAGAAAAAAGCTGTAACGAGAAGTGCAACGGCGGCACAAAGGACCAGCCAACCTTGCCATTTGACGGGAAACCCCCAACCCCAGCCGTATTTTTTTGCGGGAAACCAGTAGTCATCCTTTTGCACGAATCCTCCAAATCCGGCTGGCGCCGGAGTTAAGCCGCATTACGCAGCGGCATCGGCTTGAATGAACGGGTAGGCCTCATACGCGGATGAACAGCGAGGGGGCGTATGCAGACCAGTACAAAGCAACAGTACCGATGAAGCTGAAAGCCAATGCAAAGCCGACATGACGAGCGGTAGGCCTCCATGTGGCAAGGCCGACAACAAGCAGACAGAGTCCAGGCAAGATCCACCACCATTTGATAGTGCGAAATACGAACTGCGAATAGCCTGATTGAGTGACGTTGAAGCTGCTCCAGGCTCCCGTGAATGCATCAGCAGCGCCGTGTTGTACGGCATAGATGAAGTAGCCTTGGGCCAGGGCCAGCAGCAACACCAAGGCAATGAGCGCGATTCTCTTGAACATGAGGCCTGACACCTGCGTTAAGCCACGCCGCGAAAAGGCGTCGGCTTGGATAAATTATTAGCTGACCGCGACTATGCCAGCCAGCTGGCTTTGACGCCTTTCTGGCTCAGCAGGACCAAGGCGATTCCAACCGCAAGCACTACGCCCTGCATTGCCACCACCGCCGGGCCGCCCAGCCGCACGCCGTCCGTAAGGACGAACAAGTTGAGATCCTGCAGCAGGATCCCAAGCAGCGAGGCAACAAATACAGGAAAGGCCCAGTGCTTACGAAGCAGCAGCCCAACCGAGCCTAGAGCCCCGGCGATTACAGCCAGTGCCGTTGTTGCTACGGCCCAGACCGGGCGAGAGGCATAGAGTTCTTGCTGCGCCGCTGGCAGCTTCGCGATATCGGCAGCGGACAGGCTCAGGTCCATGCCGAAGGCAGCCAGGCCGAGAAGATTCCAAAGCAAGGCAAGCACAGCCACAGGCTTCAACCACTTCGGTGGTGCATTCATATTTACTCCCAAGTCGCGGATGAACTTGCTCGGACAGCCAACACCTAGATTAAGCCACGCCGCAGATCGGCGTCAGCTTGGACGAATTGTTAGGGCCCACGCCCCAAAATCTCGCAGTTCGCCGTAGCGTACTTGCGGGAGGCTATGGATTTCTACAAATCCTTTTCGAGGACGCTCTCCGATGTGTACACATCCTTGAGGGCGTTCTCGAGGGCGCCTTCAAATACGCGGCCTAGCGCGAAATCAGCGGTTGGGCCTTTGGCCAGCATGAGGAAGCCACTAGGCGAGATTGATTGAAGATCTGCTTCTTTCACGCGACCAGCGCGAGCCGCCTCAATGAATGCTTTTCCTCGTTCGTACCCATAGCCGAACAGGCGTTCGTGTTCCGCCGACCTTTCCAGCACGTCGGCGTACGCGGAACACTCAAAAGCAGACCAAGACGCGCGGCTCATGCGCGCGTAGTCCCCGGAGCTCTGAGCAGCCGTAACGGGAGCGAAAACCACCGCTGCGAGGATCAAATAACGACGCATACGATTGGCTCTCCTGTGGGCCCTAACGTTTGAGATAACCGGCGGCCGACGGGCGCAGCCCGTTGGACGTCCGGTTGATTGAAGGGTTGGGCGTCAGCGCCGCAGAGGGAAGGACTCCAGCCAATCTGCGAAGCGAGCGACTTCTGAAACCGCGGCGAGAAACTTCTCTGGAGTGACATGGATCGCGGGCTGCATTAGCCAACCTCGTTCGCTTTCTTGCACGTTGAGCAGTTCGGCGTCTCGATCGTCAATGAAGAACGGGCTCGGCAACTTCCTGAGGTTCTCTTCCGAGTAGTAAGTGCTGTGGCTTGTTATCCATTCCGGGTGCTGCACGCGATTGCGTGCGAGAACAAGTTCTTCCAGCAGCCCGAGATTGCATTGGCTATCTTCAAACACAATGTTGAACTCGTTGAGGAAGTAGGATTTGTATCCATTAAACCAACCACGCTTGAAATCGGACTTGTACTTCTCGCCGGCTGGGACACGAAGCTCGCGTTCCATAGTTTTTAGGTAGAGATGAAACGAGGCGGAAAGCATGCACACGGATGCGTGACCGAGAACCTGAAGTGATTCCTCGGCCTCCAGCCATTCACTGAGGAATGCGGGTTCGGAATCTTCGCTGTATGGGGGAACGTAGGGCTCTTCCTCGGCCTCAATCATTCGCTTTCTTTCCGCGAATGGCTTGGCGCTGTTGGTGTACAGCTGGCTGACAAATGACAGTCGCTGCTCTAGAAAGTGACGAACATCCACGGCCTATGCTCCTGACGCCCAACGCCTTATGTCTTGAGTTTCCCCTAGCCTAGATGTCGAGAGCCCGACGTGCGCGCCCGATAACGCCTCGGTGTCAGCACCACCGTAATTCAGCAGGGGCCGCACGTCGGATCTCGCGTCCAGCGCCCGGACAGTTGGTCGAGGTTTCCCTCGAACTGATAAGCGTGGGCCTCGGCCGCGATGCTCTCGACCAGCCAACTGTAGCGGAGAATCGACATGACGGCAGTGGGAATCGACGTGGGCAAGGCCAGCCTGGATCTGGCAGTAGACGGGCAAAGTGAAGTGGCCCGTTATCCCAATACCCCGACCGGAATTACCAAGGTCATTGAGCGACTGCAGCATTTGAAGGCAACACGGATTGTGGTCGAAGCCACTGGCGGTTATGAAGAGCCGCTGTTGGAAGTCTGCTGCGATGCCGGCCTCTGGATTGCGCGGGTGAACCCGCGTCAAGCTCGTGACTTTGCACGGGCCACTGGCGAACTGGCCAAAACCGATGTCATCGATGCCCGGCTGCTGGCCTTGATGGCACGCCTGTTTGCCGACCGTCTTCGTCCCTATCTGGCACCACCACCGTGGCAGCGTGACGTGCGGGATTGGCTGCGTCGACGTGGCCAGGTAGTCACGACGTTACAGGCGCAGAAACAGCAGGCCACGATGGCTCCGGCGCATGTACGCAAGCTGGCGACCCGCACTATCGCCGCACTGGCCCGCGAACAGGCTGCGATCGATCACGCCATCCAAGCACTGATCAAACAGCACGCGACTCCCGCCGTGCGTTCCAGCAAGGGGCTCGGTCCGGTGTTCCAGGCGACGGTATTGGCGCTGCTGCCCGAGCTAGGCCAACTCGACCGCCGCCAGATTGCCAAGCTGGTAGGCGTGGCTCCCATGAACCGGGATAGCGGCCAAGGCTCCGGCCAGCGCCGCATCCGCGGAGGCCGCTCACCGGTCCGGGTGGCACTCTATATGGCCACGCTGTCAGCGGTGCGCTGGGACCCGGTGATGAAAGCGCATTACCAGCAACTGCGCGAACGAGGAAAGCTGGGCAAGGTCGCGCTGGTGGCCTGCATGCGCAAGCTGCTGGGAATCATCAACGCCAGACGACGTGATGAGCTGCGTGCTGAGGGGTTAACCCTAGCCTGAGCTGCAGTTCCACAAGACAGTTGCTGAATTAAGCCGAGCCGCGAAGCGGGTTCGGCTTGAATGAATTGTTAGGCATCAGCCAGCTGATGGCGGCGGTAGAGCTACGATAAGTAGCGTCGCTATCGGTCCGATGAAGACCGATGCAAACCACCATCCAGCACCACTCCGTCCCTTTGACTGAGCTAGGCCAGCGTTTATCAACGAAAGCGTTCCCCAGCCGACAACGAACTCTGAGCTCCCTTGCATCCTCTTCTCCTTGATCTGATGCCTAACACTTATTGGACCGCCTAATTGCGGTGTTGCGCCGAGTATGGCTGTTGGCGGCGATGATGTGAACCGGGGGAATCCGGCGCTGTATCAACAGTTTGCATTATTCCCCGGGGCAACCGGCCGCCGCAGACGGCTGGTGTTATGCCCCAGGAAAGTCGCCATATCGATTAGACCCCCAGTGATCCGGTGTAACGCCGCTGCCGGTATGTGGCCTGATTGAGCCGGCCGGGTCGTTTTGCCCGGTCCGGCAGCCGTATTCCAGTGCCAGCGTGGCGCCGGCCTGCGCCGTTTGCAGTAACCCGCCGCCCTTCGGGGCGATCTTTTGGGGCCTGCTCCAAGAGGTTGTGGGGTCCGGCACGGGGAACCGGAGCCGTTCGCGCCGCTGTGTGCGGCTACGGGCAGCCCGGAAACGCCTGCTTTTGAGACAGAAGTCTCATCGATGCCGAAAAAAGCGGCATCGTTGCCACTTCAAGTGCCATCGTTGCCCCAAAAAGGGGCAACGTTGCCGAAAAAAGTGGCATCGATGCCCCAAAAAGGGGCAAGCGTGCCGAAAAAAGCGGCAGTGATGCCCCAAAAAGGGGCAACGTTGCCGGTCAAAGTGGCATCGATGGCGAAAAAAGCGGCATCGATGCCGTTTCAAGTGCCATCGATGCCCCTTTTTGGTGCAACGCCGCCGCGCGCCGGTCTACCGGAAAGCCGCGCGGGGGCGCCGCTGCCACGGCACCGGCCAGCGCCGACCGGTGCCACGCGACGGCCCCCGCTTGGGGGTGCAAACGCGGCGCGCCCCGGCACACCGAGAAGGCCTCGCCGGGGCGGCGCTGCCGTAAACGACGACACCCGGCATCGGCCGGGTGTCGTAAGGGGATTGCAGGACGTGTTACTTACCGGGCCTTGGCCTGGTTGGCCACGGCCTCGGCAGCCTTTTTGGCCGCTTCCGGATCGCCCAGGTAACGGAACGACTGCACCGCCAGGTCTTCATCCAGCTCGAACAGCAGCGGAATGCCGGTGGGGATGTTGAGCTCGAGGATTTCTTCCTTGCTCACGTTGTTGAGGTACTTGTACAGCGCGCGCAGCGAGTTGCCGTGGGCGGTGACCAGCACGGTCTTGCCATCCTTGAGCTGCGGGGCGATGGCGTCAAACCAGTACGGCAGCACGCGATCGAGCGTGGTGGCCAGCGATTCGGTGGCCGGCAGCGCGTTGCGGTCCAGGCCGGCGTAGCGGCGGTCGTGGCTGGGATGGCCCGGATCGGCCAGGTCCATGGGCGGCGGCGGGATGTCATAGGAACGGCGCCACACCTTGACCTGGTCCTCGCCGTGCTTGGCGGCGGTCTCGGCCTTGTCCAGGCCCTGCAGGCCACCGTAGTGACGCTCGTTCAGACGCCAGGATTTGGCAACCGGCAGCCAGTCCTGGCCCATCTCGGCCAGCGCGCCCTGCAGGGTGTGGATGGCACGCTTGAGCACGGAGGTGTGGGCGACATCGAACTGCAGCCCTTCTTCCTTCATCAAGCGGCCGGCGGTGGCGGCCTCCTGGCGGCCCTGCTCGGTGAGATCGACATCGACCCAGCCGGTGAAACGGTTGTCGAGGTTCCACTGGCTTTGGCCATGGCGCAACAGCACGAGTTTACGGGTCACAGCAGAGGTCTCCGGAGGTGGGGTAGGCGCTGGATTGTAGCCGCTTCACGCGGAGTGGCCGCGCACGCCACGCCGCCTTGACCGGGGCCGTGCCATGCTGCCGGCATGCTCGACACCGCCTTGCCCCCGCTGCCCGAGCGGGCGACCCCGGAAGATCTGCGTGCGCTGCGGGCCCTGCAGAGCCGCCTTGCCGCGCAGGTGTCGCTGGAGGATGTACTCACCGCCCTGCCCGCACGGCTGGGCGGGGTGGATACCGGCTTCGAGGACGAAGGTCGCATCACCCGTGCGGCGGCGGTGCTGCTCGATGGCGGCAGCCTGCAACTGCTGGAATCACGCGTGGCGCGTCTGCCCACCGCCCTGCCCTATATTCCCGGCCTGCTGAGCTTCCGCGAGTTGCCGGCGGCGTGGCAGGCGCTGCAGCAGTTGAGTACCGCCCCGGCGCTGGTACTGGTGGATGGCCATGGCATCGCCCACCCGCGCGGCCTGGGCATCGCCGCGCACCTGGGCGTGCTCAGCGGGCTGCCCTGCATTGGTGTGGCCAAGAGCCGGCTGGTCGGCGACTACGACGAACCCGGCCCGCTGCGGGGCGATCACACCCCGCTGTGGCACAGGGGCCGTCAGGTCGGCTGGGTGCTGCGCAGCAAGCCGCGCTGCAATCCGCTGTTTGTCTCGCCCGGCCACCGGGTGTCGGTCCCGACGAGTCTGCAGTTGGTGTTGGCCTGCCTGGGGCGCTACCGCCTGCCCGAGCCTACCCGGCTGGCCGACCGGCTGGCCTCGCGCCGCGATGGCCGCGCCCCGGCCGGGTGAGGCCGAGGGTGAGCGAGGCCTGTCGCAACAATCCGTTTCCGGGCCGGTACGGACAGCGCCCCGCCCCCGTGCAATCCTGCGGCCCAACGCAACCGGGAGTTTTCCATGACCACGATCCTCAATCCGCGCGTGCACGACCTGGGCGGTTTCCAGGTGCGGCGTGCGGTGCCCACCCTGCAGGCGCGCAGCGTGGGCCCGTTCGTGTTCGTCGACCACATGGGCCCGGCGGTGTTCGCCCCCGGCCAGGGCATCGACGTGCGCCCGCACCCGCATATCGGCCTGGCCGCGGTGACGTTCCTGTGGTCCGGGCAGATCGGCCACCGCGACACGCTGGGTTCGGAGCAGATCATCCGCCCGGGTGATGTGAACTGGATGACCGCCGGCCGTGGCATCGCCCATTCCGAGCGCACCCCGCCGGCCGAGCGTGGCCACGACCACCCGCTGCACGGCATGCAGACCTGGATCGCGCTGCCGAAGTCGCACGAGGAAACCGCCCCGGCGTTCCACCACTTCAGCGCCGGCCAGCTGCCGCAGCAGCGCCGGAACGGTGCGCTGCTGCGGGTGATCGCCGGCCGCGCCTATGGCGAGGAATCGCCGGTGCAGGTGTTTGCCGACACCTTGAATGTGGCCATCGACCTGGACCCGGGCGCGGAGATCGACCTGGACGCCAGCCACGTGGAGCGTGCGCTCTACATTCTGGAAGGTGAGGCGCAGCTGGACGGCGTGGATGTGCCGGCCATGCACCTGGTCCTTCCCGAGGCCGGCGCGCGCGGGCGCCTGCGTGCCAGAACCCCGGTCAAGGCGATGCTGATGGGTGGCGAGCCGCTGGATGGTCCGCGCCACCTGTGGTGGAACTTCGTCTCCAGCTCCAAGGAGCGCATCGAGCAGGCCAAGGACGACTGGCAGGCCGGCCGCTTCGGCACGATTCCGGGTGATGACAAGGAGTTCATTCCGCTGCCGGCGTAAGCCGCCGCGGCCTTAACGCTTTCAATACGCCGCCCGCACGCCGCTGGCTTATGTTTCCCCCACCCGCTCCGGGGAATCGAGGGGAAACACGCATGGATATGAGCAAGCGACTGGCGGCCGAGTTTCTCGGCACGTTCTGGCTGGTGCTGGGCGGCTGCGGCAGCGCGGTGCTGGCGGCCAATTTCGGGGGCGACGGCAATCCGCTGGGGATCGGTTTCCACGGGGTGGCGCTGGCCTTCGGCCTGACCGTGCTGACCGGCGCCTATGCCTTCGGCCACATCTCCGGTGCCCACTTCAACCCGGCGGTGAGCATCGGCCTGTGGGCCGGTGGGCGTTTCGCCGGCAAGGATCTGGCCCCATACATCGTGGCGCAGGTGCTGGGCGGCGTGGCCGCGGCGTTCATCCTGTTGCAGATCGCCCAGGGCAATGCCGGTTTCGCCATCGACGGCAGCCAGGCCGGCGCCTTCGCCAGCAACGGCTACGGCGCACTGTCGCCGGGCGGCTACAGCGTCGCGGCCGCGTTCCTGTGCGAGGTGGTGATGACCGCGTTCTTCCTGGTGGTGATCATGGGCGCCACCCACGGCAAGGCACCGGCCGGCTTCGCGCCGATCGCCATCGGTCTGGCGCTGACGCTGATCCACCTGATCTCCATTCCCGTCACCAACACCTCGGTCAACCCGGCCCGCTCCACCGCGGTGGCGGTGTTTGCCGGCCCCGGGCAGATCGGCCAGCTGTGGCTGTTCTGGGTGGCGCCGATCCTGGGCGCGATGATCGGCGGCATCGCCTACAAGTGGATCGGCAGCGACAACTAGACCGTTGCCGGTAGCCCGCGACAGAAGCGGCCCCCGGCGGGGCCGCTTTTTTGTGTGATCTGAAACATGCTTTGCAAGTGACGGCGGTTGTGTAATACCGTCGGACCTCGGCTGGCGCGCATGGGGATGCGCGCAACGGGCGCGAGGGAACTGGCCACCAGCCGCGCAACCGCCTTCAACGATCCACACAACATCCATCGCGCCGGTAGCGGGCGATGTTTCATGGGGAAAGCGAAGTGAAGACTGTCCGTACCGTTTGTGCCGCCCTGTTGCTTGCCGCCGCTGCCACCGCCTCGGCCCAGCAGACCGCCCAGTGCCCGCTGCTGCCGGCCGACAGCGGCCTGCACTGGGAACAGCAGGCCCAGAGCGACTTCATCGTCTGCAAGGCCACCACCCCTGATGGCCGTACCGTGCTCAACATGATGCTCACCGCGCGTGATCCGGGCATCGCCCTGACCCGGGCGCTGCGCGCGGAAAAAGGCACCTTCGGCGGCGAGGCGCTGCACTGGTACAAGATGGATATGGGCGGCCGCGACCTGCCGGGGCTGGAGTCGCGCCGTATCACCGTGGTCAAGCTGGACAAGAAGCGCTATGCCCAGATCTGGATCGAAGCGGCCGACGGCGGCGAGCTGGCCAGCCTGCAGACGCTGACCCAGGCCCTGAACCTCAACTCCCCGGCGCTGGCCGGCAGCGGCAACTGACGCCCCGCGCGGCCCGTCCGCGCTCCTGCGGCGCGGACGGCGCATCGGTCAGAAGCGGCCTTCCTGGTAATCCACGAAGGCCTGCATCAGCTCCTGCCGGGTGTTCATCACGAACGGGCCGTGACGCGCCACCGGTTCGCCCAGCGGGCGCCCGGCGACCAGGATCAGACGCGCTTCCTGCGGGCCGGCCTGCAACTGCAGCTGGGGACCACCACCGAGTACGGCCAGCTCGCTCTGCGCCAGCACGCGTGCATTTGCGCCCTCGCCCACCGTCACGCCGCCTTCGAACACATAGGCGAACGCATTGTGGCCGGCCGGCAGCGTGTACTGCCACGAGCTGCCGGGCGCCAGGGTGATATCCAGATACAGCGGATCGGTCGCCGGCTGCACGATCGGGCCGCTGACATCGCCGACGCTGCCGGCGATGACTTTGACACTCACGCCCTGGGCCGGCTGGACCTGCGGAATGCGCTCGGCGGCGAACTCCTGGTAGCGCGGATCGGTCATCTTCTCGCGCGCCGGCAGGTTCACCCACAGCTGGAAGCCACGCATGCGCCCGGACTCCTGCTCGGGCATCTCCGAATGCACCAGCCCGCGCCCGGCGGTCATCCACTGCACGCTGCCCGGGGTCAGCAGGCCCTCGTTGCCGTGGTTGTCGCTGTGCCGCATGCGGCCGTCGAGCATGTAGGTGACGGTTTCAAAGCCGCGGTGCGGATGGTCGGGAAAACCGGCCAGATAATCCTCCGGCTTGTCGGTGCCGAATTCGTCCAGCATCAGGAACGGATCCAGCTCCGGCAGCGCCGGCGTGCCGATCACCCGGGTCAGACGCACCCCGGCACCATCGGAGGTAGGCATGCCCCGCAGGTTGCGGACCACGCGGGCCGCGGTGTCACCAGTCATGATCAGGCTCCTTGAAAGATATCCAGACAATGGATGCTGCCCACGGCCGGACCAAGCACCGCCCCCGCAACCGATTGTTCCAGTGCTGGTGCAAGCGACACGCCACGCAACCCGCAGTCAGGTTTGTCAGGGGTTTCACCGTAAGACCAAAGTCTGGGGTCCCGCCACCGCCATATCCGTTGACCCCTGCCGTCCATGGGTAGAACCTTGAGCCAATCTCCTGCGAGGCGACTCGATGAAAGGTTTCTCCAAAGCCGGCTGGGCGCTGCTGTCCCTGATCGGCGCATTCTGTCTGGGCGTGGTGGCGCTACGCCGCGGCGAACACATCAACGCGTTGTGGATCGTGGTGGCGGCGGTTTCGCTGTACCTGGTCGCGTTCCGCTACTACGGCCTGTTCGTCGCCCGGAAGGTCATCGGCGTTGATCCCACCCGCGCCACCCCGGCGGTTCTGAACAACGATGGCCTGGACTACGTGCCGACCAACAAGCATGTGCTGTTCGGCCACCACTTCGCCGCCATTGCCGGCGCCGGCCCGCTGGTCGGCCCGGTGCTGGCCGCGCAGATGGGCTACCTGCCCGGCACGCTGTGGCTGATTGCCGGCGTGGTGCTGGCCGGCGCGGTGCAGGATTTCATGATCCTGATGATCTCCACGCGCCGCAACGGCCGTTCGCTGGGCGACCTGGTACGCGAGGAGATGGGCCCGGTGCCGGGCACCATCGCGCTGTTCGGCGTCTTCATGATCATGATCATCATCCTGGCGGTGCTGGCGATGATCGTGGTGAAAGCACTGGAAGGCAGCCCGTGGGGCATGTTCACGGTGATCGCGACGATGCCGATCGCGATCCTGATGGGCATCTACATGCGCTACATCCGCCCCGGCAAGATCGGCGAGATCTCGGTGGTCGGCCTGGCGCTGCTGCTGGCCGCGATCTGGTACGGCGGCAAGGTCGCCGCCGATCCGGTCATGGGCCCGATGTTCACCTTCACCGGCGTGCAGATCACCTGGATGCTGATCGGCTACGGCTTCGTGGCCGCGGTGCTGCCGGTGTGGCTGCTGCTGGCCCCGCGCGACTACCTGTCCACCTTCCTCAAGATCGGCACGATTGTCGGCCTGGCGATCGGCATCCTGATCGTGATGCCGGAACTGAAGATGCCGGCGCTGACACAGTTCACCGACGGCACCGGCCCGGTGTGGAAGGGCAGCATGTTCCCGTTCCTGTTCATCACCATCGCCTGCGGCGCAGTCTCCGGCTTCCATGCGCTGATCAGCTCGGGCACCACGCCCAAGCTGCTGGCCAATGAAGGCCACGCCGCCTATATCGGCTACGGCGGCATGCTGATGGAATCGTTCGTGGCGATCATGGCAATGGTGGCGGCCTCGATCATCGAGCCGGGCATCTACTTTGCGATGAACTCCCCGGCGGCGATCATCGGCACCGATGTGGTCCATGCCGCGCAGGTGGTGAGCAACTGGGGCTTTGCGATCACCCCGGAGCAGCTGACCACCACCGCGGCCGAGATCGGTGAAAGCACCATCCTCTCGCGCGCCGGCGGCGCCCCGACGCTGGCGGTGGGTATCGCGCAGATCCTGCATGCGGTGCTGCCGGGCGACGGCATGATGGCGTTCTGGTACCACTTCGCGATCCTGTTCGAAGCACTGTTCATCCTCACGGCCGTCGATGCCGGTACCCGTTCGGGCCGCTTCATGCTGCAGGACCTGCTGGGCAACTTCGTGCCGGCACTGCGCCGCACCGATTCGTGGGTGGCCAGCTTCATCGCCACCGGCGGCTGCGTGGCGCTGTGGGGCTACTTCCTGTACCAGGGCGTGACCGATCCGCTGGGCGGCATCAACATGTTGTGGCCGCTGTTCGGTATCGCCAACCAGATGCTGGCCGGCGTGGCGCTGCTGCTGTGCACCGTGGTGCTGTTCAAGATGAAGAAGGAGAAGTACGCCTGGGTGCCGCTGCTGCCGGCGATCTGGCTGCTGATCTGCACCACGGCGGCCGGCTTCATCAAGATCTTCTCCAGCGAACCGGCGGTGGGCTTCGTGGCCCAGGCGCACAAGTACCGTGATGCGATCGCCGCCGGCAATCTGCTGCCGCCGTCCAAGGACTTCGGACAGATGCAGCAGGTGATGGTCAACAACTACATCAACGCCGGCCTCACCGCGCTGTTCCTGTTCGTGGTGTTCGCGGTGCTGGTGTACTCGGTCAAGACCATCATGGTGGCACGCCGCTCGCCGGTGCGCACCGACCGCGAAACCCCGTATGTGGCGCTCAAGCCGCACGAGATGGACGTGTAATGGGTACCGAACTGGTCCCGGTCGGCCAGTACCAGACGTTCCGCCGCAGCTGGCGGCGTCTGGTACAGACCGCGCGCCTGTGCTGCGGCGTGCCGGACTATGACAACTATGTGCGGCACATGCAGGAGAAGCATCCCGACCGTCCGGTCATGGACTACAAGACCTTCTTCCGCGAACGCCAGGACGCCCGCTTCGGCGGCAAGAGTGGCTTCCGCTGCTGCTGAGTCCGCGGTTTGAAGAACATAGAAGGCGGGGCCATTGGCCCCGCCTTTTTTTATGACGCACATCCCTGTGCGTCACCGTCCGGCGGCCTCGCCGTGGAGAACGGCTGTCCTGCCGTTCTTTCATGACGCGCATCCGTGTGCGTCACCGTTCGGCGGCTGCGGCGTGAAGAACGACTGTGCTGCCGTTCTTTCATGATGCACATCCCTGTGCGTCACTGTTCGGCAGCTGCGCCGTGAAGAACGGCTGTCCTGCCGTTCCTTCATGTCCGCGATCTGCAAAGCCGATCACAGGGGCAGGACCGGTCGCCACAGATCCCGGTGCTAGGATCGGCCATCACCAGGGAATCCCAGGTCATGCCACCCGTGCAGTGCAACCGGAAAGGAAACTGGAATGCAGAGAAAGACCCGTGTTCTCGCAACAATAGCCACCTCGTTGCTGGTGGCTTCATGCGCAAGCAAAACGACTTCATGCATAAACAATATCGCTTCATGCGTAAGCACAATGTCTCAAGCAAAGGAGCAAGGACGAGTGGCAGCCGACATCCCGCAGAAGACCCCATTCACCGATCCAGCCGTGAAGCCGCTGGCAGATGCCATTGCTGACGGCGATATCGCGCGGATAAAGGCACTGGCGCCGACCACCGATCTGGCTGCCCGCGGTCAATACAATGTGACCCTGCTGGAATGGGCAATATGGAACCAGAAGCCCGCTTCACTCGAGGCGCTGCTGGAGGCCGGCGCCGATCCTTCCCTGATCGGCATGGATGACGAAACCGTCGTGCATATGGCCGCGATGGTCGATCCACCGGAGTACCTCGAGGTTCTGCTCAAGCACAAGGTTCCCGTCGACTACACGCGTCCGACCAATGGCTGGACGCCACTGTTCGTTGCGGTGATGTACGGACAACACCCACAACGCGACCTGCTGATCAGTGCTGGAGCGGACGTGAAACACCGCGACAACCTCGGCAATACCCTGCTTTTCCTCGCCGGCAACGACGCCGATACCGTCTTGAAACTGCTGGCGGCGGGGGTAGACCCGACCCTCCGCAACAATGCCGGGCAGACATTCCAGTCATCATTTTTCATGACACCGGAAAAACTGCTCAATGCGGAAGGGAAATCCGGAAGAGCCCAAGTCCGTAGTTGGCTGGAGACACACAACGTTCCCGTTGAACACTGACCAGCACGGGAGCGTGTCATGGAATCGACTGCATCCAGGCCCTTCTCGGCGGAGTCCGTTTCAGGAGCCAAGCCACACGCCCTGGACATGGAGTTGCCGCACGTCATTGAGGCTCTTTACGTCGACGCCCTTGGTAGACGGGACCGCCAGGCCACTGCGCCACAGCACCTGCCTTCTGGATGGTCGCGCATCGATGAAGCAGAGCTAGCGGGCAAGAGCATCGATCCTGATTTGTTGTACAACAGAAAATCCGGATTTGATGCAGGCCTCTACCGAGGCCCGGCAGGACAGGTTGTGCTTGCGTTCTGCGGAACAGATCAAGGAAAAGACTGGCCACAGAACCTGGGCCAGGGAATAGGCTTGCAAACAGAACAGTATGAAGATGCGATAGAACTGGGCCGCCAAGCGAAGAAGGCGTATGGACAAGAGCTTTTACTGACAGGGCATTCTTTGGGTGGAGGATTGGCTTCAGCAGCAGCGGTGGTAACCGACACCCCGGCTGTGACCTATAACAGTGCCGGTGTTCATAACAACACGCTCTCAAGAGAGAACATTGACCCCGCCGCTGCCAAGGAATATGCAGCCGGTGGGCTGATCCGCAGCTACAGCGTCAAAAACGAGCTGCTTACGCATCTGCAGGAGGACAGCATTCCGCTGAAATGGGCGCTGCCCGATGCTATTGGCCATCGAATCGAACTGCGCGATCCCGCTCCGCTGTCCTTTGTCCAGCGCCTTGTCCCCGGAGCAATGCTCAAGCATCGATATGACCTTCATGGTATCGCCTCGGTGATGGACTCGCTGGATCTGCAGCAGCTGCGCGATGCCGAACAAGGCAAGGCAATCAAAGCCCCGGCATCGGCCAATAGTGTAGGGAACCGGTTGTTCGAAGATGCGGTCATCCAGCTTGGACCCCAGCGGGAGAAGCTGGGCCTGAAAGACGACGTGTCCTTCCTCAACACCGCCGCGGGTATCGCCGCGCGCTCGGCGGATGATGGGCTGGACAGAATCGATCATCTGCTCGTTCACGGGGACCGCCTGTTCGCTGTCCAGGGCAACCTGCATGACCCGGCACATCGGCACAGCAACGTGGATCTGGCAGCGGCAGGGGATATGCCGATGCAGGCCAGTATCCGTCAGCTCCAGCAGTACCAGAGCCCGGTCGCAGTCGACTCGATTATTGAGCATGACCACCGTCGGCGACACTTTGCGATGGGCTGACTTGGCAATGCCCGCGATCTGAAAACCTGATCATAGGTGGGAGCCGGATCGCCACAAATCCCGGTGCCAGAACCAGTCATCACCATGCAATCCCAGGTCATGCCACCCGTGCAGTGCAACCGGAAAGGAAACTGGAATGCAGAGAAAACTCCCTGTCATCGCGACAATTGCCACCTCGCTGCTGGTGGCTTCATGCGTAAACATACAGGTTCCAGCAAAGGAGCAAGCTCGAGTGGCAGCCGACATCCAGCACAAGACTCCGTTCACCGATCCAGCCGTAAAGCCTTTGGCCGATGCTGTTGCTGACGGTGATACCCCACGGATAAAGGCACTGGCACCGACCACCGATCTGGCCGCCCGCGGCCCACACAATGTGACTCTGCTGGAATGGGCAATATGGAACCAGAAGCCCGCTTCACTCGCGGCGCTGCTGGAGGCCGGCGCAGATCCCTCCTTGACCGGGATGGATGACGAAACGGTCGTGCATATGGCCGCGATGGTGGAGGATCCGGTCTATCTGGAGACTCTGCTCGAACATGGCGCGCCCATTGATCCGGAACGTCAGAGCAATGGCTGGACACCCTTGTTCCGCGCAGTGATGCATCGCCGGCACGAACAGCGCGATCTCCTGATTGGCGCGGGGGCCGATGTCGCCCACCGCGACAAGCTTGGAAACACGCTGCTTCACACCCAAACCAACGACGCTGACACCGTAATGAAGCTGTTGGCGGCAGGCGTGGATCCAACCGTCCGGAACAACCGCGGGGAAACATTCCAACGCTCGTTCTTCATGCCCCCCGAGCATTTGCTCAACAGCAAAGGCAAAGCAGGCCGCGAGGAAGTCAGAAGGTGGCTGGTTGCCCACAACGTCGCACTCGAAAACTGACGTTGATCCTGGGAGTGCGCCATGGAGCAGGAAGCACCTTCACCAGATCCATCCCCATCAAGTTCCTTGTCTGCGCGCGGCACCTCGCCGAAGAGCGCGGATCTGGAGCTCCCGCTCGTTTTGCAGGACCTGTATGAGCTGGCGGCGCAACACCACAACAACAGTCACACGACAACAGTTTCGCTCCCCGCTGGTTGGCAACGCATAGAGGACGCCGAACTCATCCAAAGGGGAATAAACACCGCGCTGCTGCATGACAGACGCTCCGGTTTCGACGCTGGCTTCTATCGCACTTCCGATGGCAAGGTTGTTCTCGCGATGTGCGGCACCGACCAACTGCTCGACTGGAGGGACAACATCGGGCAAGGGATGGGGCTGCAGACCAAGCAATACGACACCGCAATCAAGCTCGCCTTCGAAGCCAGTGAACGCTTTGGAAGCGACTTGCTGCTTAGTGGTCACTCATTGAGAGGCGGACTTGTGTCGGCCGGGGCCGTGATCACTGATACACCGGCAGTCACCTACAACTCCGCAGGCGTCAATGACCGCACGTTCCAACGGTTGGAATTCGACCCCGCAAAGGCCAGGGAATACGCGGCAGCGGGCCTGGTTCGCAGCTACAGCGTCAAAAACGAGCTGCTTACGCATCTGCAGGAGGACAGCATTCCGCTGAAATGGGCGCTACCCGATGCCATTGATCATCGAATCGAACTCCCCGACCCCGCTCCTCTGTCCTTTGTCCAGCGCCTTGTACGGGGAGCGATGCTCAAGCATCGACTGGATCTTCATGGCATCGCCTCGGTGATGGACTCGCTGGATCTGCAGCAGCTGCGCGATGCAGAACAAGGCAAGGCAATCAAAGCCCCGGCATCGGCCAATAGTGTCGGGAATCGGTTGTTCGAAGATGCGGTTATATCCAGCTTGGACCCCAACGAAAGAAGCTGGGCCTGAAAGACGACCTGTCCTTCCTCGTTACCGCGGCACGTATCGCCGCACGCTCCGCGGAGGACGGGCGGGGCAGAATCGATCATGTGGTCCTTCAGGCAGATCGCCTGTTCTGCGTACAAGGCGAACTGCATGACCCGACACATCGGCGCAGCACTGTTGATCTGGCGGCATCCATGGACCTGCCGATGCAGGCCAGCATCCGTCAGCTCCAGCAACACCAGAGCCCGGTTCCGGCCGACACGGTGATTGAAACGGATCCCGGTCGACGGCATCTCGCGATGGGCTGATTTGACACCGGCAGCACCAAAAAGAAGGACAGCAGATGCTGTCCTTCTTTTTGACCGGGTTTCCTGCCGCTGGCAGCCGACTCAGGCCGCGCCGGCCATCCACTTGAGCATCAGTCCGGTGAGGTAGGCCAGCACCGTGCCGGTGGCATAGCCGACCGTGCCCAGCAGCACGCCCACCGGCGCCAGGCTGGGATGGAAGGCCGCCGCCACCACCGGTGCCGAAGCCGCGGCGCCGACGTTGCCCTGCGAACCGATGGCCAGGAAGAACATCGGCGCTTTCAGCAGGCGGCCGACCACGTACAGCAGCAGCACGTGGGTACCCATCCAGATCACACCCAGCAGGAACAGCCACGGACGCTCCAACAGCGAGAGCAGGTCCATCTGCATACCGATGCAGGCGATCAGGAAGTACAGGAACAGCGTGCCGACCTTGGAAGCGCCGGCCGCTTCCAGCTCGCGTGCGCGGGTGAAGCTCAGCGCCAGACCGGCGAAGGTGGACAGCATCACCACCCAGACGAACTGGTTGTCCAGCGAGGCCTGCTTGGCAAAGCTGATGTTGGCCGCACACCACGTCGCCAGCGGCGCCGCCAGCGCATGTGCCGCCCCGACGATGCCCAGACCGACGCCGACAATAACCATCAGGTCGGTCAGGGTCGGAATGCGCGCGCTCCTGGTCTGGTAATCGGCGATACGACGCTTCATGTCGTCGATGGCCGAGGTGTCGGCACCATTGCGTGCGTCGATGCCCTGCGCCCGACCGGCCAGCCAGATCAGGGCCGGCATCAGCAGGATGCTGGCACACACCACATCGACCACGGCGAACTGGCCGAAGGTGGTGGCATCGACGTTGAAGGTCTCGCGCATCGCGGCCATGTTGGCGCCGCCGCCGATCCAGCTGCCCGCCAGGGCGGCCATGCCGGCCCAGGTGTCCCCGGCCACGGTGGGCGCGTGGATCAGCTTCATCGCCTGGAAGGACACCAGCGCGCCGAGCATGATGCCCACAGTGCCGGTGACGAACATGATCAGCAGCTTCGGGCCGAGCCGGGCGATGCCCTTCAGGTCGATGGACAGCGTCAGCAGCACCAGCGCCGCCGGCAACAGCACATCGCGCGCGATGGGGTTGTAGAGCTTGGTGGTGTGGCCGTCGATCACCCCGGCGGTGTTGTAGATGGCCGGAATGAAGTAGCACAGCAGCAGCGCCGGCACCCAGGTAAAGAACTTCCGCCAGAAGCCGTCAGGGCGGCTGGCCAGATGGAAGATCAGCCCCAGTGTGGCGGCGATCAGGCCAAGCCCGACAATATCGTTGGTGATCAAAGTGGTGCTGATTTCGGTCGGCATGCAGCCATTCCTGTCGATCGAAGGGAAATAAAAACGCCACGTGGCTAACGTGGCGAGGAGGCGCCAGCCTAGCATGCAATGCATCCGCGCGGGCTACCGGGCCCACGCGCCGCTTCACCCGGCCCGGTGCCCGCAGCGCCTCATCCGGCGCCCGCCATCGCCCGCAAGGTGATCCCCACCACATAGGCCGCACCGGTGCCCACCGCGTAGCCCAGCGTGCCCAGCAGCACCCCGACCGGCGCCAGCGCCGGATGGAACGCGGTGGCCAGCACCGGCGCCGAGGCCGGCCCGCCGATATTGCTCTGCGAGGCGATGGCGAAATAGAAGAACGGCACCTTCAGCAGCTTGGCCGCCAGCCACAGCAGCACGAT
Source organism: Stenotrophomonas sp. STEN014 (assembly GCF_056760315.1). Classification (NCBI taxonomy): domain Bacteria; kingdom Pseudomonadati; phylum Pseudomonadota; class Gammaproteobacteria; order Lysobacterales; family Lysobacteraceae; genus Stenotrophomonas; species Stenotrophomonas sp. STEN014. The sequence goes on along the minus strand of NZ_JBRREN010000002.1, from coordinate 415,854 downwards.
GTGCACGCCGATCCACAGCACGCCCAGGGCGAACAGCCACGGCTTCTGCAGCAGCGCCAGCAGATCCATCTGCATGCCGATACAGGCGATCAGGAAGTACAGGAACATCGAGCCCCACTTGGAGGCGCCCACGCCCTCCAGCTCACGGGCGCGGGTGAAGCTCAGTCCCAGCCCGACGAACGTGGCCAGCAGCACCACCCACACGAACGGCTTGTCCATGCTCACTGCGCTGGACCAGCTGACGTTGGCGGCGAACCAGGCCGACAGCGGGCCGGCCAGGCCATGGGCCAGCGCTACCGCGCCGAACGCCACGCCCGCCATCACCATCAGATCGCCGAGCACGGGAATGCGCGCGTGCCGGACCTGGTAACTGGCCACACGGTCACGCAGCTCATCCAGCGCGCGGGTATCGGCGCCGGAGCGCGCATCCAGCGCCGGCGCACGCGCGGCGAAAAAGATCAGTACCGCCATCCACACATAGCCCACGCCGACATCGACCACCGCGAACTGGCCGAAGGTGGTGGCATCGACCTCGAAGATCTCTTTCATTGCCAGCATGTTGGCACCGCCGCCGATCCAGCTGCCGGCCAGCGCCGCCATACCGCCCCAGGTGCTGCCGGCCACCGTGTCCGGATGGATGATGCCCATCAGCCAGAACGCCACCAGCGCCCCGCCCATGATGCTCAGCACCGCGGCCACGTACATGGCCAGCATCTTCCAACCCAGGCCGAGGATGCCTTTCAGATCGATGGACAGGGTCAGCAGTACCAGCGCCGCGGGCAGGAACACATCGCGCGCGACCGGGTTGTAGAGCTTGGTGGTTTCACCATCGATCAGGCCGAAGGTGTTGTACAGGCCGGGAATGAAGTAACACAGCAGCAACGCGGGCACGAAGCTGTAGAACTTCTTCAGCAGCGGCAGCGTACTGCTGGAGCTCCAGAAAATGCCGCCCAGCGTGGCGGCGATCAGGCCGAACACGATGATGTCGTTGCTGATCAATGCGCCCGTTGCCGCTGCCACCATCGCCGTGTTCTCCCCTGTTTGCCGTGACACGCCGGCGCCCACACAAAACCGCCAACAGCGGTTCTGGGCATCGCCTGCCAATAATCCGAAGAGTTCCCGCCCAGGAGGGCGGGAACAAAAAAGGGCACGTCCGTGTGGACGTGCCCTTGCGTACAACGTTACTGGCCGATGTGCTGCTTCAGCCAGCCGTTGACGGTGTCATGCCACTGCACGCTGTTGTGCGGCTTGAGCACCCAGTGGTTCTCGTCCGGGAAGTACAGGAACTTGGACTCGATACCCTGACGCTGCAGCGCGGTGAACGTGGCCAGGCCCTGCTCCACCGGGATGCGGTAATCCAGCTGGCCCTGCACCACCAACATCGGCTTCTTCCAGTTGGCGACATGGTTGACCGGGTTGAACTTCTCGTAGTTCTGCGGCACGTCGTACGGGGTGCCGCCCTGCTCCCACTCGGTGAACCACAGTTCTTCGGTGGCATAGCCCATGGCGCGCTGGTCAAACACACCGTCGTGGTTCACCAGGCACTTCCACGGCTCATTCCAGTTGCCGGCGATCCAGTTGACCATGAAGCCGCCGTAGCTGGCGCCCAGCGCACAGGCCTTGTCGCCGTTGAGGAAGCGGTACTTCTGCTGCGCCGCGGCCCAGCCCTTCTGCAGGTCTTCCAGCGGGCGGTCGCCCCAGTGCTGGCTGATCGCATCGGTGAAGGCCTGGCCGTAGCCGGTGGAGCCGTGGAAATCGATCATCACCACCGCGTAGCCCTGGCCGGCATAGGTCTGCGGATTCCAGCGGTAGCTCCAGCCGTTGCCGAAGCTGCCCTGCGGGCCGCCGTGGATCAGGAACGCCACCGGGTACTGCTTGCCTTCCTCGTAGTTGTGCGGCTTGACCACGTAGCCGTGCACGGTCTCGTCGTTCCAGCCCTTGAACGAGAACTGCTCGAAGTCGCCGAAGTCCACGCCTTCGAGCATTTCGCCGGCGCTGGGAGTGATCGCGCGCAATGTCGCCCCGACGTCATCGGCAGTGGCATAAATCACGTCACCGGACTTCAAGGTATTGCGCGAAAGCACCAACGTCCGACCGACCATATCGAACGCCGAAACGCTGCCGTCTCCGACGATCTTGCGCGCTTCGCCGCTCTGGATCTCGATAGTGAACAACGGGTGTTCACCCATGTCCTGCGCGGTGGTGTAGATCCTTTCACCGTCATCCGAAAGTACGATGCCATCGGCGCTTCTATCCCAATCGGGCGCGATCTCACGGGTCTTGCCGCTGGCCAGATCCAGCGCCATCAGGCCGAAGCGGTCCGCTTCGAAGCCCGGGCGCTTCATCGCACGGTAGAACAGGGTCTTGCCGTCGGCACTGAACACCGGGCCGGCATCCCAGGCCGGGTTGGCGGCGGTCAGGTTGACCGGTGCCTTCTTGCCGGCGGCATCGAGCCGGTACAGGTCGAAGTTGGTCGACCACGGCTCCTGCTTGCCCTGAACGCGGATGCTGGCCACCACCGACTTGCCATCGGGCGACCAGACGAAATCCTCATTGCCGCCAAACGGCTTGGACGGCGCATCGCCTGCCAGCGTGGCGCTGATCGCCGAGGCACCCTTCACCGGCGCCGCACCGGCGGCCGGCAGCGGCGCAACGAACAAGGTATTGCGGCGGCCATCATTCCAGGTGTCCCAATGACGCACGAACATGCTGTCGAACACCTGCCCGCTGGTCTTCTTCGCCTTCTCGGCGTCAAGGCGCTTGCTGGTGCAGGCCAGGTCCGAACCGCAGTCCTGGAACACGCCGGTGCTGAACAGCACGCGGTCGCCCTGCGGCGAGATGCGGTAGCTGTCCACATCCACCGGGAAGTCGGTCAGTTGGCGCGGCGCGCCACCGGCCAGCGGCATCGCGTACAGCTGCTGGCTGCCGTGCTTGCCGCTGAGGAAATACACGGTCTGGCCATCGGCGGAGACCGAGGCGGAATTGACGTTCCAGCCTTCCGGGGTGAACGGGCGAGGCGGCGCCAGATCGCGCGTGCGCAGGTCACGGATCCACAGGCTGCTGCTGGCCTTCAGGTCGGCATCGACCACGCGCTTGGTGAATACCACCTGCGCGCCGTTGCCGGTCAGCAACGGAGCGGACACCCGGTCCAGCTTGACCATGTCGCGGACTTCAAATCCGCGTGCATTGGCCAGCGAGGGCAACGCAGCAAGCAGGCACAACGGCAACAGGGCGTGACGAAGCTTCATGGGCATCTCCGAAAGAAAACGGCAAACGCCGATGGTAGGCGCCCCGGTCCGCCCGTGGCAAAGGCTTGAAGTCATGCCCGGCCAACCACCGTGAAACGCAAAGCGGGCCGGGGCCGGTTTCGCAGTAGCGCCCGGTTGCTGCAGGTCGCCCAAAACAAAGCCGCCCCGGAGGGCGGCTCTGCTATCCCTCTCCGTTCTTCCGGAGAGGCACACGGCGAAGGCGGCACGCCTTCAGCGGAAAGGCTGCTTACAGCGCGCCTTCGGCACGCTTGCCCACCCGGTAGATCAGCCAGCCGACCACGGCCAGCACCGCCAGGCCGATCCACTGCGCGGCCGGCAACTGCACCGGCACGGCCAGCACATCGGCCCGCTCGGTGATCACGATCGGGACGGCGATGGCGATACCCATCAGCGCCTCACCGGTGATCAGGCCGGCGGCAAACAGTACGCCCGGCTTGTGCACGCGGTCGCGGCCGGCTTCATCGTCGGCACGGACCTTGTGGAACCGCTCCACCAGGTGGGAGATCAGGCCACCGAGGAAGATCGGCACCATCAGCTCCAGCGGCAGGTAGATGCCGATGGCCGCGGCCAGCACCGGCACGCGGAAACGCTTGCCGGTCTTCTTCAGCCATTCGTCGATGGCGATGATCACCGCCCCCACTGCCGCGCCCATCGCGATGAACAGCCACGGCAGGTCGCCGCCGAACAGGCCGCGGGCCACCGAGGCCATCAGGTTGGCCTGCGGCGCCGCCAGCGCATTGGGATGCTCGGCAGTCGGCGCACCGATACCGTAGGCGGTGGCCAGCAGGTTCAGTACCGGCGCCATGATCAGCGCGCAGGAGAACGCGCCGATGCCCAGCATCAGCTGCTGCTTCCACGGCGTGGCACCGACGATGTAACCGGCCTTCAGGTCCTGCAGGTTGTCACCCCCAACCGCGGCGGCGCAGCAAACCACCGCGCCGATCATGATCGCGGCCACCGCGCCCAGCGGTGCGCCTCCCACGCCCACCTTCTCCAGACCGGAATCTCCCAGCAGCACCACCAGCACCGCCGAGGCGAACAGGATGGTGGAGATGGTGATGCCCGAAACCGGGTTGTTGGACGAACCGATCAGCCCGGCCAGATAGGCCGAGACCGACACGAACAGGAAGCCGGCGACAATCATGATCAGGGTCATCGGGATCGACACCAGCCACTGGCCGACGATGGCCTGGTACAGGCCCAGCAGCGGCAGCACGAAGGCGACCAGCGCGATGAGCATCCACTTCATCGGCAGGTCGCGCTCGGTGTGGTCCAGCGCCGGGCCACTGCTCTTGCGGGCGGCCGCAAAGCCGCTCTTGACGCCGTTGAGCAGCGACTTGCGCAGCGAGAACAGCGTCCAGATTCCGCCGATCAGCATCGCGCCGACGCCCAGATAGCGGATCTTGGCGCCCCAGATGGCGAAAGCCGCCTCGGCCGAGGACGCGGTGGCGATCTGCGCGGCCAGCGCCGGATCGGTGTTCACGAAGAACGCCTGATACAGCGGAATGGCGATATGCCAGGACAGGATGGCGCCGGACAGCACCACGATGCCCACATTCAGGCCGACGATGTAGCCCACGCCCAGCAGGGCCGGCGACAGGTTGGTGCCGATGAAGGCGGTGACCTTGGAGCTGCCGAGATAGGCCGACTGCGCCCAAGTATCGGGGATGAGGCGCATGCCGCTGACCGCGGCGACCTTGACCCCGGCGCCGATCACCGCCGACAGGGCGAGGATCTTCAGCCCCGGGCCCGGGTTCTCGCCGGCCTTGAGCACTTCGGCGGCGGCCTTGCCTTCGGGGAACGGCAGCGGGTCCTCGACGATCATCGAGCGCCGCAGCGGCACCGAGAACAGCACGCCCAGCAGGCCACCCAGACCGGCAATGCCCAGCACCCACCAGTACTTGAAGTCCGGCCAGTAGCCCATGATCACCAGTGCCGGGATGGTGAAGATCACACCGGCGGCGATCGACGAGCCGGCCGAGGCGCCGGTCTGGACGATGTTGTTTTCCAGGATGGTGCCGCCACCGAGCAGGCGCAGCACGCCCATCGAAATCACGGCGGCGGGAATGGCGGTGGCGATGGTCAGACCTGCGAACAGCCCCAGATAGGCGTTGGCAGCGGACAGGATCACCGCCAGCACGATGGCAAGCACCACCGCGCGGAAGGTGAGCTGCCGAGGCGCAGCGTTGTTCATGTAAAGCCCTTGAATGGCAAAAAACCGCTTCACGCTAACGCTGGCTTAACGGCAAGTCCAGTCTGAACGCAGCGCTGCCGCCCTGCACAGCTGCAATCCCATGAATCCGCATGTTCTGTGCGCCATATCGGCAAAATCGCCCGCCCCGGCACCATATGTTATGTTATATCTTTTCAGAAAAGTCCGCCTATGCCCCCTGTACTGATCACCCGCCTGGCCTCCATCGACCAGCTGCGCGGCACAGTGATGCTGCTGATGCTGATCGACCATGTCCGCGAGACCTTCTATCTGCATCATCAGGTCAACGACCCGATGGACGTGGGCTCGGTTTCGCCCGTCCTGTTCAGCTTCCGCCTGTTGGCCCATCTGTGTGCCCCGGTATTCGTGCTGCTTACCGGCCTGTCGGCATGGCTGTACGGCCAGCGCCAGCCCGACCCGCGACGCGCCACCGCCGCGTTCCTGCTCAAGCGCGGCCTGTTTCTGGTGGTGTTGGAGCTGACCCTGGTCAATTTCGCCTGGACCTTCCAGTTCCCGCCCAGCACGCTCTACCTGCAGGTGATCTGGGCGATCGGGCTGAGCATGATCGCGCTGGCCGGCCTGCTGTGGCTGCCGCGCAAGCTGCTGTTGGCCCTAGCGGTGGTCATCATTGCCGGGCACAACCTGCTTGATCCGCTTCAGGCCCAGGGCAATGGCGTGCTAGCAACACTTTGGAAGATCCTGCACCAGCGCGACTGGATCGAACTGGGCGACGCCCGGCGGCTGCGCACGTCATACCCGGTGTTGCCGTGGATCGGCGTGATTGTCCTGGGCTATGTGCTCGGCCCGTGGTATGCCAGCAACCGCGCGGCGTCGCAGCGCCAGCGCTGGCTGCTGCTCACCGGCATGGCGATGCTGGTCGGCTTCGTGCTGCTGCGTGCCGCCAATGTCTACGGCGACCATCCGTGGCTGCACTTCGCCGACGCCCGACTGACGCTGATGAGCCTGCTCAATGTCACCAAGTACCCGCCTTCGCTGCAGTTCCTGCTGCTGACGCTGGGTATCGGCCTGTTGCTGCTGCGCCTGTACGAGCAACCCCGCATCGCGGCATGGCTGCAGCCACTGGCATCGATCGGCGCGGCGCCGATGTTCTTCTACCTGCTGCACCTGTATGTACTGAAACTGCTGTATGTGGCGGCGATGGCGTATTGGGGCGCGAACCACGGCCCCTACTTCGGTGTCGAGGCGATGTCAGCCGTGCTGCTGATCAGCACCGTGCTGGCGGTGCTGCTCTATCCCGCCACCCGTGCCTTTGCCCGCTTCAAGGCACGCCGTCGTGATCTGGCCTGGCTGCGCTACCTCTGAGCACGCAGCACGGGGCAGCGGTCCTATACTCGGCCGCTGTCCCACCCGGCACCACCGATGACCGCAACTGCCCTGAACGACGCCCGCTCCGACGACTTCCTCGGCCACCCCAAGGGCGTCTACGTCTGCTTCTTCACCGAGATGTGGGAGCGCTTCTCCTTCTACGGCATGAAAGCGCTGCTGCTGCTGTACCTGACCAAATACCACCTGTTCGGCGACAAGGCCGGCCTGGACCTGCTGGGCGCCTATGGTGGCCTGGTCTACTGCATCCCGGTGTTCGGCGGCCTGCTGGCCGACCGCTGGCTGGGCATGCGCAAGGCGGTGGTGTTCGGCGGAATCCTGCTGGTGCTGGGCCACGCCGGCATGGCCTTCGAGGGCCACGCCGCGCACCGGGTGGCCGGCGAAGTGGTCCGCGACGAGGCTGCGCTGGGCGTGACCTACCTGTCGCTGGCGCTGATCATCATGGGCGTGGGCTTCCTCAAGCCCAACATCTCCACCATCGTCGGCAAGCTGTATCCGGAAAACGATCCGCGCCGGGATTCGGGCTTCTCGCTGTTCTATGCCGGAATCAACCTCGGCGCGCTGTTCGCCTCGCTGGTCTGCGGCTTCCTCGGTGAGGCCTACGGCTGGAAGTACGGCTTCGGCGCGGCCGGCATCGGCATGCTGGTCGGCCTGGGTATGTTCGTGTGGGGGCAGAAATACCTGCACGGCCACGCCGAACCGCCGCAACCGGCGACCCTGCGCGAACGCGTGCTGGGCCTACCGCGCGAATGGCTGATCTACGCCGCGGCGATTGTCGGCATCGTGCCGGTGGCCGCGCTGATGTGGGCCGCGGCCAATGGCGCCTTCGCTCTCGGCGGCGAGCTGAGCCTGGCGCTGATGCTGATGATCGTGGTGCTCGGTGCGGTGCTGGTCTGGTTTGCCTGGTTCACCGGCACCCAGTGCACGCCGGTACAGCGCCAGCAGATGATCGCGCTGATGGTGCTGATCTTCATGGCGCTGGTGTTCTTCACCCTGTACGAGCAGACCTACGGCTCCTGGGTGACCTTCACCGACCGTCTGCTGACCAAGGATCTGGTGCCGGCGCTGGTGATCCAGGGCGGCACGCCGATGCCGTGGTCGATCCTCTCGCTGCTGCTGGCGCCGCTGGGCTTCGTGCTGGCGGTACGGCTGTCGGACCGCAATCCCGGCTCCAATGCGCCGCGCATGCTGTTTGCGGTGATCGCCGTGGCCATGCTGGTGATGCTGGTGCGCGACTGTCTGGTGCTGCCTCAGAACGCCGGCTCGCTGACCTATCTGGGCGGCCTGTTCCTGGTGCTGCTGGCACCGCTGTTCGCCAGCCTGTGGGCCTGGCTGGACCGGCGCGGGCTGGATCCGTCCAAGCCGCTGAAGTCGTCCTACGGACTGGTGCTGGGCGCGCTGTCGTTCGTGCCGCTGGCGCTGGCGGCGCAGCAGGTGGGCGCCACCGGGCAGATGGCCAGCGTGTGGTGGCTGGTGCTGGCCTATTTCGTGCTCGCCAGCGGCGAGATGTGCCTGTCACCGGTCGGCCTGTCGGCCGTCACCCAGCTGGCCGCGCCGCGTGTGGTCAGCCTGATGATGGGCACCTGGTTCCTGGCCACCGCGTTTTCCGAGACGCTGGCCGCCCTGTTCGGCAAGCTCGCCGCCATCGACGTGCCCGAGGGCGAGGTGATGGATCTGGTCCAGGCCGCCGCCCGCTATGAACACCTGTTCTGGCTGCTGATGTGGATCGGACTGGGCTGCGCGGCGGTGGCCCTGCTGGCCTCGCCGCTGCTGAAGCGGATGATGCACGGGGTGAAGTGAGCCATTGCGTGGCCTGCCACGGCGGCAGGCCACGCGGCTTCCAGAATCAGAAATCGATATCCAGGTTCACGTAGACCGCGCGGCCCTGGATGCCGTAGATGTTCTGGTAGAACGGGTACCAGGTCATGGTCGAATCCTTCGGCCCGTACTGGTCGAACAGATTGGTCACATCCACGCCCAGGCGCACGTTGTCGGTGATCTTCTTCGACACGCTCGCGTTCCACTGCACGTACGAGGGCAGGTAGCCGGTGGCCTGGTAGTTCACCCGCGCGCCGTTGCGGTAGCCATAGATGCTCCCGGACCAGTCCTCCCGGTTCCAGCCCAGGGTCCAGTTGGTGCGGCTGCGGAACGCCAGCGGCTGGCTGCCGCAGCTGTAGGTGGAGGAGTAGGAGCAGCCCATGTAGTCCTGCCAGGGATCACCGGCGGCCACCTGCACGTCGTAGCGCAGGGTGCGACTGTAACCGGCGTTGACGCTGAAACTGCCCCAGCGCCCGCCATCCCAGGCATAGCGCAGGCTCGCATCGACACCGCTGGTGCGGATGCCGGCCTGGTTGATCGCATCGAGGAAATACTCGGTGACGTTGCCGGCCGCATCGCGCTTGACGTAATCCAGATAGATCGCGCAGGCAGCGGAGGCCGGATCGACCGGCGTGCCGTCCACGCGTTTGCCCAGCAGGCAGTTGGCGTTCTCGCTCATCAAGGTCGCCGTATCCAGATACTGGCTCTTGCCCTTGAGCCTGATGTCCCAGTAGTCGGCGCTGAGCGACAGCCCCTGGCTGATATCCCAGACGATGCCCAGCCCGTTGGAGGTGGCGGTCTCCTCGTGCAGGCGACGGTTGTTGCCGCCTTCCACGTACCACGCGCCCTGGTGGTAATCGATGCCGCACCGGGTCAGTCCGGCCGTGGTGGTCAGATCCAGACCATCAAGACGGCATTGATAGTAGTTGGTGACATAGTCGTCGTAATTGGTGACCGGCTCGCCATACAGCCACATGATGTTCGGCGCCATGAAACTGGTCTGGCGGCTGGCGCGCAGCAGCAGACTGTCCAGCGGCCGCCACTCCAGGCTGGCCTGCCAGGTGGTGGCGTCACCGACATCGGAGATGTCGTCGTACTTGTCCCAGCGACCGGCGACGTTGGCCACCAGCCGCTGCAGCAGCGGCACGCGGAACTCGACACCGGCGCCGTAGCGGTCGCGGGGGCCACCGCCGGCGACACCGGTGAAATTGAACGTGCGGTCGGCGCCCTCGTAGGTGCTCACGCTGCGGCGGTCCGGACCCAGCTCGTACTTGGAATGCGAGGCCTCCAGCACCGCGGCCATCTCCACCTCGCCGGCCGGCAAGGTCAGCAGCGGCCCACTGACCACCAGCTGCGCCTGCGAGGTCTGCGACAGATTGCGGTTGTGCAGGGTGTCGGTCATTGCCGTGTACTGCTGCGGGGTGATCTTTCCGAACAGCACCGTCGGGTCGATCCGGTACAGCGGCGCGCCATCGACCTCGCCCACCCGTTCGCCGAACAGAAAGCGGTTGACCCGGTCGGTGATCAGCTGCTTCCAGCTGCTTTTCATTTCATCGCGCGACAGGCTGAGGCTGGCATCCCAGTCGAAGCGTTCGGCGAGCGTGCCGCGCACGCCGACGTTCGCACTGAGCGTGGTTTCGTTCCAGAGCCGCATCGGCGCGCCGCCGATGTCGTTGGGATCCAGCGCGCGCCAGTACTCGAACTGGCCGATGTTCACGTCATAGGCGCTGCCAGCGTTGTACAGGTACATGCTGGTGCGGTGTGCGGCCTCGCTGCGGGAGCGCTGCACCAGCAGCTGTCCGTAGCCTTCCAGCGCGTCGCCGAAGCGGTAGTGGCCCGACACATAGGCCGAGGTCTTGTTGTACTTGTTGGCCAGGGTGTCGCCGTCGTAATAGTTGGCGTTGCCGCAGCTGTAGGGAAGCATGCTGCTGGAGGAGCCGTACATCGGGAAGTAGTTCTTGCCCATGTTGCGGCAGGTGTGTTCCAGCGCCGCCGCGGCCGCGGCCGGATCCAGATCGCCGGAATAGACCAGCTGGCCGCTGCTGGCCAGCCAGTAGTAGTCGTTGTAACCGCCATCCATCAGCGCGCTGTCCAGCCCGAAGGTGGGGCGATCGGTGCCGGCGTTGCCCGGCGCGTTCATGCCGGTGCGGATGATGTTGCCGCGCTGCCAGGAGAAGACCGGCTCGCGATTGAGCTGTTCGAACGCATAGGTGACATTGCCGCGCTCCCAGGTCTTGCCACCGCTGAACTGCAACTGCCCGGTGTCTCCGCCACCGTGGCTGGTGGTGCCACCACGGATGCGCAGATGGGTGCCATCCCAGTTGTCACGGGTGACGATGTTGACCACCCCAGCCACGGCATCGGAACCATAGATGGCCGAGGCGCCACCGTTGAGCACCTCGATGCGTTCCACCACCACCGCCGGAATGCTGCCCACGCTCACCCCGGTCGAGGCCGCACCGGAGCTGGCCGCGTACTCGGTCATGCGCTTGCCGTTGAGCAGGATCAGCTGATAGCCGACCCCCAGGCCGCGCAGGTTGAGGAACGAGGCATCCGGCTGGGTGGAGCTGGCGTTGAACTCGCCACCGACCACGTCGCCATTGAACTGGGTCAGCGTCTGCAATGCCTCGGCCACCGTGCTGTAGCCCTGCTTCTTGATGTCCTCGGCGGTGATCACCACTACCGGCGACGGCCCCTCGACCTCGGCGCGTTTGATGCGCGAACCGGTGACCTCGACCTTGTCCAGGGTCCTGGCCGCCGGCGCCGTGCTGGCGTCGGCCGATGAAACAGCACCACCGGCATCCTGCGCCACGCCAGCTCCCGCCCACGCGGTTGCCGGAAGGGCCAGCGACAGAAGGATCGCCGCTCCCAGGCGACAGCGCGGCAAAGGATGGGTGCCAATGGACATCATGTATTCGTCTCCCCGGTTGCTCGACATGGATCGGTTGGATGGCGCTACAGCGGCAACGATCAACTTCCTGAAGAACTACCCGGCTCCTCGCCTTTGCAGGCCATCGGGCGACGCGCACTGCATCGCAGCGTTGGCGTTGCGGAACCGGAGAATGTCCGTGGCGCGCGGAAGCGGCCGGCGCGGCGCCTGTCGGGGAGCCGTTCCTCGGAACATGGCAGCGATGCTAGGCGCGGAAACCTGTCCGGCGCATCGGAAAAAACCCCGATTCTTCGCGTCGCGCAAGCAGCCTTTGCTCGCGCCTCCAGCGTCATCGCAACCACTGCCGCTGCGGCGCGAATATCACCTCGCGAAAGCCTTTTCCTGCTGCATGGATGCGGTATGGTTTTCGCTCGCCAGCTGACGGCATCGCGCTGCCGGTACCGCTCTTGAACGGCATGCCACCACGTCCATCGCGTCATTCGAACCACACCGGGGAGCAGATGAAGATCCACACCTCACGTTCGGCCGTTCTTGCACTGGCGCTGCTTGCAACAGCAGCCGCGCACTCCCAGCCACAGACAGCGCAAGTACTGTCCGTCCACGGATGCGACGGCGTGCCGGGTGGCACTGACACCCGGGATACGGATGCGGCGCTCGAAGAGTTTCGCCAGACAATGCGCTCGCAGGGGGTTCCCGGTGCGCAGCTGGTCTACGCGCACAATGGCGCCGCCACGCTGTACTGCCACGGCGTGATGCGCAACGACGCCCCCGCGCCGGTCACCGACGAGACCGTATTCCAGGCCGCATCGCTGTCCAAGGTGATCGGCGCCTACATCACGCTGCGGCTGGCCGATGCCGGCACGATCGATCTGGACACGCCGCTGTGGAACTACTGGCCATCGGAGCGAATCAAGGACAATCCCCAGGCCCGCACCATCACCGCACGCAGGGTGCTCGACCACACCAGCGGCCTGCCGAACTGGCAGATCTCCCCGTCCAATCCGGCTATCGACCAGACGCCCTTGCAGAACCGGTTCGCCACCGGCGCACGTTTCGGCTATTCCGGCGAAGGCTTCTACCTGCTGCAGCGCACGCTTGAGCACCTCACCGGAAAGCGTTGGGAACAGCTGGCAACGCAGGAGGTGTTCGCGCGTTTCGATATGCCCAGCAGCCACTTCATGACCGATCACGCTTTTGACGAGCGCAAGGCCCGTGGTCACGGCAAGGACGGCACGCCCGAACACGACCGCGTATTCGGCTGGGAGAACACGGCCTGGACGCTGGTGACCACCGCGCGCGACTACCACCACTTCCTCCAGCGTGCGCTGTATCGCGGCGAAGGCCTGCAACCGGCCACGCATGCGCTGATGTTCACCGCGTCCAGCAATGCCGACGACACCGACACGCCCAGTGCGGCCGATCCGTTCATCGACTGGGGACTGGGAGTGGGATTGCAGAACGCCAACAACCGGCCACTGGCCTGGCACTGGGGCGACAACCCCGGCTTCAAGGCGTTGTTCATGCTCGACCCGCGCAGCGGCGACAGCATCGCGCTGTTCACCAACAGCGACAACGGGCCGGCCACCTACAAGCAGGTGCTGCGGCGCTTTTTCGGTGAAGGCGATTATCCGGCGGTGGACTGGTCCAGCGCGCAGGACTGACCGTGCCCGGGCGAAGGCCGGTTGCCGCAATCGCAACCGGCCGCCGGTAAAGGGCTACCCCCAGAGCGTCGGCAGACTCATCCGACCGTGCTGATAGACGATGCCGTTGTCCCAGTCCTCGGCCTGCAACCACGGGCCATCCAGGTCACAGACTTCGCACAGCTGCGCCAGCACCATGCCCGGCGCGACCGAGACCGATCCGCCCAGCATGCAGCCCACCATCAGGCGGAAGCCGGCCGCCCGCGCCGCATGGGCCAGCTCCAGTCCGGCGGTCAGGCCACCGGTCTTGTCCAGCTTGATGTTGACGAACTGGTAGCGTCCGACCAGCTGCGGCAGATCCTCCAGCGTCGACAGCGCCTCATCGGCACAGACCGGGATCGCACCGTCATAACCGGCCAGCGCCGCGCTGTGCGCCACCGCGACCGGCTGTTCGAGCAGGTCCACGCCATAGGGCAGCAAGGCCGGCACATACTGGCGCAGCTCTTCGATGCTCCACGCCTGGTTGGCATCAACGATCAGCCGCGCGTGCGGCGCACCGCTGCGCACCGCCGCCACGGCCTCCAGCGGCGAGCCCTTGCCGACCTTGACCTTGAGCCACGGGTAGTCGGCACGTGCACGCGCGGCGGCCTCGTAACCGGCAATATCGCGGATGCCGATGGTCACCGCGCTGTCCACCGGCTTCCACTGGCGCAGGCCGGCACGCTGCCACACCGGCACGCCGCTGCGCCGCGCCTCCAGATCCCAAAGCGCCGCATCCAGCGCGTGCCGCGCGCCACCGGCCGGCAACAGCTGCAACAGCTGCTGGCGGTCGCAACCGCCCTCGACTTGCGCACGCACCTGTTCGATCTGCGCCAGCATGTTTGCCGGGGTTTCGCCGTGATAGGCGACACCACCGGCCTCGCCATGCCCGGTCACGCCATCCTCGTGCAGTTCGACAATCACCACCTGCGCCTCGCTGCGGACCCCGCGGGCGATGGCGAAAGGTTCTTTCAGTTTCCAGGCATGAGACCTGGCATGCAGCGTGCGCGTCATGCCGCCCTCAACCCAGGATCGCAGCGACGGCCCGCTGCAGCGGGCTGCGCATCGGATCGAATGCCGGCACTTCCAGCGCACGCTCGGCCTGCGCCAGCGCCTGCTGCGCCGCGGCCTCGTCCATCCCGAAGGTGTTCAGACTCACCCCCACCAGCCGTGCACCGGGATTGGTCAGCCGCGCGGCCTGCAGATACAGGTCACGCGCCACCGCCAGCTCCGGCACCGCGTAGTCCGGCCAGCTCACCAGATGCGTACGTTGCGGGTCGTGGCACAGGATCAGGCGGTCAGGCTGGGAGCCGTGCAGCAGCCCCAGGGTGACGCCGGCATAGGCCGGATGGAACAGCGAGCCTTGGCCTTCGATCAGATCCCAGTGGTCGTCGGCGGCCGCCGGCGAGATGCATTCGGCCGCACCGGCGATGAAATCGGCGATCACCGCATCCACAGCGATGCCGGCACCGGCGATCATGATCCCGGTCTGGCCGGTGGCGCGGAAATCGGCATCGATGCCCTGCCCGCGCATCGCCCGGGCCAGCGCCAGTGCGGTGTACTTCTTGCCCAGCGCACAGTCGGTACCGACCATCGCCACGCGCTTGCCGCTGCGGCGCTTGCCGGTGGCCCGCGGCAGATCGTCCGGTGGCCGGCGCACATCCATCAACCGGACGCCGGCGCGCCGGGCGGCGAGCGCCAACCCCGGCACCGATTCCAGCGCGGTGTGCAGGCCACTGACAATCTCCAGCCCGGCCTCGACCGCGGCGATCAGCAGCGGCGCCCAGTGCGCGGGAATGCGTCCGCCCACCGGCGTCACCCCGATCAGCAGCGAGCGCGCGCCGGCGGTGGCCGCGGCCGCCAGGGTCATTTCCGGCAGGCCCAGGTCGATCGTGCCGCCCGGCAGGCGCGTCTGCCCGATGCAGCTTTCCGCCGCCCAGTCGCGCAGACCAAAGGCCGTCTTGGCCTTGAGCGGATTGGTTTCCTCCCCCAGGAAAAGCAGATAGGGCGTGTGCAGTTCCACCTGCGCAAAGGTCTGGCTCATGGCATCACCCCTGTGCTCCCGACCCGTGATCAACACCGCGCTCGCGCATCGCCATGGCCTCTGCTCTCCTGTTCGAACGGTCTGCAACAGCCGCCATTCGACCACAGCGCCAGCGCCCGGTAATCAGGAAAAACCCGGATATTCGGCCAGTCCGCCCCGTCCCTCCCGCACTTGTCACATTCCGGGGCCATTGCTAAACAGATCCGGGCAACATTCCGCCGCGCCACAGGCGGACACGCCCTTCCTGCAGGAGACACCATGTTGATTGTCGATGTGCCCTGTTGCTCGCATCCGCCGGACCAGATGATCCAAGCCCGCGCCGCCCTGGTCAGGGCGCTGGACATGGGCGCGCTATGGCAGGCCTGTGCGGCACTGATCGACACCGCACTGCCCTGCCACTCCTGCAGCCTGCTGTCCAATATCGACGGCTACCAGCCGCTCGAAGGCAGGCATCACCTGAACAGTGCCGCCGACGACGGCACCCGCCTGGTCAACAGCCTGGAAGTGGCCGCGCCGTATCTGGATGCCAATCCGCTGATCCGCAGCTATACGTTCTCGCAGATCGCCTCGCAGGACGCCGATGCGCCGGAGCGGCTGCGCGCACAGAACCCCACGCCCGGCTGGCGCGACTTCATCCACCTGGCGTTCTGGGACGGCACCCGTCTGGAAGCGGTGCTGAGCATCCGCCTGCACATTGCCCCCGAGGATCTGGGCGGGGCGGAGCTGGGCTTCCTTGCCGAGCTGTATCCGCTGCTCGAGGCTGGCCTGCAGCGTATCCGCGCCCTGGAATCGGAGCGCCTGCACCACCGCGCCGTCGCCGATCTGCTGCACCAACTGCCGCTGGCCGCGGTGCTGGTCAATGAAAATCTGCTGCCTGCGTTCCTGTCACGCGAGGCCAGCCGCCTGTGCCGGCGCTGGAGCGCCGACTCCGATCGCGATGGACATCTGCCACGGGCGATCGAGGCGCCGCTGCGCCGCTGGATGCAGGACCTGCCAGCCACCGCCGCGCCACCCGGCAACCGCGCCAGCTTGACCCTGGAGCACCCCGTGCTCAGCGGTGAACGCCTGCATCTGCAACTGAGCTCCGCGCCCGGCAACTCCCGCGGTCACGCCCAGCACCTGCTCATCCTCACCGCGCAGAGCGCGGCGCCGGAGCTGGAGCTGGAAGCGCCACCGGCGTCCAACGCCCTGCCGGTGCTGGAGCGCCTTTCACCCAGCGAGCGGAAAGTGGCACTGCTGGTGGCCACCGGACTGCGCAACGACGCCATCGCCGACCAGCTGTGCCGCTCGCGCAAGACCATCGAGTGCCAGATCAGTTCGATCTTCCGCAAGCTCGATATCGACAACCGCACGCAGCTGGCGCGGCTGCTCAACTGAGCCGGCGGGCGGCGTCAGTCGGCGGCGGTGAACAGGAAGTAGTCGTGCGCGGCGCGCGCGATCTGCGCGATCTGCCGGTCCCTGGCCTGGTCGCCCAGTCCCGATTTCAGGAACACCGCCACCACCACCTCGCCCTTGCCATCGGGCAGCGTGACCACGCCCACATCGTTGATCACATCACCGACCGTGCCGGTCTTGTGCGCCACCGGCGTGGCCTCGGGCAGCATGCCCTTGAGCCGTCCCGGACCGGTGCGGCAATCCAGCAGGATCTGCTTGAGTACCGCGGTGGTGGCCGGCTTGAGTGCCCCGCCGTTCCATATCTTGCGCAGCAGCATCGCCATGTCCGCCGGCGTACCGGTATCGCGCGGATCGCCGTTGTACAGCGCAAGGTAGCGGCGTTTTTCCGCGTCGCTGCGCTCCTGCGCATCCAGCCGGGCGTAGTCGGACGGACTGATCGGCTTGGCGGCGGATACCTCCAGCGCGCCCATGTAGTGCGAGAGCATCTCCCAGATGTAGCGGTCCACACGGATACCCTGCACGCCCAGCGCGCGCATGCGCGCATCCACCGCCGCCGGGCCGCCGCCCAGACGGATCAGGATGTCGGTGGCGTTGTTGTCGCTGACGGTGAGCATCATGTGCAGCAGATCGCGGACGGTGATGGCCGAGCCCGGCGACAGATGGATGTCCAGCGGACCGCCCATCGACGGATAGATATCGCCCTCTTCCAGCAGCACCTGCTGCTGCAGCCCCAGCGCGCCCTCATCCACCAGCGCCAGGATATGCACCGCCACCGGCACTTTGACCGTGCTGGCCATCGGAAAGCCGCTGTCGCCATTGACCTGCGCACTGCGCCCGCTGCGCAGATCAAGCACATAGGCGCCAACCGAGCCGTCGAATCCCGCCACCAGGCGGTCGAGTTCCTGCTGCAGGCCGGCCGCGGCAGGGGCCGCCGCAATGGCGATCGAACTGGACAGCGACAGCGCCAACCCCAGCAACAGTGCCGGGCACCAGCGCCAACCACGACGTACTACGGAACCTTGCAACTTGCGCATTCTCACTCTCTCTCATACGGCAAATACCGCAGCACCGGTATGGCCGCTGCTACGGAGTGTCACCGGGGTTGGCTCACCAACCGCGCGGACGCGGCGGTTAGGGCGAAACAGGGGCAGCCGGCACGGGCTGCCGGGCGCGGCGCACCGCCTCCAACACCGGTTGCAGCGGCAGTGCCCCGGCGGTCCCGCGGTGGCCGTGCACCGTGCGGGCGCGGAACAGCGAATTGACGATGGCTTCCTCGGTCGCCTCGGCCGCGGCCTGGAACAGGGGCGACATCGCCTCGCCGGCAAGGCTGCGCGCCGGCTGCACTGCGACTTCCGGATCACGCCGGTTTTCCCTGGCGGTGGAGAAGGCGATGACGTAGTCGCCCGAACCGTTGGACATCACCGAGCCGGTCCGCGCCAGCCCGACCAGCGCGCGATGCGCCAGCCGCTGCAGCTGCGCCGCATCCAGCGGGGCGTCCGTGGCCACCACCATCATGATGCTGCCATCGCCGGTACTCGGCGGCGGATTGGCCTGGCTGCGCGCGTACTCGGCCGGATCCGGCAACACCTTCCAGACCGGCACCCCGGCGATGGTCAGCTCGCCGCCGAAGTTACTCTGCACCAGCACGCCCACGGTATAGCCGCCATCGCCCGCAGGCAGATGACGCGAACTGCTGCCGATCCCGCCCTTCCAGCCGAATGCGACCGTACCGGCACCGGCACCGACCGCGCCCTCCTCGACCGCACCGGTCGATGCTCCGCTCAGTGCCTGCTCGACCAGCGCCGGCGTCAACGGCCGCGCGCGGATGTCGCTGAGATAACCGTCGTTGGTTTCGCCCACCACCGGGTTGATCGAGCGTACCTGCTCCATGCCCGGCTGGCGCAGCAGCCAGTCCGCCGTCGCATCGGCCACTTTCCAGGTGCTCAAGGTGCCGGTCAGCAGGATCGGCGTCTCCAGTTCGCCCAGTTCCTGCACCTGGGTGATGCCGGCCAACTTGCCGTAACCGTTGCCGACCACGATCGCCGCCGGTACCCGCTGCCGGTAGACGTTTCCGGCATGCGGCAGGATCGCGGTGACACCGGTGTGCAGACGGGTGCCTTCCGTCAATGTCGCATGGCCGACAGCGACCCCGGCCACGTCAGTGATCGCGTTCAACGGCCCGGTCGGCAGCGTGCCGATGACGACCCCGGCCTGGCGCGCGCGCGGCCGTGGCTCTGTACTGTCGGCAACCGCCGCCGCGTTGCCGGCAGCCAAGGCAAGTAAAAGCAGGGACCAGCACTTCATCGTTCAACGACCTCCAGCCAGAGAGTTACCGCGTCGGCGGCCACGTTACAGCAAGCCCGCCGCCCGAGCGGCGTTGCAGGCGGTGCCGATACGTCCACAACCACCCTCGGGATACTGCCGGCCACGATGCGATGTCGCATCGGGATAAACACCGATTCTCGGCCCGCCGCAGCCGTCGCTGGCATACCCCGTGCGACTTCGACTGCCATCGTCATCAGGCGCTGTAGACACCCCGGCGCTGCCTCGTGCCGCCATTCGTGCGAACCGGTTTCTCCTCTCCAGCACGCCCGCTGGCGGAGGCCTGTGCGCCCAGCTATGCGCCCTGTGACCACTTTCCCCCTGTGGGATCGACGGTTCGACCGGGTCAGCGCGGCGCGACC
Organism: Stenotrophomonas sp. STEN014; assembly: GCF_056760315.1. NCBI lineage: Bacteria > Pseudomonadati > Pseudomonadota > Gammaproteobacteria > Lysobacterales > Lysobacteraceae > Stenotrophomonas > Stenotrophomonas sp. STEN014. The sequence continues at coordinate 396,519 of NZ_JBRREN010000002.1, read as the reverse complement.
GCGCCGGACGCGGCGGCGAGTGCGGCGGCCTGAAGGTCGCCCTTGCGCTCGCTGTAGCGGTCCACCAGATAGTCCGCCCGGCCGCGCGTGAGCAGGGTGAACTTGACCAGCTCCTCAACCACGTCCACCACCCGGTCGTAGAACGGCGAGGGTTTCATCCGCCCGTCCTCGTCGAACTCCTGCCAGGCCTTGGCCACCGAGGACTGGTTGGGGATGGTCAGCATGCGCATCCAGCGGCCCAGCACGCGCAGCGTGTTGACCGTGTTGAACGACTGCGAACCGCCGCACACCTGCATCACCGCCAGGGTCTTGCCCTGGGTCGGGCGCACGCTGCCATCTTCCAGCGGCAGCCAGTCGATCTGGTTCTTGAACACGCCGGTGACGGTGCCATGCCGCTCCGGGCTGACCCAGACATGCCCTTCGGCCCACTGCGACCACTCGCGCAGCCGCTGCACTTCCGGGTGGTCCTTGCCGACGCTGTCGAGCATCGGCAGCGCGTGCGGATCGAACACCCGGGTCTCGCAGCCCAGGTGACGCAGCAGACGCTCGGCCTCCAGCGCCAGCTTGCGACTGAAGGACTGCGGGCGCAGCGAGCCATACAGCAGCAGGATGCGCGGCGGCCCGGCGCGTTCGACGCCCAGCAAAGCGTGGTCGGGCAGCGGCAACGAGGCCGGGATCAGATTTGGCAACGGGGGACTGGTGGTCAGCTTATTCATTCGACTATTCTAGAGATATGGAAACAAAAACCGCAATCGCCGCCCTGACCGCCCTGGGTCATGCCACCCGTCTGGCCGCGTTCCGGCTGCTGGTCGAGGCCGGCCCGGCCGGTCGCGTGGCCGGCGACATCGCCGCGGCCCTGCAGGTGCCGCCGGCCACGCTCAGCTTCCACCTGAAGGAACTGCTGCTCGCCGGCCTGCTGCAGAGCGAGAACCAGGGCCGCAACGTCTGTTACCGCGCCAATTTCAGCGCGATGAACGACCTGATCGCCTACCTCACCCACAACTGTTGCGCGGGCGCCCCCAGCCCCGACTGCAGCCCCACACCCCCTGATTGCGCCTGCTGAGCGGAGATTCATTCCTTATGACCACCCAACGCGTACTGTTCCTGTGCACGGGCAATTCGGCCCGCAGCGTGCTTGCCGAAGCCACACTCCGGGCCTGGGCCGGCCAGCGGTTCGAAGCGTTCAGCGCCGGCAGCCAGCCCACCGGCCAGATCAACCCCTTCGCCCTGGCCCAGTTGCAGGCCGAAGGCATTGCGACGGCCGGACTGCGCAGCAAATCCTGGGACGAGTTCGCCGACGGCGCGCCGATGGACGTGGTGATCACCGTCTGCGATGCCGCCGCTGCCGAGACATGTCCGGTGGTGTTTGGCGATTTCGTCCGCACCCACTGGGGCCTGCCCGATCCGGCGGCGGTCCAGGGTACTGATGCCGAAAAGGCCGAGGCGTTCGCGCAGGCCCACGCCATCATCAAGGCGCGACTGCAGGCATTGCTGGCCTTGCCGGCAACGCTCTGGGCCGCGCGCGCGCCGTTGCAGCAGGCACTGGACCAGATCGGCCTGCTGCAACCCGGCGACCGCCGCGCATGAGCGCCCCCGCGGCCATGGGACGGTTCGAACGTCACCTGACCCTCTGGGTGACCCTGTGCATCGTGGCCGGCACCGTGCTCGGCCACTATTTTCCCGGGGCATTCGCGCTGCTGGCATCGGCCGAGGTGGCCAAGGTCAATCTGCCGGTCGCCGTGCTGATCTGGCTGATGATCATCCCGATGCTGCTGAAGGTGGATTTCGGCGCGATGCACCAGATCGGCCGGCACTGGAAAGGAATCGGCGTCACGCTGTTCATCAACTGGGCGGTCAAACCGTTCTCGATGGCGCTGCTGGGCTGGCTGTTCCTGCGGCACGCCTTCGCCGACTGGCTGCCTGCCGGACAGGTCGACAGCTACATCGCCGGCCTGATCCTGCTGGCGGCGGCGCCCTGCACGGCCATGGTCTTTGTCTGGAGCAACCTGTGCCGGGGCGATGCCAACTTCACGCTCAGCCAGGTGGCGCTGAACGACGCCATCATGGTGCTGGCCTACGCGCCGGTCGTGGCCCTGCTGCTGGGCCTGTCGGCGATCACCGTGCCGTGGAACACGCTGCTCCTGTCGGTGGGCCTGTACATCCTTGTCCCGGTGATGGTCGCCGCCCTGCTGCGGCGCTGGATCCTCGCCCGCGCCGGTGAGCCGGGCCTGCAAGCGGCCCTGCGGACACTCGGCCCGGTGTCACTGGCGGCGCTGCTGCTGACCCTGGTGCTGCTGTTCGGCTTCCAGGGCGAACAGATCGTCCGCCAGCCGCTGATCATCGCGCTGATCGCGGTGCCGATCCTGATCCAGGTCTATTTCAACGCGGGGCTGGCCTATCTGCTCAACCGTCGGCTGGGTGTCGCCCACTGCGTGGCCGGGCCGTCGGCCCTGATCGGGGCCAGCAACTTCTTCGAACTGGCCGTGGCCACCGCCGTGGGCCTGTTCGGGGTCCACTCCGGAGCGGCGCTGGCAACCGTGGTCGGGGTGCTGATCGAAGTGCCGGTAATGCTGTCGGTGGTCCGCATCGTCAACCGCTCACGCGGTTGGTACGAACGGGCCTGAGGCCACCCGCCGCCCGATCGGGCCATGAACGGAGAAGGGGCCTGTGGCGGCTGCCACAGACCCCTTCGATGTCATCGCTGCGACGCGTCGATCAGAACGGAATGTCGTCGTCGGCGAAATCGTCCATCGGCGGCGGAGCCGACTGCTGCTGGGCCGGAGCCGGACGCTGCTGGCGCTGGCCACCGCCGTAGCCGCCGCCCTGGTCCTGGTTGCCGTAGCCGCCCTGGCCGCCGCCCTGCGGGCGCGGTGCCGACTGGCGCTGCGGACGCTCGCCGCCCATGCCACCGCCGCCTTCACCACGGCCGCCAAGCATCTGCATTTCGTTGGCGACGATATCGGTGGTGTATTTCTCCACCCCGTCCTGGCCGGTGTACTTGTCATAGCGAAGCTCGCCCTCGACGTAGACCGAGCTGCCCTTGCGCAGGTATTCACCGGCGATCTCGCCGAGCTTGCCGAAGAACACCACGCGGTGCCATTCGGTGCGCTCCTGGTTGTTGCCGTCGCGGTCCTTGCGCACGCTGGTGGTGGCCAGGCTGATGCGGGTGATCGCCATGCCCGCCTGGGTGTACTTGGTGTCCGGGTCGTTGCCGAGATTGCCGACGAGGATGACTTTGTTGATGCCGCGGGCCATAGGGTTCCTACTCTTCCGTTGGGGTCCACCCGCCGGATGCGGGCAATAGCCGGCAGATTATAACGTCCCGGCGCGGGCGGGTATCAGGTGGGCGGCCAGCCCCGTGTGGGACAAGCCCCACCCCCGGCACGGCCCCGGCCAGCGGTGGCCCGTGGCATGATGCCCGGCGTCTTCAGGCAAGTGTCGCCAATGATCATCAAGGGCAAGGCCACCTCACTGGATATCGCGCACCTGGCCGGGGTGTCGCAGCCGACGGTCTCGCGGGCGCTGCGTGGCAGCCCGATGGTCAATGCCGACACCCGCAAGCGCATCCTGGAGATCGCCCGGCAGCTGAACTACAAGGTCGACAAGAACGCCTCCAGCCTGCGCTGCCAGCAGTCCGGCACGCTGGCGCTGCTGTTCTTCGAGGATCCGACCCCGGACGACTCGCTGATCAATCCGTTCTTCCACTCGATGCTGGGCTCGATCACTCGCGCCTGCGCGCTGAACGGGCTGGATCTGCTGGTCTCCTTCCAGCAGCTGTCCAGCGACTGGCATGCCGATTTCGAGGACAGCAACAAGGCCGACGGCATCATCCTGCTGGGCTATGGCGATTACCACGAATCGGAGGAACGGCTGCAGCGGCTGGTCGAACAGGGCACCCATTTCGTGCGCTGGGGCGCCGCCCTGCCCGGCCAGCCCGGGGTTTCGGTGGGCAGCGACAATTTCCAGGGCGGCTTCGACATCACCGCGCATCTGCTGGACGCCGGCTGCCGGCGCATCGCCTTCCTCGGCCACGCCTCCAGCCACTACCCGGAGTTCGCCGAGCGCTACCGCGGTCATGGCCAGGCGCTGCGCGCGCGCGGGCTGGAACCGGATGCGGGCCTGCAGCACGACGCGATCACCACCGAGGACTCCGGCCACGCCGCCTGCATGGCCCTGCTGGCACGCGGCCAGCCGTTCGATGCGATCTGCGCGGCCAGCGACCTGATCGCCATCGGCGCGCTGCGGGGGCTGCGTGAACACGGCCTGCGGGTGCCCGAGGACGTGCGGGTCACCGGTTTTGACGACATCCCGCTGGCCGCCTCGGTGTCGCCGGCGTTGACCACCGTGCAGCAGGACACCAAACAGGCCGGTCAGCTGCTGGTGGAACGGCTGCTGGGGCTGATCGCACGCGAGCCGGTGGAAGGCATCAACATCCCGGTCAAGCTGGTGGTGCGCGAATCCTCGCGCGGCGGACTCAGCTGAAGTCCTTGAGGATTTCCAGCACGCCGGCCGGCGCGATCTCAAAGCCCAGCGTCGTGCCCGGGTTGATCACCACACCATAGCCGCCGGGCACGCGCCGCAGCACCTCGAGCATCAGCATGCGGAGGGTGTGCGGCGCCTGCTGCGGGAAATAGCCGACCCGCGCCATGTCGGTGAACACCGCCACATGCAGCACGCCCTGCTTGTCGAACAGCAGCGGATCGAAGCCGCTGCCATCGGGGGTGACCAGGCTGCCGGTCAGCAGCACCACATCGGAGGCGACGAAGACCTGCATGAACGCCTTGATCGGCAGCTTGCCGTCCATCGCGGTGCGCAACAGCGTTTCGATCGGGGTCTGCGGGGGGAGCTCGTTCATGCGTGAGGCCGGGATTGCGGGGGGCGCTGATTGTAGCGGGCGCCGCCGCTGCAGCCCCTGCCTCGCGGCAGGGGCCTCCATCGCCGCGGCTCAGCGCCCCAACCGCTGCGTGCGCGCCTGCTGGTCGGCCATCGCCGCGGCCAGTTCGGCCTGCAGTTCGGCCTGCCGCACCGCCCCGTCCAGCACGAACACCTTCACGCCATGGGCCGGCACCTCGGTCTTGAGCGCGCGCGTGAGCGTGAGCGTGCGGCCGTCCAGCGCGTCGCGCCACTGCCCGGGCTGCAGGTAGCGGCTGACCTCGAACGTCGCGGCGGTGTCGCCCTTGTTCAGCAGCACCAGCGCGGTCTGCGCGGTATCGCCGTGCTGCAGCACGCGATAGAACACCGCCTGATCCGCCTGCAGCCGCTCGTTGACCTGCAGGCCGCGTTGCAGCGCCGGGGTGGCCTGGCGCAGCCGCGCGATCCGCTGCAGCGGGCCGAAAATCGGACTGTCCGGCGCCGCATCCACGCGTTCCTGGCCGAAGTAGGCGCGATTGCCGGCGTGCTCGGCCCGGCTGCGCATGAAGCCGGTTTCCGAGCCGTAGTACAGCACCGGGATGCCGCGGGCGGTGAACAGCCAGTTGTGGGCGTCGATGAAACCGGCATCACTGGCATCCAGCCGCGCCATGTCGTGGTTGTCGTAGAAGCTCATCAACTCGTACGGATTGGCGTAGGGGCCACCGGTCAGATGCAGCGGCTCGGCCAGCGCCTCGAAGCCTTTCCGCTCTCGGCCGAACACGGACGAAAGCGCACCGCGCAGCGGGAAATCCAGCACGCTGACATGGGCATTGGCCGGCCAGGTGTGCTCGGCGATCTTGGCCGCGTCGTAGTCGAAGGCCTCGCCGAACATGAACATGCCCGGGTGCTGTGCGCGGATGCGCGCGACGAATTCATGCCACCACGGATGCGGCAACCAGCCGATGGTGTCGATCCGCAGCGCGTCCACGCCCTGTGCGGTCCACTGCAGGTAGGCGCCGACCAGATAGTCCATCACCGCCGGGTTGTGTTCGTTGAAGTCGCCCAGCTCGGCCAGATTGCCGTCAAAGATCGAGCCCTGGCTGCCATCGACCGGGCCGATGTTGTTGTAGAACGCATGCAGCGGGTTGTGCTGCGGGTCGAGCCTGTCCGGCGGCAGGTTCTGGTGGTCGGCGATCAGCGTGCCGTCCTTGTCGAAGAGCTGGCCGAACTGGGGCTGCCGCTTGGGCATGGTCCAGGCCGGCGAGCCGTGGTTGCCGACGATATCCAGCACCACTTTCAGCCCGGCGTCGTGCAGGCCACGGGTCAGCCCGGCAAAATCCAGATCCTGGCTGGGCAGGTGCTCGTCCAGCTTGTAGAAGTTGATGCCCCAGTAACCGTGGTAGCCGGTCTTGCCACGGTCGGTCAGCGTGCTGCTGCAGCTGATCGGCTTGCTGCCGGTGAAGGCCTGGTCGGGATTGTCGATGATGGGCGTGATCCACACCGCGCCGAAGCCGAGCTGGCGGATGTAATCGGCGTTGTCCAGCACGCCCTTGAAGTCGCCGCCGAGGTAACCGATGTTGCCGTCAACCTTGTCCGGGCATGGCACCGGAATATCGAAGGTCGGGTGCTCGCCGCCCTGGTCGCGATGGTCGTTGCTGGTATCGCCATTGACGAAACGGTCGGTGACCACGAAGTACACCGCCTCGCTGGCGAACGGCTCGGTGGTACCGATGTAGTCCGGCCGGTTGCCGGCCAACGCCGTCCCCGCCACCCAAGCCAGCCCAACCGCTGCTGCCAAACGCCTGCGCATCACACCACCTCCGGTTGCGACGGAACCCGCAATACACACAGCCCGGCCACGAACAGGCTGCAACCCCCCAGCACCAGCACGTGGATGGGGTCACCGCCCAGCCAGTTGCGCAGGGCAAAACCCAAGGCACTGGCCGCGACCAGCTGCGGGATCACGATGAAGAAATTGAAAATGCCCATGTACACGCCCATCTTGGCCGCCGGCACGCTGTCTGACAGCAGGGCATAGGGCAAGGACAGGATCGAGGCCCAGGCAAAGCCGACGCCGACCATCGACAGCAACAGCCAATGCGGGTCCTTGATCAGCATCAGCGAGATCAGGCCCAGCCCGCCCAGCCACAGATTGACCAGGTGGCTCCAGCGCAGGCCGATGGCGCGCACCATCAGCGGGATGACCAGCGCCGCCACGGCGGCGAAGCCGTTGTAAGCGCCGAACAACACGCCCACCCAGTTGGCGCCCTCGTTGTAGGCCGCTGACTGCGTATCGGTGGAGCCGAAGTGCGTGCCGGCCACCGCCGCGGTGGTATAGATCCACATGGCGAACAGCGCAAACCACGAGAAGAACTGCACCCACGCCAGGCGCCGCATCGTGCCGGGCATGCGGCGCAGATCGTCGACGATGGTGGCCAGCATATGGGTGCCGGGCAGCACCCGCGCCACTGCCAGCAACAGACCGTAGCTGGCACACAGCCCGGCCAGCACGTAGAGCATGCGATCGCCTTGCCGCCACGCGATCAACGCCGCCAGCACCACACCCAGGCCCAGCCATAGACCGATCTGGCGCCATTGCGGCAGGTCACCGACACGCTGTGCGGCATGCACCGGCGACGGCTCGGCGTCATCGAAACCGGCCAGTTCGGCCGGTGAATACTCGCGCGTGCTGAACACCGTCCAGCTCATCGCCAGCAGCAACACCACGGCGCCGAAATAGAAGGCATAGCGCACCGTATCGGGTACTTCGCCCGGACCGGCCGTATTGGCCACGCCGAAACGGGCCAGGATGAAGGGCAGGAAGCTGGCCACCACCGCGCCCACGCCGATGAAGAAGCTCTGCATCGAGAAGCCGGCCGGGCGTTGCCTGGGCGAGAGCTGGTCGCCGACAAAAGCGCGGAACGGCTCCATCGAGATGTTGATCGAGGCATCGAGCACCCACAGCGTGCCGGCGGCGATCCACAGGGTCGGCGAGTTGGGCATGACCAGCAACGCGAGCGTGGTCAGCACCGCGCCGATCATGAAGTAGGGACGGCGGCGGCCCCAGCGCGTCCAGGTGCGGTCGGACAAGTAGCCAACCACCGGCTGCACCAGCAGGCCGGTCAGTGGCGCGGCGATCCACAATCCCGGCACCGCGTCCATCGGCGCACCGAGCGTCTCGAAGATGCGACTGGCATTGGCGTTCTGCAGCGCGAAGCCGAACTGGATCCCCAGAAAGCCGAAGCACATGTTCCAGATCTGCCAGAACGACAGCTGCGGTTTGCTTTTCATCAAGCGCTTCCCCCCTCCGGGAATCACGGATGCGATTTGGGCGCGGATGCGCTGCGGCCATGGTAGAGGCCCTACCGGCGATACGCACCGCCGTTGCATACGTATTCAATGCCCGCCAGCACCCACCACCGCAGCGGAACGGGAATAGTGGCCGGATGGCCCGCGCGCCACGCGCGGTCGCCGACCAGACCCCGGAGCACATATCCAGATGGCCGACCGACTTTCCATTTTCTTCCGACTGCTTTCGCCTGCCGGCCTGGCGCTGCTGCTGTCCAGCGCACAGAGCGTGCAGGCGGCCGACCTGGCGCGCGTCACCTCGCCGGACGGCGCGCTCGCGGTGATCGTCCAATCCCAGCACGAGGGACGCCTGTCCTACCGGGTGGAGCGCAACGGTGATCCGGTCATCGCTCCCTCGCGGCTGGGCATGCTGCTCGGCGACGGACGCCTGGAGCGCAACATCGCGCTGACCGCGCAGTCGCAGCGCAGCGTCGATGAGACCTGGGAGCAGCCTTGGGGCGAACGCCGCCTGACCCGCAACCACTACAACGAACTGCGCACCCGCTTCAGCGAGAAGCCCGGCGCCGGCCGCGACTACGCACGCCAGTTCGAGGTGGTGTTCCGCGTCCACAACGACGGCGTCGGCTTCCGCTACGAATTCCCGCAACAGGCGGCGATGGAACAGGTCACGGTACAGGCCGAGCTGACCGAGTTCGCGCTGGCCCACCCGGCCACCGCCTGGTGGATTCCGGCGTTCGAATGGAACCGCGAGGAATACCTGTATCACCAGACGCCGTTGAAGGAAGTGGGCATCGCGCAGACGCCGCTGACCCTGCGCAGCGACAACGGCCTGCACATTTCCCTGCACGAGGCCGCGCTGGTGGACTATGCCGGCATGAATCTGGCGCGCGGCGACGGCGATGTCCTGCATGCCGCGCTCACGCCTTCCGGCAACGGCGCACCGGTGCAGCGCTCGCTGCCCTTCCACACGCCGTGGCGGACCATCACCATCGGCGAAACCGCCGCCGAGCTGGCCGAATCCAGCCTGATCCTCAACCTCAATGAACCCAACGCGCTGGGCGATGTGAGCTGGTTCACCCCGGCCAAATACGTGGGGGTGTGGTGGTCGCTGCATCTGGAGACCGAGACCTGGGGCACCGGCCCGCGCCACGGCGCCACCACCGCCAACACCCGCCGCTATATCGACTTCGCCGCCGCCAACGGTTTCCGCGGCGTACTGGTGGAAGGCTGGAACACCGGCTGGGACGGCGACTGGTTCGCCAACGGCCAGGCCTTCGATTTCACCCGCGCCACCGCCGACTTCGACCTGCCGGCACTGGCACGCTACGGCGCGGCCAGGGGCGTGCACCTGATCGGCCACCACGAGACCGCCTGCGCGGTAAGCCATTACGAGCGCCAGCTGCCCGCGGCGCTGGAGCTTTACGCGCGCAACGGTGTGGATGTGATCAAGACCGGTTACGTCTGCGACGCCGGCGACATCCAGCGCCAGGACCGGGCCGGGGGCCCGATCCTGCGCGAGTGGCACGAGGGCCAGTGGATGAGCAACCACCACCTGCGCGTGGTGCGGCAGGCGGCGGAAAAACATATCGCGATCAACGCGCACGAGCCGATCAAGGACACCGGCCTGCGTCGCACCTATCCGAACTGGGTGTCACGTGAAGGGGCTCGCGGCATGGAGTTCAACGCCTGGGGCAATCCGCCCAATCCGCCGGGACATGAAGCCACGCTGGTGTTCACCCGCATGCTGGCCGGGCCGATGGACTACACCCCGGGCATCGTCAGCCTCAAGGGACGCAATGGCCTGCCGCTGCGCAGCACGCTGGCCAAGCAGCTGGCGCTGTATGTGGTGCTGTACAGCCCCATCCAGATGGTGGCCGACCTGCCCGAACACTACGCCCAGCACCCGGACGCCTTCCAGTTCATCAAGGACGTGGCGGTGGACTGGGAGCAAAGCCACGTGCTCAATGGCGAAATCGGCCAGTACGTGACCTTCGCGCGCAAGGTGCGGGGCGGCGAGGAATGGTTCCTCGGCAGCGTCGGCAGCGAACAGCCGCAGACGCTGGACGTGCCACTGTCCTTCCTCGATCCGGGCCGCCGCTACCGGGCGCAGATCTACCGCGACGGCGACGGCGCGCACTGGGAAACGGCGCCATTCGCCTTCGCCACCGAAACGCGGGAGGTCCGCAGCGGCGATCCGCTGCGCATTGCGCTGGCGGCCGGTGGCGGCATGGCCGTGCGCTTTGTGCCGCTGGACTGAGCCCTGCCCGAGGCCTGAAACGCAAGGATCAAGCCGCAGGCGGTCGTTCCGTATCCGCCCTCACCGGCGAAAGCGTTTTCAGACTCGCGTGCCGGCATTGCACGGCATTGAATACGTATGCAGGCCGGTCCCGCCGCGGGGTCCGCTGATTACCATGCCAGACAGTCGCACGCTGCGAAAAAAACAAACGCGACACGCCCCCGACACCTGTCTGGGGCGACTGGCTACAACCAACCGACATCACCTGGGAGAGGGGAGCATGTTGAACACCAAACGCAATCTGCTGAGCGTGGCACTGGCTTCGGCCATCACGTTGGGCGCCACCAGTGCACACGCACAGACGGCCGAGGCGCAGAGCAAGCCCGAGACGAAGGCGGAAGCCACCGATCTGGATACCGTCACCGTCACCGGCATCCGTCGCGGCATCGAAAGCGCGATCTCGGTCAAGCGGGATTCCACCTCGATCGTGGAGGCCATTTCGGCCGAGGACATCGGCAAGCTGCCGGACGTGAGCATCGCCGAATCGATCGCCCGCCTGCCCGGTCTGGCCGCCCAGCGCGTCGCCGGCCGCGCCCAGGTCATCAGCGTGCGCGGCCTGTCGCCCGACTTCGCCACCACCTTGCTCAATGGTCGCGAGATGGTCAGCACCGGCGACAACCGCAGCGTCGAGTTCGACCAGTACCCGTCGGAACTGATCAGCGGCGTGACGGTGTACAAGACCCCCGACGCCGGCCTGGTCGGCCAGGGCCTGTCCGGCACGCTGGACATGCAGACCGTGCGTCCGCTCAGCTACGTTGACCGCGTGATCGCCGTCAGCGGCCGCTACCAGAAAAACTCGCTGGGTGAGGCCGCCGGCGAAGACCCGTACGGCAACCGGATCAATGCCAGCTTCGTGGACAAGTTCGCCGACGACACGCTCGGCCTGGCGATCGGCTACTCCCACTCGGAAATGTCCAAGCAGGAGAACCAGGTCGGCCTGTACGAGCCCTGGCAGGCCATCGGCGACAACTGGCGCCCGGGCGTCGCCGCCGGCACCTACTATTCCGATGGCATCAAGGCATTGCGCCGCACCGGCCACGCCAAGCGTGACGGCGTGATGGCCACCGTGCAGTTCCGGCCGAACAACAGCTGGACCAGCACCTTGGACGCGTTCTACACCAAGGCCAAGGAATACGACACCGCCAACCAGCTGGAAATCCATCTGGGCGATTACAACGGCGGCTACGACCGCTTGAACGTCACCGACGTGGTGGTCAACAGCAACGGCAGCTTCGTCAGCGGCACGGCGCACAACGTCTATCCGCTGGTGCGCGGCATGTACAACCGCCGCGAAGACAGCATCAAGGCGCTGGGCTGGAACAACGAATTCACCTTCGGCGATGTGCGCGTGGTGGCCGACCTCAGCTGGTCCAAGGCCGAGCGCGACGAGCTGAATCTGGAAAACAACCTGCAGTTGCTGCCTGCCCCGATGCTGGATTCGGTGACGTTGAATTTCGCCGGCGGCAACTTCCCGCAGTTCACGCCGGGCCGCGACTATTCGGACTTCAGCAAGCTCTACCTGACCAACACCATCTACGGCTCGGGCTATGGCAAGACCCCGCATGTCGATGATGAGCTCAAGGGCGTCAAGCTGGCGGCCACCTTCCCGGTGCCGGAAGGCTTCAGCTGGTTCTCCGACTTCGACGTCGGCGTGAACTACGCCGACCGCAGCAAGAACAAGACCCAGGCCGAAGGCAACATCAACCTCGGCGCGCAGGGCGTCACCAGCATCGCCGCCGACCTGCAGTACAAACCGGTCAACCTGGGCTTTGCCGGCGCCGGCTACATCCCGGCCTGGAATGTGCCCGCTGCCGTGGACCGCTACATGGTGTTCAATCCGACCACCACCGAAAGCTACCTGATCCCGAAGCAGTGGACGGTGGACGAGGAGATCACCACCACCTTCCTGCGCGCCAACATCAGCACCCAGATCGGCTCGATTCCGGTGCGCGGCAACGTCGGCCTGCAGGCCCAGCACGTACGCCAGTCCTCCAGCTCGAACTACTGGGATGGCGGGCAGCCGGTCGGCAGCCAGGTCATACCGATCAACGAAGGCAAGAGCTATCTGGACTTCCTGCCCAGCCTGAATCTGGCCTTCGAACTGCCGGCCGAGAACACGGTGCGCTTCGCCCTGGCCCGCCAGGTCGCACGACCGCGCGTGGACGAGCTGCGCGCGTCGATGGAATTCGGCGTGGACACCAACATCGGCAAGCCCGGCGCCAGTGGCGGCAACCCGAACCTGGACCCGTGGGTGGCCAACGCGGTGGACCTGTCCTGGGAAAAGTACTTCGGCAACAAGGCCTACGTGGCCGCCGCGGTGTTCTACAAGGACCTGAAGACCTACATCTACACCGAAAAGCGCGATGGCTATGACTTCACCCAGCAGGTCGACGCGTGGCTGCAGGCCAACGCCATCACCCTGCCGCCGGGCATCGTGGTCGACAAGACCGGTTACTACACCGCGCCGTTCAACGGCAACGGTGGCAGCCTGCGCGGTGCCGAGCTGACCGCGTCGCTGCCGCTGGACCTGTTCTTCGACGGCCTGCGTGGCTTCGGTGTGGTCGCCAGCGCCAGCTTCAACGACAGCAACATCTCCATCCCGCCGGATCCGGGCACCACCTCCAGCGTGGGCTCCGAGCCGATCATGCTGCCGGGCCTGTCCAAGCGTGTGTACAACTTCACCGCCTACTACGAGAACAACGGCTTCGAAGTGCGCCTGAACCAGCGCAAGCGTTCGGACTTCATCGGCGAGATCGGCAACTTCAACGGCAACCGTACCCTGCGTTACGTCAAGGGCGAGGACGTGCTGGATGCGCAGGTGGGCTACAGCTTCGGCGACGGCAGCCTGTTCCAGGGCCTGAGCCTGTTCCTGCAGGCCAGCAACCTTACCAACTCCAAGTACGAGACCTACGCCGGCACCAAGGACCGTCCGCTGGAAACCGTGGAATGGGGCCGCACCTACCAGGTGGGTGTGAACTACAAGTTCTGATCCGGGACACCCTGGTTGATCGGCAGAGCCCGCTGTTCACGCAGCGGGCTCTGCCGTTTGCGGGACCTGCAATGCCCCGCCCCTGCGACATCGGGGCTGCCCGGCAACGTACCGCGCACCGGGATCACGCCCGCACACTGCATCCTGGGCGTCGACGGACCAGACCGATGTTGCCAAAGTGCGTGACTTGCCGGGCGGTGGCCCCTCATCTGTGGTCCGCGCGGCTGTGCCGAAGCGACATCGCGCGGACGGTGGGGAACCCATCGGCCACCACACAAGCTCGGGCCGGCAGTGCCCGTCGACAGAAAGCGCGGCAAGCCAGACCTCTTGCGGAACACGTCCGCCGCGGAAGCGTGCTTCCCTCCGGCAATGCCATGAGCACCTTGGCGCACGATCTCAAGATCACAACGGGCAGACAGCGGACGTTTCCCGGGCGCGCAATCGCGCCTGGAACAGACGCAAAAAAAAGGCGGAGATGTGATCTCCGCCCTCCACAGGAAAGAGCAACTTGCCTCAGCTGCGCCGCGCGCAATACACCGCGTGCGCAGGCAACACCAGTTCACCGGCCTCGAGGCCGCCTGACGCCGGCCCCGGCAGCTCCAGCGCCTGCCATGTGCCCGCCGGCAGGGGCTGGCGCTGCGACTGAGCGGAGAGATTGAACGCCAACAGCAGCACCTCGTCACCGAGCTGGCGTTCGAACATCAGCACCGGCTCGGTGCTGTCGATGAACCGGATTCCGCCCTCCACCAGCGCCGGATGCGCCTTGCGCCAGGCCAGGAACGCGCGGAACGCGTGCAGCACCGAACCGGCATCGGCTTCCTGCGCCTGCACCGACAGCGCACGGTGTTCGGCCGGAATCGGCAACCACGGCTTGCCCGTGCTGAAGCCGGCCACGTCACCATCGCTCCACGGCATCGGCGTGCGGCAGCCGTCGCGGCCCTTGAAATTCGGCCAGAAGGTGATCCCGTACGGATCCTGCAGCGCCTCGAACGGCACATCCGCCTCGCCCAGGCCCAGCTCCTCGCCCTGGTAGATGCACACCGAGCCGCGCAGCGAACACACCAGCGCAACCAGCATCTTGGCCAGCTGGGGGTTGGCCGGATGGCCGCCCCAGCGCGTCACCGCCCGCTGCACGTCATGGTTGGACACCGCCCAGCACGGCCAGCCGTCACGCATCGTGGCTTCCAGCTTCTCCACCGTGCCGCGGATGTAGGCCGCACTGTAGTCATCGACCAGCAGCTCGAAGCTGTAACCCATGTGCAGGCGGCCCGGCGCGGTGTACTCGGCGGTGGTGGCCAGCGAATCCTCCGAGGAGATCTCGCCCAGCGTCACCGCGCCCGGATACTGGTCCAGCAACGCGCGCAGACGCTCGAGGAAGCCGATGTTCTCCGGCCGGGTGTTGTTGTAGTAGTGGTACTGGAACGCGTACGGATTGTCCGGGCTGAAGCCGCGGCCCACGCGCTCGCTTTCCGGCTTGGGCGGATTGTCGCGCAACTGCGCGTCGTGGAAGCAGAAGTTGATCGAATCCAGGCGGAAGCCGTCCACGCCACGGTCCAGCCAGAACTTCACGTAATCCAGCGTGGCCTGCTGCACGGCCGGATTGTGGAAATCCAGATCCGGCTGCGAGGACAGGAAATTGTGCAGGTAGTACTGGCGGCGGCGCGGTTCCCAGCGCCAGGCCACGCCGCCGAAGATCGACAGCCAGTTGTTCGGCGGCGTACCGTCCTCGCGCGCATCGGCCCACACATACCAGTCGGCCTTGGGGTTGTCGCGGCTCTGCCGGCTTTCCTTGAACCAGGCGTGTTCCACCGAGGTGTGGCTGAACACCTGGTCGATCATCACCTTCAGCCCCAGCGCATGCGCCTTGGCCAGCAGCCGGTCGAAATCGTCCAGGCTGCCGAACAGCGGATCCACATCGCGCTGGTCGGCGATGTCATAGCCGAAATCGGCCATCGGCGACTTGAAGAACGGCGAGACCCAGATCGCGTCCACGCCCAGCGAGGCGATGTAATCCAGCCGCTCGATGATGCCCGGCAGGTCACCCACACCGTCGCCATCGCTGTCCAGGTAGCTGCGGGGATAAATCTGGTAGATGACGGCGCCGCGCCACCAGGAAATCTTCGACATCAAGCGCCCCCCTACGGGCTTCAAATGCCCCGGAAGGGGCCGCAGAACGTATGCCGGCCAGCTTAGCGTCGACGCTTTGTCGACGGTGCCGCTTGCATACGTATTCACTGCGTGCAGTGGGGGTTTCCGCCGCCGCGGGCCGCTTGCCTCCGCACCGCCTATAATCCCGGGGCACCCTCCGAAGTATTCCTATGAGCATCGCCGAACATATCCGCCCCGCGCTGGGCCTGCCTGCCATCCAGACCCTTGCGGCACCGGACATGGACGCCGTCGATGCCCTGATCCGCCACCGTCTGTCCTCGGACGTGGTGCTGATCAACCAGATCGCTGACCACATCATCTCCGCCGGCGGCAAACGCCTGCGGCCGATGCTGGTGATGCTGGCCGGTCACGCGGTCGGCGGTGCCGGTCCGGAGCACCACCAGCTGGCGGCGATCATCGAGTTCATCCACACCTCGACCCTGCTGCATGACGATGTGGTCGACGAGTCGGATCTGCGCCGCGGCCGCAGCACCGCCAACGCGCTGTGGGGCAATGCCCCGAGCGTGCTGGTCGGCGACTTTCTGTACTCGCGCAGCTTCCAGCTGATGGTCGAGCTGGACCGCATGCCGGTCATGCGCATCCTGGCCGACACCACCAACCGCATCGCCGAAGGCGAGGTGCTGCAGCTGCTGCACGTGCACAACCCGGATACCGACGAGGCCGCCTACCTGCGGGTGATCGAACGCAAGACCGCGGTGCTGTTCGCCGCCGGTACCCGCCTGGGCGCACTGGCCAGTGGCGTGGACGAGGCCACCCAGCAGGCGCTGTACGACTACGGCATGCACCTGGGCTACGCCTTCCAGATCGCCGACGACGTGCTGGACTACTCGGCCAACGCCGAGGAGCTGGGCAAGAACCTGGGCGACGATCTGGCCGAAGGCAAGGCCACGCTGCCGCTGATCCACGCCATGGCCCATTCCGATGAGGCCACCCGCCAGCGCCTGCGCGAGATCGTGCAGAACGGCGAGGCCAGCGCGATGCCCGAAGTTCTGGCCGCTATCCAGGCCACCGGTGGCCTGGACTACAGTCGCCAGCGCGCCCGCCAGTACGCCGAGGCGGCCGAAGCCGCACTCGAAGGCCTGGCCGAGAATCCGGCTGTGGCCGCCTTGCGCGGGCTGGCCCGCTATGCGGTCGAACGCGGCCACTGAGCCGTGAGCACCGCCGGTTTCAGCGATGAGGAACGCCAGGTGCTGTTGGCGGTATACGGCGTCGGCGCCACCGTGGTGGCCCGGCTGGAACAATTGGGATTCACCTCCCTGCCCCAGCTGGCACAGGCCCAGCCCGGCGATATCGTCAGCCAGGCCGCCGCGATGCTGGGCAGCAGCTGCTGGCGCAACAGTCCGCAGGCGCGGGCGGCGATCAGCGGCGCGATCGCGGCGGCAAAAGCCCGATCGCGGTAGGCGCAGCGCGGCGTGGCCTGGGGCCACGGGTGCCGAAACCACCACGGCCGGGTACCACCCACGGCCAACCACGGCACCGTACCCGCGCGCACCACCCTGCCGCAGCGACCAGACAGAGGCCGGTCTTGCGGCTGCTGCGGTTCCGCCCTCCGCGCGCGGTCAGTCGCCCAGGCGTTCTTCCAGGAAATTGTCCATCATCTTCCAGGCCCGCTTGGCTGCGCGCGGGTCGTACAGGCAGCCCGGCGGGCTGTCGGCATCGGACTCGGCAAAGCAGTGCACCGCTCCGCTGAAATTGACGAACTGCCAATCCGCACCGGCGCTGTCCATCTCCTTGACGAACGCGGCGATGTCCTCGCCCGTTACCCCCTGATCGGCGGCCCCGTTGAGGACCAGGATCGGTACCTTGCCGCTGCCTGCCGGCGCCGGACTCGGGGTGGACAGGCCGCCATGCAGACTCACCACCCCGGTCAAGGGCAGGCCGGCACGCACCATCTCCAGCACCGTGGTGCCACCGAAACAGAAACCGACCGCGGCGATACGGCCGGCGTCCAGCGGCGCCTTGCCGGCCTGCGCCTCCAATGCCTGCAATGCCGCACCGGCCCGGGCACGCAGCAGGGCCCGGTCATCGCGCAAGGGTTTGGAGGCCGCAGCGGCTTCGGTGTTGTCCTTGGGTCGTATGTCCTTGCCGTAGACATCGGCCACCAGCACCACATAGTCATCACCGGCAATCTGCCCGGCCTTGGCGACGGCGGATGCGTTCACGCCACGCCAGTTGGGCACCATCACCACACCGGGTCGGCGGGCGTCACCGTCGTCGTCATAGACCAGCACGCCGCTGTACGACGCGCCATCGTGCTGCCATTCCACCGTGCGCTGCTGCATTTTCGCCGCGGCCGGCAATGCCACCGCCAGCCACAGGCCCGCCACTGCCACCGGCCACTTCCGTTCTGCTCGCATCGGACTTCTCCGCTCAGGGGTGCGCCGAGTTTAAGTCCGACGGGCCCCAGCCCGGGTGATTGCCGGGATTCAGCCGATGCCTAGCCCGGGAATGGCGCTGATGCTGTCCGGATCAAAGCCGGCCAGCGCGGCGAAGTGGCGGCCGCGCGCCACGTAGTCGCTGTAAGCGCCAAAGCTCGGCGCGCCCGGTGACAGCAGCACCACCCCGCCCTGCGCGCCCAGTGCCGCACGCGCCAGTTCCACTGCCTGCGGCAGATCGGCGGCCGCATGCAGTCCGAACCGGCCAGCCTCGGCCAGCGGTCGCAGCAGGTCGTTGATGCGCGGGCCGTTGCCGCCCATCGTCACGATCTCCACCGGCGGCACGTCATGGGCCATGTGCGCGAGGAAATCGCTCCAGTCCAGGCCGCGATCGTGGCCGCCGACCAGCAGCGCGATGCGCTGCCCGGCAAAGCAGTCCAGCGCCGCCAGCGAGGCATGCGGGGTGGTGCTGATCGAATCGTTGACCCAGCGCAGCCCATCGCGCTCGCCCAGCAGCTGCAGGCGGTTGGGCAGCGGCCGGAAGCTCCGCACTGCCGGCGCCAGGGCCACGGCATCCAGTCCCAGCGCTTCGATGGCGGCCAGTACCGCGCACAGGTTGCCGCGGTTGTGCCGGCCCGGCAGCGGCGTATCCGCCGTATCGAACACCGGCTGCGCGCCGCGATGCACCACCTCGCCGACCATGTGCCAGCCTTCAGGCTGGTTGAACCAGACGATCTTGCTGTGCGGCAATTGCAGCGCGCGCAGATGCGCGTCGGCGGCATTGAGCACGGCCACCCGCGGATGACCGCCGGTCACCAGTGCCAGCTTGTCGTCGATATAGCGTTGTTCGCTGCCGTGCCAGTCCAGGTGTTCGGGAAAGATGTTGAGCACCACGGCGACATCCGGCCGCGCGCCACTGCGCGCTACTTCCCCGGTCTGGTAGCTGGACAGTTCCACCGCCCAGTATTCCGGTGCCGGTTGCGGATCCAACGCTTCGAGCAGGGGCAGGCCGATATTGCCGGCCAGGCCGGTGCGATGCCCGGCCGCGCGCAGCAGGTGCGCCAGCAGCGAGGTGGTGGTGCTCTTGCCCTTGGTACCGGTCACGCACACCGTGTCGGGCAAGGTGCCGTCAGGGCCGGCATGCTCGCTGAACCACAGCGCGGTACCGCCGATGAACTGCGTGCCCAGTGCCTGCGCCTGCAGCGCCTCGGGCTTGTACGGGCTGATCCCCGGCGACTTGATGACCACCTCGAAGCGCGCCAGCGCCGCGCCGGTGACGTCGGTTTCCACCTGCAGCGCGCCCGCGGTTTCGGCACGCGCGGCCGCGGCCTCGGCCGGCGGACAGAACAGCGTCAGTGGCAGTTGCGGCAGGCGCTGGCGCAGTACGGCAAATGCCGCACGGCCCTCACGCCCCCAGCCCCACAACGCAACCCGCTTGCCTTCAAGCTGCGAAATTCGCACGCAGACGCTCCCACAGGGCTGCCGGGATGCGGTGTTCGCCGTCGATGACCAGCAACGGTTCGATCTGCAGCTCGTCCGCCGCCAGGGTCGGCTGGATCAGGCTGGCGAAACGCTTGACCAGCACGTCTTCCTTCCAGTCCGCACGCGCGGCCAGCGTGGCCATCGCCGCACGCGACTCCTTGCCCTCGCCCACGCACTCGAACGGCTTGTGGTCGCCGAATTCCAGCAGCGCGTCGTAGCCGCCAGCCTGTTCGCTGTCATCGAGCAGGTTGCGGCCGAAGATGCGCACCAGCCGGGTCTTGGGCATGAACGGGGCCAGCGCCAGGAACACGAAGTGACACTTCGGACAGACGCCGCACCAGCGGTTCACCGGACGCTCGCCGAGGATGTGGAAGTTGCGGTTGCAGCTGGAGAAATGCGCGTCGTAGTAGTCGGTCCTGGCGAACTGGCGGGCCACCGCCAGCTCCGACAGCGGCCGCAGCAGCGAGTAATAGTGCAGGTCGGCCGCCACGTGCTGCTGCACATGCTCGCCGAACGCCTGCTCGAACGCCCAGCCCTTGGACCACTGGTGGTTGACCTCGCCGGTACCGGCGATCTGGCTGCCGTAACTGGCCGAGCGTTCGTTGGAGAACACCACCTGGTCCACGCCCTGCACCAGCGCGGCCAGCACCATGATCGCCGAGTTCACCGCGGTCACCGGGATATGGCCGTTCCAGGCCCCCTGGCGGTTGAGCTCGAACAGCTCCGGGGCCAGCGTGCGACCGATATTGAGCGTCGGCAGACCGGTGCGGTCGGCGCAGGCGCGGATCAGCTGCGAGCCGCCGATCCAGGTCACCGTCTCGGCCACGCCGGCATGGCGCAGCGCCTCGATGCTGACCAGCGAATCCTTGCCGCCGCCGATGGCCACCAGCGCGTGCTCGCGCAGGCCCAGCACCGGCGCCGGCACCGTCTGGCCCTGCACCGGCAGCGTGAAGCGGCCGCGCAGGTTCAGGCCATTGCGGTAGGCGAACTCGCCCAGACCATTGAGATACACCGTTTCCACCAGTGTGGCGGTGGCCGCATCGATCGCATAGCTGTCGATGCTCACCTGCGCCGGCACTGCCGCCTTGTAGTAGCTGACACCGGCGATCAGATGCAGCAGCTGCAGCGCGCGTTGCACCGCCGCCGCACGCTCGCCCTCCAGCTGGAACGGCGCCCCCGGCACGGTGACAGTCTCGGTCATCTCCGGGCCGTCGTCGAAGGCGTAGACCAGTCTTGCCACGCCGGTATCCGCGGCAAAATCGCAGCGGATGAAGCGGAAGCGGGAAACCTGGTTTTTGTCAAAAGCTGTCATGGCGTATCCGAATCAAACGAACCGCCGCGCACCAGCGCGCGGCGGACGACAAAGTTTTCGCGGCAGGAGGCGATTGTCACGCATCGAGGACCGCCTCGCGCGGCAGTGCGCGCAGGTTGTAGGTGCTGGCCATGCTGAAACCATAGGCGCCGGCATCGGCGATCAGCATCACATCCCCCGGCGCGGTGGTCGAGGGCAGCTTCACGCGCTGCGCGAACACGTCGCTGGATTCACAGATCGGGCCGACCACGCTGAAATCGACGTCGCGCGCCTCTTCCAGGCGCGCGAGGTTGGCGATGTCGTGCCAGGCGTCGTACAGCGCCGGCCGCAACAGGGCGTTCATGCCGGCATCCAGGCCGACGCGGCGCACGCCGTCCTTCTCCACCACCTGGGTGGCGTGGGCCAGCAGCACGCCGGCCTCGGCGACGAGGAAGCGGCCCGGCTCGATCGCCAGCTGGAACTGCGGGTGCACCGCCCTGATCTCTTCCAGCCCGGTGGCCCAGGCGTCCAGATCGAACGGCTCGTCATCGGCGCTGTACGGGATCGGCAGACCGCCGCCGATATCGAGGATCTCCACGCTGCCGATACGGCGGGCGAACCCGGCCATCTCGTCGACCATCTGCTTCCAGTGGCCGCCGGTCTCGATGCCGCTGCCCAGGTGCGCGTGCAGGCCGCTGATGCGGATATCCAGGCTGCCGGCCAGCGCCATGAATTCACCCACCCGCTGTGCCGAGAGGCCGAACTTGGCCTCCTTGCCGCCGGTGTTGACCTTCTGGTGATGGCCGTCGCCGTGGCCCAGATCGATACGCAGCCACAGCGTGCGGCCACGGAACACCTCCGGCCAGCGCCGCAGTAGCTCGACATTGTCCACGGTGACGGTGACGCCACGCGCCAGCGCCGCCTGGTACTCGTGGATCGGTGCGAAGCTCGGCGTGAACAGCACCCGCGCCGGCGCGATGTCCGGTACCGAGGCGAACACATGCTCGACCTCGCCCAGCGACACGCATTCCAGACCGAAGCCTTCGGCGGCGAGCGTGCGCAGGATCTGCGGATGCGGATTGGCCTTGATCGCATAGAAGCGGCGATCGACCGCGGCAATGGCCTTGAGCTGGGCGGCGCGCTCGCGCACCTTGTCCAGGTCGTAGACATAGGCCGGAGTGCCCTGCGCGGCCAGCGCCAGCAGCTGCTCCCGCTTGCCCGGTGCCTGCCACCACGGCGTGGGCCGCGGCCGCAGCGTGCCGATGATCTCGCGCCAGCGCGGGCCGAATACCTGCTCCTCGTAGACCGGCATCGCGCCACTGTCGATCAGCTCGGCGTGCAGGATCGGCAGCAGGCCGTCGGCATCGGCCTCGTCGATGACGAAGGTCAGGTTCAGGTCGTTGGAGGACTGCGAGATCATGTGAACGCGCTCCTTGCCGAACGTGGCCCACACGTCCGAGAGCTTGTACAGCAGCGAACGCATACCACGGCCGACCAGGGTGATGGCCGCGCACGGCACGATCACCTTGACCTTGCAGATCTGCGACAGGTCGGCCGACAGCGCAGCCAGCACGTCGGTATTGACCAGGTTCTCGGACGGATCCAGCGACACGGTGACGTTGGTCTCGGCCGAACCGATCAGGTCCACCGACAGCCCGTGCTTGGCAAACAGCGCGAACACTTCGGCCAGGAAGCCGACCTGCTGCCACATGCCGATGCCTTCCATCGACACCAGCACGATGCCGTTGCGGCGGCTGATCGCCTTCACTCCCGGCACCGGCGCGGCGGCGCCGTCGATGCTGGTGCCCGGCATGTGCGGGCGCTCGGTATCGAGGATCGCCATCGGCACGCCGGCATCGCGGCACGGCTTGATCGAGCGCGGATGCAGCACTTTGGCGCCGGTGGTGGCGATTTCCTGCGCCTCGTAATAGTCCAGCCGGGTCAGCAGGCGGGCGTCGGGCACGTCCTTCGGGTTGGCGCTGAACATGCCCGGCACATCGGTCCAGATCTCCACGCGACTGGCACCGAGCAGCGCGCCGAAATAGGCGGCCGAGGTGTCCGAGCCACCGCGGCCGAGGATGGCGGTACCGCCGTCGGCATGGCGCGAGATGAAGCCCTGGGTCAGCAGCATTCGCGTGGGCTGGGCGTCGAAGCGGGCCTTGAAGCCGGCATCGCCCTGCCACTGGCAGTTCACCGACAGCCGTTGCGACCAGGCGGTCTGGTTGGGCACCGGCGGCTGCGCATGCAGCCAGTCGCGGGCGTCCATCCAGCCGAAATCCAGTCCGTTGCTGCGCAGGTAGGCCGCGCCGATGCTGGAAGAGAGCAGCTCGCCCTGGCCCAGCACGTCGGCCTGCCAGTCCAGCGGCCGGGTTGCGGCACGCGGGTCGTCAAGCAGCGCGGCCAGTGCGGCCAGCCGTCCGGCCAGCACCTCGGGGCTCAGCTCCAGCTCGGCGAGGAAGTCGTTGTGGCGGGTGACCAGCGCGGCCACGCGCTGGCGGCTGTCGGCTGCGCCATCGGCGATGGCGGTCAGTTCATTGGTCACGCCGGACAGCGCCGAGACCACCACCAGCACCCGGCCGCCGGTTTCCTCGGCCCGTTTTTTCGCCAGTTCCCCGATCGTGTTCCAACGATGACGACGGGACACCGAGGTGCCACCGAACTTCAGAACGATCCAGCGATCAGCGCGAGGGGAAGCAGACATTGGCTTGGGGGGTTCACTTGGGGGAGAAAGACCCGGCAACGCGGGCAGAACTCCCGATTCTATGCCAAGGCCGGCGGGGCCGGATTGCTGATTACGGTCGATACCATCCCCCTCCAGGGGCGCAGAAAGTAGCACCTGCAACGACCCCGGTCATCCCCGCCCGTGGCCCGGATTGTTAAGCTGCCCGGCCCCTCTGCTTCCGAGCCGCCATGACCGCACGCCGCTACCTGCAACTGGACGTCTTCGCCGCCCGCCCGGGCGCCGGCAACCCGCTGGGCGTCATCGTCGACAGCGAGGGCCTGGACGATGCCGCCATGCAGGCCATCGCCGCCTGGCTGAACCTGTCCGAGACCATCTTCTTCCTGCCGCCGGACCAGGGCGCCAGCTACCGCATCCGCATCTTCACCCCGAAGGGCGAACTGCCGTTCGCCGGCCACCCCAGTGTCGGCGCGGCCTGGGCGGCGGTCGAGCTGGGCCTGGCCACACCGGATGACGCCGGCCAGCTGGTCCAGCAGTGCGCCGCCGGGCTGCTGCCGGTGCGGGTGCAGGGCGGGCGCTGGTTCCGCCAGATCCATGTGCGCAGCCCGCAGGCCGAACGTCGCGACATCGAAGTCCCGGCACTGCCCGCAGGCCTGGCCACGCTGTCCAAGCCCGGCCATGGCCCGGAACTGTGGAACAACGGCCCGGACTGGTGGCTGCTGGAAGCCGGCAGCGAAGCCGCGCTGCGCCGCTACACGCCGGAGCTGGCCGCCATCGCCGCTCTGCCTGGACGCGGCAAGCTGGCCGCGTTCGCCGCCGCCGACCGCCCGGACGTGGGCTATCAATATGTGGTGCGCGCCTTCGCCCCCGGCGTGGGCATCAACGAAGACCCGGTCACCGGCAGCGCCAATGCGCTGGTTGCCGCCCACCTGCTGGCCCACGGCCGGATCAAACCGTTCCAGCAGTACCTGGCCAGCCAGGGCCGCGAGCTGGGCCGCGCCGGCGAGGTGCGGGTGGAGGTCGACGGGGATTCCAATATCTGGATCGGCGGCGAGGTGCAGCAGGTGATCAGCGGGCAGATCGAGTGGTGAGCCACCTTGCTCCGCGGCACCCGCGACCCCTCTGCCCCCTGATTGCCAGCCCACCCCACTGATTACGGACAACCTGCCATGACCACCCGCCGCTTCCTGCAACTGGACGTCTTCGCCCCCCGCCCCGGCACCGGCAATCCGCTGGCCGTGGTGCTCGATGCCGACGGCCTGGACGAGGCCGCCATGCAGGCCATCGCCCGCTGGACCCGCCTGCCCGAGACCACCTTCATCTTCGCCCCGACCCGGCCCGGCAGCAGCTACGGTATCCGCATGTTCGCGCCGCAGAAGGAGGTGCCGTTCGCCGGCCATCCCAGCGTCGGCAGCGCACATGCGGTGCTCGAAGCCGGCATCGCCGCGCCGGTGGATGGCCAGCTCGTCCAGGACGGCATCAACGGCCCGCTGCCGCTGCGCATCAGCGAGCACGGGGGCGTGCGCACCATCGCCATCCGCACCCCGCGTGCGGCGGTGGCCGAAGTGGTCGGCGCCGACGATCCGCGCCTGCAACCGGCGATCAGCGGCTGGCCGCTGGGCCAACTGCCGCCGGTGCTGATGGACGGCGGCCGCCGCTGGTGGCTGGTGGAGGTGGCCGATGAAGCCAGCCTGCGCGGCCTCACCCAGGACTGGGACGCGATCGCCACGCTGGCCGAAAGCACTGGCGCGATGGGTGTATTCGCCTACGCCCGCAGCCACGGCGAGGACTACCAGCTGGTGGTGCGCGCCTTCGTCGGCAACGGCCGCCGTTTCGAGGACGCCGCCTCCGGCGCGGCCAACGCGGTGCTGGCCGCGTGGCTGGACGAACGCAACGCGCTGCCCGGCAGCGGCAAACGCTACACCGCCAGCCAGGGCCGCGAGGTCGGCCACGACGCGCGGCTGGAACTGCACATCGACGAGGACGGCGAGGTCTGGTCCGGCGGCCAAGTGCAGACCGTGATCCGTGGAACCATCGACTGGTAAGCGTCCCTGCTGCGGAGCGGGCGGGCATTCGCTCCACCGCGCTCGCCCCCCACGGAACATTGGCCGTTTCAGGCGGCTCACGGCATCCACAGCCCCCTGGCGCAAGCGCTCGCGACGGCGGTGACCGCTACCGTGGCCAGTGATGACCGCTCTTTCGGCATGCGCGATTCCCACATCGTCAGCCGGGCCGGCAACGTGCCTTGCTTCCGGCAGCCCCTGCGCAGAGGTACCAGGCATGACTGAAACAGCGTCGCGGCCGCCAGCGACGGCGATACGTATCCGCGACTTCAGGTCCGGAGACGAAGCCCTGCTTCGCCAGGTGTTCGTCTCCGCGATAGACGGTTCGACTGGCGGTCACTACAGCCAGGCGCAGCGCGAGGCATGGCTGGCGGGCGCCGGGGATGTTGCGAGATGGAACCTGCATATCCAACGCCTCCAGCCGTTCGTGGCGCTGCACGATGGCGTGGTGGCCGGTTATGCCGACCTGCAGCCATCCGGGCTGATCGATCATTTTTTTGTGGCCGCCGATCACGCACACCGTGGCGTCGGCAGCGCGCTGCTGCTGCATCTGCAGCAGCAGGCGCGACGGCGGGGCATCATTGAATTGCACGCCCATGTCAGCCTCAGCGCCGAGCGTTTCTTCAAACGGCACGGCTTCCGCGTTAAACAGCGGCAGACCGTGCGCGTTGCCGGCATCGGCCTGGACAACGCGGTGATGTGCAAACACATGGAAAGCGAAGCCGGCGCGTCAGCGGACTGACCCACCGGTACCGGCAGCCGCTCCTGCCGGCGATGCCCGCGCAGACGCGCAACCTCCACCGGACCAGCCGACAGCCCAACCCGGCGAAGGGGGCCTACGCCACCAACAGGTCCAGCGCGGAAAGCCAACCCGCCCGCGCTCCGCGCAAGGGGATACGCATCGTCCTTGCCGCGCCGCTGCCAGCCGCTAGTCGGCCTGCGCCTGGCCGCTCATGTATACCGGCTCGCCATCGACCCAGGTGGAAAGCACTTTCAGCTCATCAAGCTCGCCGGCCGCCACCGTGAACGGGTCGCGGTCGAGCACCACGAAGTCCGCACGCAGGCCACGCTTCAGCGTTCCGACCTCGGCCTCGTCATGGCCGGCCCAGGCCGCATCGCTGGTGAAACCGCGCACGGCCTCGGCCGCACTCAGGCGCTGCTCCGGCTGCCAGCCACCGGGCGGCTGGCCCTCGCGGTCCTGCCGCGTCACCGCCGCATACAGGCCCAGGCGCGGATCGACCTGTTCGACCGGGAAATCCGAGCCCAGCGCCAGCCGGGCCCCGCTATGCAGGTAACGCTGCCAGGCGTAGGCGCCCTTGATCCGCTCCGGCCCCACGCGCTGCTCGGCCCAGCCCATATCCGAGGTGGCGTGGGTGGGCTGCATCGAGGCGACAACCCCCAGCGGCGCGAAGCGGGCGATGTCCTCCAGCGCCACCACCTGCGCATGCTCGACGCGCCAGCGGTGGTCATCACCCTTGCGCGCGCCCAGCACTTTCTCATAGGTATCGAGCACGATCCGGTTGCCGCGATCACCGATGGCATGGGTGGCCACCTGCACCTTGCAGCCGTCGGCCTTGCGCACCGCCACCTCGAAATCGGCTGGCGAGGTCATCAGCAGGCCGTGGTTGTGCGGATCATCGCTGTAATCGGCCAGCAGCGCGGCGCCACGGCTGCCCAGCGCGCCATCCATGAACAATTTCACGCCACGCATCTGCAGGCGTCCGCCGGCATGCTGATACAGTCCGCTGCGGCACAGATCATCCAGTGCCGCCTGGTTGCCATCGGCGTAGGCATCGATACGCAGTGGCAATCTGCCCTGATCTGCCAGGCGCTTCATCAACGCCAGATCCTCGCGCGACACGCCCATGTCATGCACGCCGGTCAGACCATTGCGGACGGCTTCCTGCATGGCCGCATGCAGCCGTTTCTCGCGCGCGGCCTCGTCCAGCGCCGGGATATGCGCGCTCACCAGCGCGGCGGCGCCATCCACCAGCACGCCCGTCGGCTTGCCGGCCGCATCCCGGACGATGCGCCCGCCGGCCGGCTGCCAGTCCCCGGCCAGCGATTTACCGCCCTCTTCGGCGATGCGCAGCGCGGCGCTGTTGACCCAGCCGGCGTGGCCGTCGACCCGGTCCAGATAGACCGGCCGCTGCGGGAACGCCGCATCCAGATCGGCCACGGTCGGAAAATCGGTGTTGTCCCAGCGGTTCTGGTCCCAGCCTCGGCCCAGCAGCCATTCGCCCGGTGGCAGCGTCTTCTCGAATGCCTTGAGCCGTTCGACCACTTCCGCGCGGCTCTTCGCCCCGGACAGGTCGGCCTGCGCCAAGGTGTTGCCCAGATAGACCAGGTGCGCGTGCGCGTCGATCAGACCGGGCACCACCGTGGCCTCGCCCAGATCGATGCGCGGGGCCTGCGGATACAGCTGCAGCAAGGCATCGGCACTGCCGACATCAAGCACGCGACCGGTATCGCTTTCCCAGGCCATCGCCCCGACCACCGACTGCGCGGGGTCACCGGTGCGGATGGTTTCGGCCACCAGCAGCTTGACCTCGGCACTGGCGGAAAGGACATGCAGACAAGGAAGCAGCAGGGCAACGCAGGCAAGACGACGCATCAGGCAACTCCTGGACAGGATGCGGCGACTATGCAGGCATCACGTCACGCTGACAAACCGCCTGCGGTGTGGAAATCCCGGAGACCTCTGCCTCAGTCGGCGCTGACGTCCACGCGCACGCGGAGGCGCTCGCCCGGGTGGTAGTCGCGACGGGTGTGATATTCGCGGCCGCCATATTCATAGGTGACGTCGTAGCCATCCACGCGCTCGTTCTCGCTGCCGTAGCCCACCGGTTCGCACACGCGCACATCGCCACGCCGGTAGTCCGGACGGTTGCTGGCCTCATAAATCGCCCGTCCGGCTGCGCCGCCGGCGATGGTGCCCACCGCGGTCCCCAGGTAGCGCCCGTCGCCGCCACCGACCCGGCTGCCGAGCACCGCGCCGGCCAGACCGCCGATCACCGTGGCCAGCTGGCGGCCGGTGTCGCCGCCCTGCCGGTACTGTCCGTTGTCATAGCCGCGATCGTAGGAACCGTTGTTGCGGTAGCCGTCATCGCGATAACCCTCGTTGCGATAGCCATTGCCGCCGCCGACATAGCCACCGTCGTTGCGCTCGTAGCAGCGCTCGCCGCGCCCCTGCCCACCACCGACGATGATCGGATCCACGCGCACCACGCGCGCGTAGTCATAGGCGGGTTCATTCCCATCGCGATAGCGGCCCGGACGGTACTGGCCGTCGTCATAGGCCGGATCGGGCCGGTACTGGCCATCGTCGTAGCGCTGTGCGGCAGCATCGAAAGCAGCCACGCTCCCCAGGATCAGGACACCGGCAAAAGACAGCGATCGGAACATGGCAGGACCACTCGGGTTGGGGTCGCCGATGCTCGGCTGCATCGGGTGAGCCGATCCTGAACCGGCCCGGACAGCCGTGCAAGCGGACCGGGCCAGTCCTCCCGTCAGGCGGAAAACTCGGTTTCCAGACTGATCGGCACCGCACTCAAGGCCTTTGAAACCGGACAGTTCTGCTTGGCGTCCTCGGCCAGGGCGCGGAACCGCGCCTCATCGATCCCGGGCACCACGGCTTTCACTTTCAGGCGGATCTGCGACAGCTGCGGTCCGCCCTCCATCGACAGATCGACATCGGCGCGGGTATCCAGCGAGGTCGGCGGAAAGCCGGCTTCACCGAGCTTGGCCGACAGCGCCATGGTGAAGCAGCCGGCATGCGCGGCGGCAATCAGTTCTTCCGGATTGGTGCCTTTTTCATCGCCAAAGCGGCTGTTGAAGGCATACCGGGTGTGGTCCATCAATCCGCTCTGCGGCGTGCTCAGCTGACCTTTGCCGCTCTTGAGATCACCCTCCCAGTGCGCGGTGGCATGACGCGAAATACCCATTGCAACACTCCTGCGTTTGATTGGGCCCCCACCATAGGGCACGGTCCGTTACGGGCTTGTGCGTCGCAACGTGCGGCTCACCACGACCGCGCTACATTGCCCTTCCCGCCATGACCGCCCTGCGAGCACACCGCTCCCGGGTCGCTGCGCACGGGCAGCCATGACGCCCTTCGATCCAGTCTTTTGGAGGAACGGCCCATGTCCTACCGCACACAACAGATCCGCAATGTGGCCCTGGCAGGCCACCCCGGCGCCGGCAAAACCACCCTGTTCGAAGCCCTGCTGCATGCCGGCGGCACCGTGAAGACGGCGGGCAGCATCGAACGTGGCACCACGGTGTCCGACCATGACCCCATCGAGAAGCAGCGCGGCCACTCGATCGACAGCGCACTGGCCAGCATCGACCTGCCGGAGCTGCGCCTGAACCTGATCGACACGCCCGGGTATCCCGAGTTCCGCGGCGCCACACTCTCCGCGCTGGCCGTGGTGGAGACCGCCGCGATCGTGGTGGATGCTACCCGCGGTATCGAGTTCGGTACCCGCCGGCTGATGCACCGGGCCCAGGAGCGCGACCTGTGCCGGGTCATCGTGGTCAACAAGATCGACCAGGACGGCGTGGATTGCGCGCAGCTTCTGCATGCGCTGCGCGAGGAATTCGGCCCGCAGGTATTGCCGCTGAATCTGCCCGCCGATGGCGGTCGCAGCGTGCTGGACTGTTTCCTCCAGCAGGACGGCGACAGCGATGCCGGGCCGGTCGCCGCATGGCATCAGCGCATCCTCGACCAGGTGGTGGAGATCAATGAAACGGTGATGGAGCACTATCTGGACCTGGGCGAAGCCGGGCTGTCCGGCGACGAGCTGCACAACGCCTTCGAACAGTGCCTGCGCGAGGGCCACCTGGTGCCGGTGTGCTTCGTTTCCGCGCGCGAAGGCACCGGATTGCAGGCCCTTCTGGACATCGCCGGCAGGCTGTTCCCCGATCCGGGCGAAGGCAATCCACCGCTGTTCGTCAGCGCCGACGGCGGTGAGATGCCGCAGGTGCAGGCCGACCCGACGGCTCCGGTGGTGGCCAGCGTGTTCCGCATCATCAACGATCCGTTTGTCGGCAAGCTGGGCGTGTTCCGTCTTTACCAGGGCACTATCCATCGCGAGATGAGCCTGTGGGTGGACGATGGCCGCAAACCGGTCAAGATCGCCCACCTGTTCCGTGTACTTGGCAAGGAGCATCTGCCCATAGACGCGGTGGTGGCCGGCGACATTGCGGCCGTCGCCAAGGTCGATGAGCTGCATTACGGCGCGTTGCTGCACGACCTGCATGACCAGCCGCTGCCGCAACTGCGCCCCATCAGCTTTCCCAAAGCGATGTTCGGCCTGGCGATCGCGCCTGCCAGTCGCGGCCAGGAGCAGAAGCTCACCGTGGCGCTGGAACGGCTGGCACAGGAGGATCCGGCGCTGCAGATCGAACAGGCCGGGGAAACCCATGAGACGGTGGTGCGCGGGCTCTCCGATCTGCATCTGCGGATCGTACTGGAGCGTCTGCGCGACCGGCATGGCGTGGAAGTGACCACCCGGCCGCCGCGCATCGCCTATCGCGAGACCATCGGTGCGCCTGCCGAAGGTCATCACCGTCACAAGAAGCAGACCGGTGGCGCCGGCCAGTTCGGCGAGGTGTCGCTGCGCATCGCGCCGTTGCCGCGCGGCAGCGGCTTCGAGTTCGTCGACGAGGTCAAAGGCGGCACTATTCCCGGGCAGTTCATGCCGGCGGTGGAGAAAGGCGTGCGCCAGGTGCTGGAGAGCGGTGCAGTGGCTGGCTTCCCGCTGCAGGACCTGCGCGTCACCGTGCATGACGGCCGCCACCACCCGGTCGACAGCAAGGAGATCGCCTTCGTCACCGCCGCGCGCAAGGCCTTCCTCGATGCGATCGGCAAGGCCGCACCGCAGGTGCTTGAACCGGTGGTTTCGCTGGAAGTGGTGGCGCCCGAAGCGCAGGCCGGCGATATCACCGGCAGCTTGGCGGCCAAGCGCGCACGCATCAATGGCACCGATTCCAGCGCCGGGGAGATCGTCATCCATGCGCAGGTGCCGCTGTCCGAGCTGGAAGGCTATGCGGCCGAGCTCAAGTCCGTGACTGCCGGTCGTGGCCGCTATTCGCTGGATTTCAGCCACTACGAACCGGTGCCGGCAACCGTCCAGCAGCGGCTGATGGCCAGCCACCAGCCGCATCCCGACGAGGACTGAGCCGACGCGAGGGCAGCGCAGCACCGGTGGAAATCGGCAAATCGCAACGCGGCAACTGCGGATTGCCGCGTTTTTTATGGCTTTTTGCGGGTTTGCCTATTGGCGGCACCGGATTCATGCCCTACATTTCGCTTGCCGACGGGGTCGGCATGACCAACAACCAACCGTTCACGGAACAGGAAATCATGGCAAAGACCGCTAAGAAAGCTGCCCCGAAAAAGGTAGTGAAGAAAGTCGCCACCAAGGCCGCAGCCAAGCCGGTTGCACCGAAGCCGATCAAGGAAGCCCTGACCAAGTCCGGTCTGGTTGCCCACATCGCCGAGACCACCAGCCTCGCAGCCAAGGACGTCCGTGCCGTGTTCGCTGCGCTGGAAGGCGCGGTCGCCGCATCGGTCAACAAGAAGGGCGCAGGCAGCTTCACCCTGCCGGGCCTGCTGAAGATCAGCACCGTCAGCGTGCCGGCCAAGCCCAAGCGCAAGGGCATCAACCCGTTCACCAAGGAAGAGCAGTGGTTCGCCGCCAAGCCGGCCACCACCAAGCTGAAGGTGCGTCCGCTCAAGAAGCTCAAGGACGCCGCGCTCTGATCAGGGCGCCCCTTGTGGCGAAACGGACGGGACGGCATTGCCGTCCCGTTTTTTTTGCCGTTGCCACGGGCCTGATGACATTCATGAACTTCCGGCCCGTCCAGTTGGAACACAGCGTCGTGACCCCGGCCCTCGCCCCTGTACCGCCAGCGGCCTATGGTGGGGCTCCTCCCTCTCCGCCCTGATTCCCGCCATGTCCAGTCGCATGCACCGCTACCGCATCACCGTCACGCCGATCGAATCCGATGGCCTGCAGTGCAGTGGACGATGCACCATCGAATTCGAACAGCGCAGTCCACAGAACTGGATGCATCAGCTGGAGGCGGCACAGAGCCAGCGCCAGCTGTCGTGCAATGAAGTGGCCAGCGTGGTGGTGGCCACCGGCTTGCTGGAGAATCTGGCTGGCATCGCCCGTCAGGGTGACAACGTGCTGTCGGCGCTGCATCCGGAGCTGGACGCGCTGCTGGCCAAACTGGCGCAACTGCACGCGACGCGGTAACGCAGGACCTACGTCCGGCTCGGATGTGGCCGTGTGTTGAAGGTGTTCATGGGCGGCATCACGACCGATGCCGGACCGGATCGCGCATCGTCCGCTAATTGCGAGTTCACCTGCAGCGGTTATCGTGGCCGTCCGGACATCCTGTTGCGAGCTCCCCATGCGCTATCGCGCCCTGCTTTTTCCCGCCATCGCCTGCCTCGTCATGGCGGCCACCGCCCACGCCGCGCCGCAGGTGAAGGGACACCAGCTCACCGTTGGTGCCAGTGACGTGCAGCAGTATCTGGACGGCAGCTTCCCGCGCACCCAGAAAGCGCTGGGCGGGCTGCTGGCCCTGGATGTCAGCCAGCCACAGCTGACGCTGCCGGCCGGCAACCGTCTGGACCTGCAGTTCGACCTGGGCATGGCCGCCGCCGGCAGCGCGCGCATGCCGGTAGGCAATGTCCGCATCAGCAGCGGGCTGCGCTACGACGCACAGACCCAGGGCTTCCACCTGGAGCAGCCGACGGTGGACGATTTCCGCCCGGCCATGGCCGGCGCCGAACTGGATGCCAGTACCCGCAGCCTGCTCAACACTTGGCTGGCCGACTACGCGCGCCGCGAGCCGATCTACAAGATCGACCCGGCCATCGCCAAGGTGATGGGCGCGCTGCAGGTCAAATCGGTCGGCATCCAGAACGGTCGCATCGCGGTGGACTTCAACCAGAATCTGGGCAGCCTGGTGCCATCCGGGCTGCTGGGCAACTGAGGCCGACCAGTGCTGGAACAGAAAAAGGCCGCGATGCGGCCTTTTCTTTAACGGCTGGAAACGCGGATCAGCGCTTGGGCTGCAGCATCGTCCCGGTGCACTTCTTCGAGCCGCAGCGGCATTCCCAGATCTTCTTCAGACGCGGGGTATGGCGTTCGGCCAGGGTGATGCCGTAGTTGTAGGTCAGCTCCTCACCCGGCTTGATGTTGCGGATCGCCTCGATGAACACCTTCTCGTCGGCCGGGTCATCGCTGTCGGTTTCCTGGATCACCGCCTCGCAGTTGGGCTCGCAGCTGTGGTTGATCCAGCGCGCATCGTTGCCACCGTGGTTGGCATCGATGACATAGACCTCGTTGAGCGTGAACAGGAAGGTATGGCCGCTTTCCACGTCGCCGGTGTCATCGGCATCGACTTCCTCATGGGTCCGGCGCTTGCCCTTGTACTCGATCACCCGCTCGCCCTTCTTGAGTTCGGCCACGGCGAAAACGCCATTGCCGTGAATGGAGGATTTGCGCGCTTGGATCTTCTTGGGCATGTAGGCGGCCGGAATCATCGATGGGAACCGGGATTCTCGCCCATGCGGGCGCTTCTACCCAAGCACCGCCGCCGCCACAGCCTCGCGCCGTAGCTGAACGGCAAAACTTGGAGGCAGCGCCCGCAAAGCGTACAATTTTGGTCCACATTGCATTTTCCCCGCTGGATCTCCCGCCACGATGCTCCGCGTCACCAAGCTCACCGATTACGCCACCGTCGTGCTGACTGTGCTCGCCGCACAGCCGGCCGAAGTGCTGAGCGCGACCGAGCTGGCCGATGCGGCCGGGCTGGAATCGCCAACCGTCAGCAAGCTGCTCAAACCGCTGGCCCAGGCCGGGCTGGTGGAAGGCCTGCGCGGCGTGCGCGGCGGTTACCGGCTGACCCGCCCTGCAGATCAGATCACGCTGATCGAGATCGTCGAGGCGATGGAAGGCCCGCTGGCCATCACCGAGTGCAGCCAGCACCAGAGCCAGTGCGGCATCGCCGAACAGTGCGGCGTGCGCTCGAACTGGCGACTGATCAACGACGTGGTCGCCGACGCGCTGCGCGGCGTCACCCTGGCGCAGATGCTGCATCCCTTACCGCTTGCCGACCGTCGCCGCATCGCCGTCGACGTCGTCTCCTGAACAACCGTAGGCAGCCCTCATGGCCACCGAAACCATTGAAACCGTCGGCACTGCCGACACTCCCAACCGTGAAATCCACGAGCAGCTCGGCCGCAAGTACGAGGCCGGCTTCGTCACCGACATCGAATCCGATTCGTTCCTGCCGGGCCTGAACGAGGACGTGATCCGTGCCCTGTCGGCCAAGAAGGAAGAGCCGGAGTGGATGACCCAGTGGCGCCTGGAAGCCTACCGCCACTTCCTGACCATGCAGCAGCCGGATTGGGCCAAGCTGCAGATCGGCCCGATCGACCTGCAGGCGCTGAGCTACTACTCCGCACCCAAGGGCCCGAAGTACAAGTCGCTGGACGAGGTGCCCAAGGAACTGCTGGACACCTACGACAAGCTTGGCGTGCCGCTGCACGAACGCGCCAAACTGGCCGGCGTGGCGGTGGATGCGGTGTTCGACTCGGTCTCGGTCGGCACCACCTTCCGCAAGGAGCTGGCCGAGAAGGGCGTGATCTTCTGCTCGATCTCCGAAGCCATCCGTGACTACCCGGAGCTGGTGAAAAAATACCTGGGCACGGTAGTGCCGGTCGGCGACAACTACTTTGCCGCTCTCAACTCGGCGGTGTTCTCCGACGGCAGCTTCGTGTTCGTTCCGGAAGGCGTGCGCAGCCCGATGGAGCTGAGCACCTATTTCCGCATCAACGCCAGCAACACCGGCCAGTTCGAGCGCACCCTGATCATCTGCGAGGACCGCGCCTACGTGTCCTACCTGGAAGGCTGCACGGCGCCGATGCGCGATGAGAACCAGCTGCACGCCGCGGTGGTCGAGCTGGTGGCGCTGGAAGATGCCGAGATCAAGTATTCGACCGTGCAGAACTGGTACCCGGGCGACGAGAACGGCGTCGGCGGCATCTACAACTTCGTCACCAAGCGAGCCGAATGCCGTGGCGCGCGCTCCAAGGTGACCTGGACCCAGGTGGAAACCGGCTCGGCCATCACCTGGAAGTACCCGTCCTGCGTGCTGCTGGGCGACGACTCGGTGGGTGAATTCCACTCGGTGGCGCTGACCCACCACCGCCAGCAGGCCGATACCGGCACCAAGATGATCCACGTCGGCAAGCGCACCAAGAGCAAGATCATCTCCAAGGGCATCAGCGCCGGCCGTGGCCAGAACACCTACCGTGGCCTGGTCAAGGTCGCCGCCGGTGCCGAAGGCGCACGCAACTACACCCAGTGCGACTCGTTGCTGATCGGCAAGAAGTGTGGCGCCCACACCTTCCCCTACATCGAGGTGAAGAACCCCAGCGCCACCGTCGAGCACGAGGCCACCACCTCCAAGATCTCCGACGACCAGCTGTTCTATTGCCGGGCGCGTGGCATCGACCAGGAAAACGCGGTGTCGATGATCGTGGACGGTTTCTGCAAACAGGTATTCCGGGAGTTGCCCATGGAGTTCGCCGTGGAAGCCAAGAAATTGCTGGAAGTCTCGCTGGAAGGATCGGTCGGATGAACCGCCTGACGCTGCTTTTGCTGGCCGTGCTGCCGTTCACCGCTTCCGCCATGGCGCTGGACGGTGCTTGCGACGACGCCGACACCCAGCTGGATCTCAACGAGTGCGTGGCCGCCGATGCCGACGCCGCCGATGCCGAGCTCAACGCTGTGTACCGGCAGGTGATGCAGGAACTGAAGGGTCAACCGGTCGCCATCGAAAAACTGCGCGCTGCCCAGCGCCTGTGGATTGCGCTGCGTGACGCCGATATCGAAGCGCGTTACCCGGTGGGCAAGAACGAGAACCCCCGCGTCCTGTACGGCTCGATGTACCCGATGCTGCACGCCGCAAACAAGGCCGAACTCACCCGCCAGCGCACCCGGTGGCTGCGCGCCACCTTCCTCGATCGCGCCGAAGGCGAGCTCTGATCGCCCCGCACCTACATATTGAAGAACACCCCCTCATGCTGAAGATCGAAAACCTGCACGCCCGCATCGCCGGCAAGGAAATCCTCAAGGGTCTGTCGC
This sequence comes from Stenotrophomonas sp. STEN014, assembly GCF_056760315.1. Classification (NCBI taxonomy): domain Bacteria; kingdom Pseudomonadati; phylum Pseudomonadota; class Gammaproteobacteria; order Lysobacterales; family Lysobacteraceae; genus Stenotrophomonas; species Stenotrophomonas sp. STEN014. The sequence goes on along the minus strand of NZ_JBRREN010000002.1, from coordinate 359,843 downwards.
TGGAAGTGAAACCCGGTGAGGTGCACGCCATCATGGGCCCCAACGGCGCCGGCAAGTCCACACTGGGCAACGTGCTGTCCGGCCGCGACGGCTATGAAGTGACCGAAGGCGAGGTGCAGTTCGAAGGCGCCGACCTGCTGGAACTGGAACCGGAAGCGCGCGCTGCCGCCGGCCTGTTCCTGGCCTTCCAGTACCCGGTGGAAATCCCCGGCGTCAACAACACCTACTTCCTGCGCGCCGCACTCAATGCCCAGCGCAAGGCCCGGGGCGAGGAAGAGCTGGATTCGATGCAGTTCCTCAAGCTGGTCCGGCAGAAGCTGGCCGTGCTGCATCTGAAGGACGAACTGCTGCACCGCGGTGTCAACGAAGGCTTCTCCGGCGGCGAGAAAAAACGCAACGAGATCTTCCAGCTGGCCGTGCTCGAGCCGAAGCTGGCGATCCTGGATGAAACCGATTCGGGCCTGGACATCGATGCCCTGAAGAGCGTGGCCGACGGCGTCAATGCGCTGCGCAGCCCGGAGCGCTCGTTCGTGGTGATCACCCATTACCAGCGCCTGCTGGACTACATCAAGCCGGACTTCGTGCACGTGCTGAGCGAGGGCCGCATCGTCAAGAGCGGCGGTCCGGAGCTGGCGCTGGAGCTTGAAGCGCACGGCTATGATTTCCTGAAGGACCGCGTGGTCCGCGAGGCGGCCAAGTAATGAGCGTCCTGCTGGATTCCCTGGCCGCCGGCTTCTGTGGCAGCGACGCGCGCCGCGAGGTGCTCGACGCTGCCCTGCAGACCGGTCTGCCCGCTGCCCGCAACGAGGCCTGGAAATACACCTCGCTGCGCCAGCTCGAACGCCGCACCTTCACCCCGGCGCCGCTGCAGGCCCCGGCCATCGATGCCGCGCTGCTGGCCGATATCCCGGCGCCGCGTCTGGTGTTCGTCAACGGCCGCCACAGCGCTGCGCTGAGCGATCTGTCGGCACTGGATGCCGGCGTGCAGGTGCGTACTTTGTCCGCCGTGCAGGACGAAGAGCCCGAAGCCCTGCGCTTCCTCGGCCGCCGCTTCGAGCGCGCCGATGAAGTGTTCGCCCAGCTCAATGCCGCACTGGCCGATGAAGGCGTACTGGTACAGGTGGCCGACGGCATCACCAGCAAGACACCGCTGCACCTGGTATTCGTCAGCGCGGCAGATGGCAGCGATCACGCCTGGCACCACCGCCATCTGATCGAACTACGCCGGGGTGCCGTGTTCGGCCTGGTCGAGCACCACCTGCAGAGCGGTGACAGCGCGCACCTGGACAACACCCTGGTGCATGTCCACATCGCCCAGGATGCGGTGCTCTCGCATGCCCGCGTACAGGCCGACAGCGCGCGCGCGACATCGCTGTTGCGTACCGACGCCTTATTGGCCCGCGATGCGCAGTACCGCCGCATCGATCTGGAGCTGGGCGCCGCGCTGAGCCGGCATGAGCTCAACGTTCGGCTGGAGGGCGACAACGCCAGGTTGACCGCCAACGGCGTGCTGCTGGGCACCGGTCGTCGCCATATCGATACCCGCCTGGGTATCGAGCACATCGCCAAGGACACCCGCGCCGAGCTGGTCTGGCGTGGCGTGGCCGCCAACCGCAGCCGCGTGGTGTTCCACGGCGGTATCAACATCCGCGAGGGCGCCGATGGCACCGACGCCAATCTGTCCAACAAGAACCTGCTGCTCTCGGCCGATGCCGAAATCGATACCCAGCCGACGCTGGTGATCGATGCCGACGAGGTCAAGGCCGCGCACGGCGCCACCGTGGGTCAACTCGATGCCAACGCGCTGTTCTACCTGCGCTCGCGCGGCGTGCCGGCCGAACAGGCGCGCGCCATGCTCAGCGCCGCGTTCTGCCACGAGCCGCTGGCTGCGGTGGAAGGTGCTCTCACCGAAAAGCTGGCCCGCCATCTGGACCAGGTACTGCAACAGGCTGGCATGGCATGAACCTCTCTTCCCCGCGTCCGATCCACCCACCGGCCAGCGCTCCCGACTGGGAACGCGTGCGCAGTGACTTTCCGCTGTTGATGCGCGAGGTCAATGGCAAGCCACTGGTGTATTTCGACAACGCCAACACCGCGCAGAAACCGCTGTCGGTGATCGGCGCGGTGGACGAGTTCTACCGCCGCTACAACGCCAACGTCAGCCGCGCCGTGCATGCGCTGGGCAGCGAGGCGACCGAAGCCTATGAAGGAGCGCGCAGCAAACTGGCGCGCTTCCTCAATGTCCGTATCGACGAGCTGGTGCTGTGCAGTGGCACCACCTTCGCGATCAACCTGGTCGCCTATTCGTGGGCATTGCCACGATTGAAGACGGGCGACGTGATCCTGGTCTCGCGCATGGAGCACCACGCCAACATCGTGCCGTGGCAGCTGATCGCACAACGCACCGGCGCCAGCATCCGCGTGGCCGAGATCAGTCCCGACGGCAGCCTCGACCTGGATGCGTTGCATACGGCGATGACCCCGGAAGTGAAGCTGCTGGCGGTAACGCATGTCTCCAACGTGCTGGGCACAATCAACCCGGTCCGTGAGATCTGCCGCGAAGCCCGCAAGCGCGGCATCGTCACCGTGGTGGACGGCTCGCAGGCCGCACCGCACATGCCGGTGGATGTGGCGGCCATCGGTTGCGACTTCTACGCGATCACCGGCCACAAGATGTGCGGCCCGACCGGAACCGGTGCGCTGTGGGCGCGCCGCGAGCTGCTGCAGGAAATGCCGCCATTCCTGGGGGGCGGTGAGATGATCAAGGAAGTCAGATTCGACGGCACCGTGTTCAACGACGGCCCGCAGAAATTCGAGGCCGGCACGCCGAACATCGCCGGCTTCGTCGGCCTGGGTGTCGCCGTGGATTACCTGGAGACCCTGGGTCGCGCGCATATCGATGCGCGCGAGCAGGAGTTGCTGGCCCATTTCACCGAAGAGCTGCAACGGATCGAAGGCGTGCGCATCTTCGGTACCGCGCCACGCAAGGCCGCCGTGGTGTCCTTCCAGATCGAAGGCGCGCATGCGCACGATCTGGCCACACTGCTCGACCTGCAGGGCGTGGCAGTGCGTTCGGGCCAGCACTGCGCGCATCCGCTGCTGCAGTACTTTGGCGTCGCCGCCACGTGCCGCGCCTCGCTTGCGTTCTACAACACGCACGAGGAAATCGAGGCATTCATGGCCGCGCTGAAGAAGGTCCGCACCCTGCTGGGCTGAAACCGCCGCTGCGCAGGTAAAGCCCGCGCAATACAGCTCCGCGCAACCCGCCTGCGCAACCCGCTCGCGCACCTCGGCCGTTAGAATGAGGGCATGAACGCACTCACTTTCCGCACGGCCACTGCGGCCGATATTCCTGACCTGATCGAACTGGTCACCTCGGCCTATCGCGGCGATGCCTCGCGTGCAGGCTGGACCACCGAAGCCGATCTGCTGGACGGCCAGCGGGTGGACGCGGCCGGTATCGCCGCCGACATCCAACGCCCGCGCAGCGTGATCCTGCTGGCCGAGCGTGACGGTGTACTGCAGGCCTGCTGTCATATCGCCGACGAGGAGGGGCATGGCTACTTCGGCATGTTCGCCGTCAGCCCGCAGGCACAGGGCGGCGGCGTGGGCAAACAGCTCATGCAGCACGCCGAACACTTTGTGGCCGGGCAATGGCATCTGCCGACCATGCAGATGACGGTGATCGACTGTCGTGACGAGCTGATCGCCTTCTACGAACGCCGGGGTTACGCGCGCACCGGCATCAAGAAGCCGTTCCCGTACGGCGATGAGCGTTTCGGCATCCCCAAGCGGGACGACCTGCAATTCGAAATCCTGGAAAAGCCCCTGGGAGCTGCGGTATGAGCCAGACCTGGACCTTCATCTGCGCCAGCGAAGAGCTGCTGCCGGGCGAAATGAAGACCGCCTTCGACGAAGTCACCGGCGCGCCCATTGTCGTGTTCAACCTGGATGGCGAGCTGTTCGCGCTGGAAGACCAGTGCACCCATGAAGAATTCGAACTGTCTTCGGGCTGCATCGATACGACCGAGGGCAGCATCGAGTGTGTGCTGCATGGGGCCCGGTTCGACATCCGCGACGGTCGCGCGCTGTGCGCCCCGGCCTACACCCCGGTGCCGAAATTCCCGGTCAAGCGCGAACACGGCGGCATCTGGTCGCGCGACGACCGCGACTGACGCGCGGGCACACTTTTCGCCCGTCGTTGTCTTGAGTGGCGCAAGACCGGGCGTGCGATTAAACGGATTGCAAACGCAAACAATTCTCAATAAGATGCGCATCTGTCGCAGTTCGCGATGATTCCGCGCCCGCCCCCACTCCGTGCTTTGCCTGAGCCACATGGCTGTTGTTTTCGGCGCCGTCTTCATGCGGCGCTGGCTGGCATGGGCCGGAGCGCTGCTGGTAATGGCACTGGCGGCTGCGCTGCTGCCGCCTTCCGTCGTCCCCGAGGTATCCGGCCCGGCAACGGGCGATGTCATCGCCTCGCTGCAACTGCCCGACGGGCAGTTGCCGGACAAACTGCCGGTCGCCGCCATGGCGCCGGGCGAGGCCGGACTGGATGCTTTGCGTGCCCCGGGCCAGCGCCCGCGGCCCACCCCGCCGGCTGATCCCACCGCATTCCAGCGCCGCCTCAAAGAGGTGTTGCATGCGGCCGCAACCGAAACCGGCGTCCGGCACGCGCAGCGTCGCCTCCAGGCCTATCCGCTGGATCCCCCTCTGCGCCTGCTCAATCCCGGCAACGCCCCACCGCGGGCCTGAGCCGTCTGCTGCTGCCCGCCATCCTGGCCGGGTGCGCCCCGTTGCTGTCGCGCTTTCCGATCTGAACCGCCTCGCCCCTGCCGTTGCTCCGCCAGGCTGTCTGCCGTTTTTCCCTTTTTAGAGCCCCTCCATGAATCCGATGCGTACCCCGTTGACCTCCGCCCTGCTGCTCGCCATCGGCAGCCCGCTTGTCGCCCACGCCGCGCCCGAGGGCGCCGCCGATGCCGACCAGCGCAAAGCCACCGATCTGGATGGGGTCCACGTCCGCGGCAGCTGGTTCAACCCGTCCTCGCCGAAGTTCACCGCCGAACTGCTGGACACCCCCAAGTCGGTGACCATCGTCTCGGAGAAGCTGATCGCCGAAACCGGCGCGACCAGCCTGCAGGACGCACTGCGTATGGTCCCGGGCATCACCTTCGGCGCCGGCGAAGGCGGCAACCCGACCGGCGACCGGCCTTTCATCCGCGGCTTCGATTCGCAGAGCAACATCTTTGTCGACGGCCTGCGGGACGTCGGTTCGCAGACCCGAGAGATCTTCGACCTGGAGCAGGTCGAAGTGGTCAAGGGCCCGAGCTCGGCCTACGGCGGCCGTGATTCCGGTGGCGGCAGCCTCAACCTGGTCAGCAAGACCCCGAAGCTGAAGAACGAAACCAGCGCCAGCATGGGCGTGGGTACCGACCGCTACGCCCGCGGCACCGTGGATGCGAACTATGTGCTCGGCGACGGCGTGGCAGCGCGCCTGAACCTGATGAAGCACGAGTCGGATATCGCCGGCCGTGATGCGGCCAATGTCAGCCGCTGGGGCATCGCGCCATCGATCGCGTTCGGCCTGAACGGGCCGGCGCAGGTGATCGCCAGCCACTACCACATGGAAACCGACGACCTGCCCGATGCCGGCGGCTTCCCGTACAGCAATCCGTTCGCCAGCGGCCCGAATGTCGCGCTCAATGGCGACGGCAGCCCGCTGGTGCCGGACCGCAACAACTACTACGGTCTGAAGGACCGCGACTTCCAGCGCACCCGTGCCGACATCAGCACGCTGGACGCCAGCTACGACCTCGGCGGCCACAAGCTGCGCAACATTGCGCGCCTGGGCAACACCAGCAACGACTACCTGTGGACCCAGCCGGACGACAGCAAGGGCAATCCCAATCTGTACGGCACGCTGTGGCGCCGCACCAACAGCCGCGCGGTCGATGTGAAAAGCTTCGTCGACCAGCTGAGCCTGACCGGCCGCTTCGAAACCGGCGCGTTGCAGCACAGCTACAGCGCCGGCGTCGAGTACAGCGACGAGAAGATCAGCCGCGGCAGCTACCTGATGTCACCGGGCACCAACAACCCGCTGACCAATGGCACCAGTTGCCCGAGCACCGGCGCGGCCACCGGTTACAACTGCACAGACTTCAACAATCCCAATCCGAAAGATCCGTGGTCGGTGGGCCAGACGGTCTACCGCAGCGACAAGGCGGCCGACGTCCGCCAGACCACCAAGACCCGCTCCACCTACCTGTTCGACACCATCGAATTGAACCCGCAGTGGTCGGTCAATCTGGGCCTGCGCTACGACGACTACTCCACCGAGCAGGTCACGCCGGTGCCGGGTGCGGCGGCAACGGTATTCCGCAATGACAGCGACTTCATCAACTACCAGGCCGGCGTCGTGTTCAAGCCGGTGGCCAACGGCAGCCTCTACCTGTCCTACGGCACCTCCTCCACGCCGCCGGGCATGGACGGTGGCGACGGCGCCGATGGCATCTCTCTCGCCAATGAGGACCTGGATCCGCAGCAGACCCGGAGCGTCGAGCTCGGCACGAAGTGGGACCTGTTCGGCAATCGCTTGAACCTGACCGCCGCGATCTTCCACACCGAGTTGAACAATGCCCGCGTCCTCATCGACAACGGCACCACGCAGAACGCGGGCAAGAAGGTCATCGACGGCTTCGAGCTGGGCTTCACCGGACAGCTCAGCGACAACTGGAGCCTGTACGGCGGCTACACCTGGCTGGATTCGGAGTTGAAGGATGGCGGCTACGTCTGCGCCGTGGCCGGCCGCACCTGCCCCAGCGGCATCTACGTGCCCTCGCCGAACAACGGCAACGTGTTCCCGAACACCGCCAGGCACAGCGCCACCCTGTGGACCAGCTACACGCTGCCCTTCGGCCTGACCCTGGGCACCGGCGCCAGCTACTCGGACAAGCAGTACGGTGATGTGGCCAATACCAAGTGGATCCCGAGCTACACCCGCTGGGATGCGATGGCCAGCTACGCCATCCAGGACAACATCAGCCTGCAGTTGAACGTGCAGAACCTCACCGATAAGACCTATTTCACCAAGGCGTATGCCTCGCACTACGCGGCCATCGCCCCGGGCCGCGCCGCGACGCTGGCCCTGAATGTGAAGTTCTGATTCCCCTCGCCCCCGGCCGCCTGCCGGGGGCTTCGTCCACAAGGCAATCCGATGCTGCTGCACATCCCCGACGTACTCACCCGCGACCAGGTCGCCCAGGCGCGCCAGCGCCTGCACGAAGCGGGCTGGGCCGATGGCAAGTCCACCGCCGGCTACCAGTCGGCGCAGGCCAAGCAGAACCTGCAGCTGCCCGAATCGGACCCGGCCGCACGGGCGCTGGGCTCGCTGATCCTCGATGCCCTGGGCCGCAACGACACGTTCTTTGCCGCCGCGTTGCCACGCCGCATCTATCCGCCGCTGTTCAACTGCTATCGCGAAGGCCAGACCTTCGGCTTCCACGTCGACAACGCCGTCCGCTACGACCACATCAGCCGCGCGGGGGATCCGCAGCCGGTGCGTACCGATCTGTCGGCCACCTTGTTCCTGTCCGATCCGGACGAGTACGAAGGCGGCGAGCTGGTCATCGAGGACACCTACGGCAACCAGCGGGTGAAGCTGCCGGCCGGGCATATGGCGCTGTACCCGGGCACCAGCCTGCACCAGGTCACCCCGGTGACCCGCGGCGCACGCATCGCCTCGTTCTTCTGGACCCAGAGCATGGTCCGCGACGACGGCCACCGCCGCCTGCTGTGGGAGCTGGATCTGTCGATCCGGCGGCTGACCCACGACCATCCGCAGCACCCCTCGCTGGTCAGCCTGACCGGCGTGTATCACAACCTGCTGCGGCAATGGGCCGAGGCGTGAGCGCAGCCGGACAGGACCTGCAGGCACTGCTGCTGCAGCTGCCCGGCAACCCGGCGGCGGTCATGGCCGAACTGGAGCGGCGCGCGCAGGATGGCGAGGTACTGGCCCAGTTCGTACTCGGCCAGGCCTGCATGGAAGGCCGCGCCCGCCCGGTCGATACCGGCGCCGGCATGGCCTGGTTCGAACGTTCCGCCAACGGTGGCCTGCCGCTGGCGATGAACATGCTCGGGCGCTGCCACGAGTTGGGCCAGGGCACGCCGGTGAATCTCGAACTGGCCGCGGTCTGGTATCGGCGGGCAGCGGACAGCGGGCTGGACTGGGGCATGTACAACCTGGCCAACCTGCTGGCCACCGGCCGTGGAGTCGGCAAAGACGAAGCCGCCGCCTACGCGCTGTACCGGCATGCGGCCGAAAGCGGCCACGCCAAAGCGATGAACCTGGTCGGCCGCTGCCTCGAAGAAGGCATCGGTGTGATCGCGGATCCGGTCGCCGCACCGGACTGGTACCGCCGTTCGGCCGAAGCGGGCGACTTCCGCGGCCAGGCCAGTCACGCCTCGCTGCTGCTGGCCGCCGGCCACATCGACGAGGCCGCCGATTGGCTGCGCAAAGCTCTGCCGCAGGGAAGCCCGTCGTTTCTCGCACAGATCCTGCCGCAGCTGGCGGTATCCCCGCATCCGCAGATCCGGACCCTGTTGGCGTCCATTTAAGTCGCAGCAATTGATATCAATTCTCATTTGCATAAGTAAACGAATCCCATCTACAATGCCGCACCGCAAACGCCAGTGCCCCGCGCCGGCCATGCAATCAAGGGATTCCCGTGCAGCATCCGCAAATCCAGCCGCCCCCGACCTCCATACACGTAGCCGCGCGCGTGTCGATGGCGGCATCCGGCATGCTGCTTCTGTTGGCGTTGTTGGCCTTGCTGCTGCAGGACACCCCGCGCCGGTCGGTTGCCAGTGGCGCTGACAGCGTTACGTCCATCACCGGCGCACCACCGGCCGGTGACGAGAACCAGCTGCAGGAAAGCCAACCGGCCAAGTTGCGCCGCGTGGTCAAACCGCATGCGATGCCGGCCGCGCTGAGCGGGTCCACCGGCCAGGTGCTGGCGTGCTTGAACGCCGCCGTTGCGGCGCGCTCGTTGATCCCCGCCTCAATCATGGACGTCGCCCGCCCGTCACCGGGGCGCCGGCAACAGCGCGGTCAGGCGCCTCCGCAGGTCTGACCGGTCCTCTACGGATCGACGCCGCCGTCTCACCCTCCTTCCCCGCATCACCCGGCGCATGCACTACCTGCCTGCGACTGCGCAGTGCGCCCCGCTTTCCGAAATCCGAGGTCCCTCCATGGCTCTGCGCCATCGCCGTTCCGTGTCCGTTCCCCGCCACCTGCTCGGCCTCGCCGTGCTCGCCGTCCTCAGTGCTACCGCACACGCCAGCGGCAGCGGCGCGCCCACCACGCTGGACAAGGTGGTCGTCACCGCTACCGGCTTCGAGCAGAAGATTCCCGAAGCACCGGCCAGTATCAGCCTGATCTCGCGCGAGGAGCTCGCCCAGCGCCCCTACACCAGCCTGATCGATGCGCTGCGTGACGTCGAAGGCATCGACGTGGGCATGGAAACCACCGACAAGAACGGCCGTGCCACCATTTCCATGCGCGGCATGCCATCGGAGTACACACTGGTGTTGATCGACGGCCGCCGCCAGAGCAACGTCGGCAGCCTGTACCCGAACAACTTCGGTGGCGGCCAGTTCTCCTATCTGCCGCCGCTGGATGCGATCGAGCGCATCGAAGTGGTGCGAGGCCCGATGTCGACCCTGTACGGTGCCGATGCGATGGGCGGGGTGATCAACATCATCACCCGCCGCAACCAGGACCAGTGGCAGGGCTCGATCACCCAGGGCTTCACCGTCCAGCAGGAAAAAGAGTTCGGCGACGCACGCACCACCGACCTGTATCTGACCGGGCCGCTGGTCAAGGACACCCTGGGCGTGGCCATCCGCGGCAGCTACTACGATGCCGACGAGTCGATGCCCGAGTGGGACGCGCTGCCACTGCCGGATGGCTCGATGTGGGAGCGCAGTCTCGGCTTTGGCGGCGGTGGCAAGGCGGTGGCCAACACCAACTGGAACACCGGTATCCGCCTGAACCTGACCGCGTTCGAGAACAACGCGTTCTGGCTGGACTACGACGTCTCGCGCCAGAAGTACGACAACCGCAAGGGCCAGACCGGCACGCTGGACAGCCTGGAAAGCTTGTGGCGCAGCGGCACGGCGACCATTCCCAATCCCAACGGCAGCGGCACCCTCAGCCGCCGCGTGGTGCAGCCGCGTGTGGGCTATACCGCCTGGCAGCGCTACGAGCGTGACCAGCTGGCGCTGACCCACCAGGGCCGCTACGAGTTCGGCACCTGGCAGAGCAGCCTGACCCGCCACACCACCAGCAACCTTGGCCGCTCGCTGCCGCTGACGCTGGATGAGCGCGCGCAACTGCAGGGGTTGTGGAACGATGTCTGCGCGCGTCGCGGTCAGGCCGCCCACTGCAACATGACCTCCGGCAACCTGAGCGTGCTCAACGCCGATGAGCTGGCCCGCCTCGGCAGCTTTCTGCCGCGGCCGCTGCGCACCATGGAGCTGGAAGGCCATGTGCTCGACACCAAGCTGGACATGTCACTGGGCAACCACCAGCTCGCTGTCGGCGGCCAGTACAACGACACCGACATGACCGATGGCGTGTTCGGCATGGATGGCGGCGGCTACAAGGACAACGTCAAGCAGAAACACCGGATGTGGTCGGTGTTCGCCGAGGACAACTGGGCACTGACCGACACCCTGACCGCCACGCTGGGTGTGCGTTACGACGACCACAACATCTTCGGCAGCCACCTCAGCCCGCGCGCCTATCTGGTGTGGGAAGCCGGCGACGCCTGGACGCTCAAAGGGGGCATCAGCACCGGCTACAAGACCCCGCGCCCGGACCAGCTGTTCCCCGGCGTGGTCGGTTTCGGCGGCCAGGGCGTGATCCCGCAGGTCGGCTCACCGCACCTCAAGCCCGAAACCAGCACCAACTACGAAGTCGCCGTCTATTACGAAGGACAACGCTGGAACTTCAATGCCACCGCGTTCTTCAACAAGTTCGACGACAAGATCGCCAGTGGCGGCACCTTCGCCAACTGCGAGGTGGCAGCGGCCGACGGCAGCTACTGCGTGGATGTCGGCCCGGGTTGGGCGGCGCTGGGCTACAGCGCCTTCACCCAGAGCGTGAACATCGACAAGGCCGAGACCCGCGGCGTCGAACTGGCCGGTCAGATCGACCTGCTGGACACGCTGCAGCTGCGCGGCAACTACACCTTCACCCAAAGCGAGCAGACCAGCGGCAGCGCCAAGGGCCAGCCGATCTCGGGCAACCCGGCCAAGCACATGGCCAACGCCAATCTCACCTGGCAGGCCAGCGACCGCCTGAGCCTGAGCCTGATCGGCGAAGGCCGCTACGACCGCTATCGCGACACCCTGGTCTCCAGCGTCGGCGGCGTCAGCAGCTCCACCGTGCGCTACTACGCCGACTACACCACGTTCCATCTCGGCGCCAGCTGGAAGGCGAACGGCTGGCTGACCGTCAACGGCCGCATCAACAACCTGTTCGACAAGGACTTCGTCTCCCAGTCCTGCGTGCTGGCCTCCGATACCGAGTACAGCTGCGTGGACGACTATGCGGTGAAGGAACAGAGTCGCAGCTTCTGGATCTCGCTCAACGCCCGCTTCTGACACTGCCGGTGCAACCGAACAAAAGCCCGCCCTTGAGGCGGGCTTTTGCTTTTTGCGCCCGCTTCCCCGCACCATGCGCGGCCGCAGTTCCACAACCACCAACCGCCCACTGCAGATCCCGCGCATGACCAGACCGGCCACGTTCTTCTCCATCCAGGCGCTGCGCGGTATCGCCGCACTGATGGTGGTGCTGTTCCACCTGCGCATCGTCGAGGGCAAGTATGGCCAGGACGGCAACCTGCTCGGCGCGATGTTCGCCTACGCCGACAGCGGCGTGGACCTGTTCTTCGTGCTGTCCGGCTTCGTGATGACCAGCATCGCCGCCGGCAGCTACGGCTCGCCCCGCAATGCCGGCGACTTCCTCGCCCGCCGTGGCTGGCGCGTGCTGCCGTTGTACTGGTTCTACACCACGCTGGTCGTGGCCCTGATGCTGCTGATGCCGGGCATGGCCAACAGTGCCTACCAGGACCAGAGCATCCTCGCCTCCTATCTGCTGTGGCCGCAGGCGCAGCTGCCGCTGCTGACCGTGGGCTGGACACTGATCCACGAGACGTTCTTCTACCTGCTGATGGCGGCAGCGATCGCGTTCGCGCGAGAACGGCAATTGCCGTGGCTGTTGCTGGGCTGGGCGGCGGCGACCCTGCTGGCCCACGGCATGTTGGGCGCCAGCATCGCGCCCTGGGCCGCCGTCGCGTCCAGCCCGTTGAGTCTGGAGTTCATCGCCGGTGGATTGATCGGGCTGTACTGGCGCCGTCTGCCGGCCGGCTTCGCGCTGCCGCTGCTGTTGGGCGGTGCTGTCCTGCTGGTCGCGGCGATGCTGCACCTGGCCGCGGCTTATCCCGAACATCCGCCGGTACTGCGCCGGGCACTGCTCTTCGGCGTTCCGGCCGCGTTGCTGGTGCTCGGTGCGGTGCGCTGGGAGCATGCACGCCAGCCACGGCTGCCGGCCTTGCTGCTGGCAGTTGGCGACAGCTCCTATTCGCTGTACCTGAGCCATGTGTTCGTGATCTCGGCAACCGGCCGCCTGTGGCAGGCCAGCGGTTTGAACCATGCGCCGTGGCAGCATGCGCTGTTCATCGCGCTGACGGTGGTGGTCGGCGTCATCGCCGGCTGGCTGTCGTGGAGATGGCTGGAGCTGCCGCTGCACCGCTGGACCCGCGCACGCAAGCCTTCGGCACGCACGCTGCAGGCCGCACAGGAATAAGCGGTACGCACCGGGACAGCGGAAAATACAAATTGCGAATCATTCTCATTCATGGTGTAATCCGGGCTTCCTGATCCCCACCCGCCACGCCCCTTGTCTTCCGAACGCGCTTCCGCCACCGCTGTGCAGCAACAGGCCAACCGCGGCTTCTGGTTGCGCACCTTGCACCAGTGGCACTGGATCAGTTCGGCGGTGTGCCTGATCGGCATGCTGCTGTTCTCCCTCACCGGCATCACCTTGAACCACGCCTCGAAGATCGAGGCCACCCCGCAGGTGCACAACCACAAGCTCGAACTGTCCGCGCCGCTGCTCGAAGCGCTGGGCGCGCGCGAGGAGGGCAATGCGCCGTTGCCGGGCAAGGTCGCCGACTGGCTGTCGCGCGAGCTGGATGTCTCCCTGGGCAAGCGCGAGGCCGAGTGGTCGGCCGAAGAGATCTACCTGTCCATGCCCGGCCCCGGCAGCGATGCCTGGCTGAGCATCGACCGCGAAACCGGCGCGGTGGAGTTCGAGAAAACCCGCCGCGGCTGGATTTCCTATTTCAACGACCTGCACAAGGGCCGCAATGCCGGCCCGGGCTGGGGCTGGTTCCTGGATCTGTTCGCGGTGGCCTGCCTGGTGTTCTGCATCACCGGCCTGTTCCTGCTGCATCTGCATGCGCGGCAGCGGCGCATGACCTGGCCGCTGGTCGGGCTGGGCCTGCTGATCCCGCTGCTGATCGCCCTGCTCCTGATCCATTGATCCCGCTCTCCCCTTGAACGCATCCCTCCCCGGAGTCGCAACATGCGCGTCACCCTGACCATCGCCCTGAGTGGCCTGATCGCCACCGCTCCGGCCGCCTACGCCGCCAGCCTCGACGTCAACGTCGAAGTGCCCAAGCTCAACGTGGCCGAATACCACCGCCCGTATGTGGCGGTGTGGATCGAAGGCGCCGACCAGAAGGTCGCCGCCAACCTGTCGGTCTGGTACCAGCTCAAGGACACCGCCGAGGGCCACGGCACCAAGTGGCTGCCGGACCTGCGCCAGTGGTGGCGCAAGAGCGGCCGCACCCTGCAGGTGCCGGTGGATGGCGTGACCGGCCCGACCCGCCCGGTCGGCAAACACCAGCTCAGCTTCAGCGACCGCCAGCCGCAACTGCGCGACCTGCCCGCCGGCCAGTACACGCTGGTGGTGGAAGCCGCACGCGAGGTGGGTGGCCGCGAGCTGGTCAAGATTCCCTTCAGCTGGCCAGCGCGCAGTGTGCAGAACGGCCGTGCCCAGGGCACCACCGAGCTGGGCGCCGTCACCCTTGCCGTCAAACCCTGATTCGCCCTACTACCGGAGCCAACCGATGAAGCGTTCCCTCCTGCTTGCCGCCACCATCGCCGCAGCGCTGCCCTTCTCCGCCGCCGCCCACAAGGCCTGGCTGCAGCCGTCGCAGACCGTGATCGCCGGTGCCAACCCGTGGATCACGGTGGACGCGGCCGTGTCCAACGACCTGTTCTATTTCAACCACGTGCCGCTGCGCATCGACAATCTGCTGATCACCGCGCCCGACGGCAGCAGCGTGCAGCCGCAGAACGTGGCCACCGGCAAATACCGCAGCGTGTTCGATGTCGAGCTGACCCAGCCGGGCACCTACCGCCTGGCCAACGTCAACGCCGGGCTGATGGCCAACTGGCAGGAAGACGGCAAGCCCAAGCGCTGGCGTGGCACCGCCGAGAAGTTCGCCGCCGAAGTGCCGAAGAACGCCAGGGAGCTGAAGGTCTCCGAGACCGCCGGCCGGGTCGAAACCTTCGTCACCAACGGCGCCCCGAACGACACCGCGCTCACGCCGACCGGCAAGGGCATGGAGATGGTCGCCCTCGGCCACCCGAACGACCTGTTCAGCGGTGAAGAAGCCCGGTTCCGCCTGCTGGTGGACGGCAAGCCGGCCGCCGGTCTTGAAGTGGAAATAACCAGCGGTGGTACCCGTTACCGCAACGCGCAGGAAGAGATCAAAGTCACCACCGACGCCAACGGCGAATTCGCCGTGACCTGGCCGGAAGCCGGCATGTACTGGCTGGAGACCGGCAGCGAAGACAGCAAGACCTCCGTGCCGCAGGCCAACGTGCGCCGCCTGAGCTATGTGGCCACGCTGGAAGTGCTGCCGCAGTAAGGACTCCAGGCCCGGTCGCCACAGCGCGCCGGGCCGCTCTCTCCATGTCTAGCCAATCCGACATCGCCGCCCTCGGCGGCCACACCATGGGTACCCGCTGGAGCGTGAAGCTGGTCGCCCCGCGCCGCCGCGACCTGCATCCGCTGCATGCCGGCATCCAGGCCGAGCTGGACCGGGTCGTGGCGCAGATGAGCACCTGGGAAACCGAGTCGGACATCAGCCGCTACAACCGCGCCGCCGCCGGCAGCTGGCAGCGGCTGCCGGAAGACTTCTGGCAGGTACTCGTCGCCGCGCTTGATATCGCCGAACGCAGCGATGGCGCGTTCGATCCGAGCATCGGCCCGCTGGTCGCACTGTGGGGCTTCGGTGCCCAGGCCGGCGCGCAGCGTGTTCCCGATGCCGCGCAACGGGCCGAGGTCGCCGGCCGCTGCGGCTGGCACAAGCTGCAACTGGATGCACCGGCGCAGGCCGCGCTGCAGCCCGGCGCGCTGCAACTGGACCTGTCGGCCATCGCCAAGGGCTATGGCGTGGATCTGGTCAGCCGCTGGCTGCGCCGCAACGGCGTCGAAGCGGCGCTGGTCGAAGTGGGCGGCGAGCTGCACGGCTACGGTCGCAAGCCCGACGGCCAGCCGTGGCGGGTGCTGGTCGAATCGGCTCCGGAAGAAGACGCCGGCGCCGACTATCCACCACGGGTGCTGGCGCTGGACGATCTGGCCATCGCCACCTCCGGCGACCGTTGGCATCACTTCCAGCGCGACGGCGTGTCCTACAGCCACACGCTGGATCCCCGCACGCAGGCGCCGGTAACCCGCGCTGCCGCGGCGGTGACGGTGATCGAGCGCGAAGCGATGCACGCCGATGCATGGGCCACCGCACTGACGGTGATGGGCGCAACACAGGGGCTGGCCTTCGCCACCGACCATGGCCTGGCTGCACGCTTCCTCGCACGCGGCCCGCACGGTCTGGAAGAAACCATGACGCCGGCGTTCCAGCAGCACCTGGATGCAGACACGCAATGAGTGCTCCACGCGTGAACCGCCCGCTGATTGGCAACCTCGCCGTTGGCCTGGTGCTGGTGCTGATCGCCGTGTTGCTGCTGCGCCTGCATCAGGGCGAAGGGTGGTGGCTGGCCGCGCCCCTGCCCGCGAAGTGGTTCACCGCGCTGGCTGCCGCCGCCATCTATGCCATCGCCTGCGCGGCGCTGTGGTGGCGCGTGCGCCCGCGCAAGGACGTTGCCAGCGGTGACGGCGAGCCGCCGCTGCTGGTGGTCTGGGCCAGCCAGACCGGTTTTGCGCGGCAGCTGGCCGAACGCAGTGCAGACAGCCTTTGCGCCGCCGGCCACACCGTCCGCCTGCGCGCGCTCGACCAGGTCGATGCCGCCCTGCTCGCCCGCACCCGCACCGCGCTGTTCGTCGCCAGCACCACCGGCGAAGGCGATCCGCCCGACCATGCCCTGGCCTTTCTCAGCCGGGTGATGCAGAACGCCACGCCACTACCGCAGCTGCAGTACGCGGTGCTGGCGCTGGGCGACCGCACCTATGACCATTACTGCGCCTTCGGCCACCAGCTCGACAACTGGCTGTGCGAACAGGGCGCGCGGGCGCTGTTCGATACCGTGGACGTGGACAACGCCGATGCGGACGCGCTGCGCCACTGGCAGCAGCTGCTCGGCCAGCTCGGCGGCGATGTCGCCCACCTGCCGGACTGGGCTGCGCCGCAGTACCAGCAATGGCGTTTGCAGCAGCGGCAGGCGCTCAATCCGGGCAGTGTCGGCGGCACCGTCTTCCACCTGAAGCTGCAACCCGTCGCCGGGGAACTGCCGGCATGGCAGGCCGGTGATATCGCCGAAATCGGTCCGCGCCACAGTGCCGGCACCGTCGCGCAATGGATGCATGCGCACGGCCTGCCGGTCACCGCCACGCTGGCCGATGGCCGCCCACTGCGGGAGGTCCTCGCCGCGTGCCACTTGCCCGAACAGATCGACACCGGCGACCTCGCGGCGCTGGCCGCGGCGCTCAAACCGTTGCCGCATCGCGAATACTCCATCGCCTCGATGCCCTCGGAGGGCTCGTTGCAGCTGCTGCTGCGGCGCCAGCGGCGACCGGACGGCCAACCGGGACTGGCCAGCGGCTGGCTGTGCGACTACACCACGCCCGGCGATGTCATCGACCTGCGTCTGCGCGGCAACGCCAACTTCCATCCGCCGGCAGCGGAGGCGCCGCTGATCCTGATCGGCAACGGCACCGGTATCGCCGGCCTGCGCGCGCACCTGCGCGCCCGCGTCGAGGCCGGTGCGCGCCGCAACTGGCTGCTGTTTGGCGAGCGCAATGCCGCCCACGATTTCCATTTCGGCGACGAGCTGCGGCAATGGCAGCGCGAGGGCTGGATCGAACGGCTGGATACGGTTTTCAGTCGCGATGGCGGCCGCTTCCATTACGTGCAGGATGCGCTGGCCGCCCATGCCGATGCGCTGCGCGACTGGGTCGACCAGGGCGCGACGATCCTGGTCTGCGGCAGCCTGCAGGGCATGGCGCCGGCGGTGGATGCGGTGATCGCCAATGCCCTCGGCAGCGACGCACATGAAGCCCTGCGCATCGCCGGCCGCTATCGCCGCGACGTGTACTGAGCCAACCCGGCCAGCGCGCTCAGATGTGGTGCAGCCGTTGCCGGAGGATCCGCGCCAGCGCCAGCGGCTGGTTGCGCCACGTCAGGGTTTCACCCTTCAGCGGATGATCCAGTGCCGCGAGGAAAGCCTCCACCGTCACCGCTTCCGGCTTGCCCATTGCCGGCGCTTGCCGCAGCGGATGCCCTCCCGCATTGGGAAGGCGCCGCCGTCATGCCGCCGGTGACACCCGGATCGCCAACAGCTCGCCGCCGCCACTCAAGGCGAACCGTGTGCGTACGCCGGCGGCGAGCCAGGCGGTGTCGCCGGCGGCCAAGGGCGGCAGGGTGTTGCCTTCGAACTCGGCTTGTCCGGCCAGCAGATGGACCGCCCAGGCCACCTGCGGCTCGGTGATGAACAGCATGCTGCCGACCAGCGGCCGGTGCAGCAGCTCGGCCTGCAGCGCGTCGCGGCGCCACATCAGGTTGAAGTCGCTGGTGGGGCCGTCGACCAGCTCGCCGCTGATTTCAGCGTCGCCGGCAAACCGCAGACGTTGATACGGCGGCAACAGCGTTTCACAACGGCCATCGGCAAAGCGCAGCCGCAGACCTTCGCCCTGCAGCAGCACCAGCTCGCGCTCGACACCGGGGAAGGCGGAGAAGGCCGCATCCTGCTCGATCTCGGCGATCGACAGCCGCAGCTGCCAGTCGCCCTGTCCGGGCAGACGCAGGATCTCGCGGGTCCAGCCCAGGCCGTTGCGCCAGCGTTCGCGCCGGTAGTCGACGGTGGGGATGACGCGGGAGGGAGCAGTCAGAATTTCCATCGCGGCATGATGCCAGCATCCGGCACTGCTGTAGGAGCGACACAAATCGCGACAGCTTTTGTCGATAGAGCCCGGTCGCGACTTGCATCACTCCTACAACGACGGCGGTTACTTCGGCATCGCGAGATTCTCGGCAGCCAACGGCTTGCCCGCGCGGGGCGTGGTGGCGATCACCGCATCGGCCGGCAGCGCGCTACCGTGCTCCAGCCGCGCCTGCACGCGATCCAGCGCCGCATAGACGTACGGCAGCAGCGGCAGGTAGCGCGAACCGTAGTCGGGCAGGCCGAGGAAGCCGTCAAAGTGCTGCACGTGCTTGACCTGCCAGTAGTTCACCTCACGCCCGGCGGCCTGGGCCGCGGCCACGTACGGCGCGCTGCTGAAAGCCGGCGGGATCAGGCCGTCGTCGGTGCCATGCACCACCATCACCGGCAGGCCCTGACGCGGCAGCCCGGCACGGGTCGCCGCGATACCGGCCTGCACGCGGCCGGCCGCCTCGCCCTGCCCGTCCCACAGCCCACGCAGGCACTTCAGGCCGGCATAGGTCAGGTCAGGCAGCTGTACCTTGCTGTCGAGCAGCCCGACCCCGGCGCCGGGCGGAATGCCGCTGCCATCGGCGATCCACGCCGCACGCTCGGCGGCGCTGGCCACGCGCGGGGAGAAATCCGGATTCTGCGCGGCAAAGCTGAAACCGCACGGGTGTTCGCCCACGCCGTAGCGGCCGTAGGCCGAGGCATAGGTCGCGGCGATCGCGCGCCACAGGTCGAAGCCGGTGGACAGCGCGCCAGCGCGCAACGCCTCATCGGTCCAGCCCTTGCTGCGCATCAGTTCATAGGCCGCTTTGGCCTGCGCCGCCGGTGTGGCCCCGCCGATGACACCTTCGGCCGCGAGCGTGGCGCAGCGCAGCGCGGCCCCAGCTTGCAAGGCGGCAGTCAGTGGCGGCTGCGGCAGATCGTCCATATGCAGCTGCGCGCACGGCATCAGCAGCGCCGCCTCGGTGGTGTAGTCGTACAGCGCGCGCGAACCCGGGCCATCGGAATAGACATTCGGCTCGCCGGCGACCACCGCGTCCAGCCAGTCGCCCTCCATTTCCGCCGCGCGCAGCACCGCACCACCGCCGTTGGAAATCCCCACGGCGATGATGCGGGTGTTGTCGAAGGTGAACGGCGCGGCCTGCGGATACGCTTGTTCCAGCGCCAGCAGCGCGTACTCGGCCGCCTGCTTCACATGGCGACCCCAGTCGGCTTCCGGGTTGTCCTTGGAGTGCGCGTGTTTGAACGCCACGCCCGAGGCGTTGACCGGGGCATCCGGTACGAACGCCAGATCGGCCGCCTCGCCCAGCGCGCCGACCGTGCCATTGGCGCGGACACCGATCTGCGCGTCCAGGTCGTAGTAATCGCTGCCGGCACCCTTGTCGGTGTAGACCACGGCGCAGCCCTTGGGCAGACCCCACGCCGCCGCCACCGACACCGCGCCATAGATGCCGCGCGAACCGGAGGCCGGAGCGACCAGCACACAGCGCTTGCTCAGATCGAAATTGTCCGGCACCTGCGCCAGCACGCGGTGCGGCTGGCGCGCATCGGGCAGCCGCGCATAGGCCGAGTACTCGCGACCGGGCACGCTTTCAAGACTGCCGAACAGCTCGCCATAGCCACCGCCGGGCGCCATGTCGGCGATACCGCGCCAGCTGCCCCACAGAGCGCGCCGACGCAGCTCGTCCGGCGTCGGTGCAGTGGCATCGGCGAAGGCCGGCGGCACCATGCTGCGCAGGCCGGTCAGGCCCAGGCCGGCGGTGAGCAGGTCGTCACTGCCGCGATGCTCGCTGCGCAGTTCGTTGCTGAACATGGAGGACTCCACGGGCTGGGAGACCGGGCCGCTGGCGCAGGAGGCCAGGCTCAGTCCGACGAATAGGCCGCAGGCGGCACGCAACAGGGATTGGCTCATGGATGCACCCTAGCAGAGCAGCCGCAGCCGTCTCATCGTACTTAAGTACCACGCGCGAGCCACGTCGCGGCTGCTACGTTTCCTGCCATTCCCCCTATCCCCGGAGTTTCCCCATGGACCGTTTCCTGCAAGGCCGCACCGCATTGGTGACCGGCAGCACCTCAGGCATCGGCCTGGTCATCGCCCAGGCGCTGGCGGCCGCCGGCGCGCGCGTGGCGGTCAACGGTCTGGGCACGCCCGAGCAGATCGCCAGCGCGCTGGCCAGCGTCGCTGCAACCGGCAGCGAGGCGCGGCATTTTGCCGCCGACCTGCGTCGTGCCGATGAGATCGGCACCCTGCTCGACGCGGTGCAGACCTGGGGCGCGATCGATGTGCTGGTGAACTGTGCCGGCATCCAGCACGCCGCGCCGCTGGCCGAGCAGCCCGCACGGAAGTGGGACGACATCATCGCGCTCAACCTCAGCGCCGCCTTCCACACCATGCAGCAGACGCTGCCGGGCATGGCCGAACGCGGCTACGGCCGGGTGGTCAACATCGCCTCGGTGCACGGGCTGGTGGCCTCGAAGAACAAGGCGCCGTATGTGGCCAGCAAATTCGGCATCGTCGGCCTGAGCAAGGTTGCCGCACTGGAATACGCCAGCGCCGGCAGCCGCGACAGCGGTGGCGTCACCGTCAACTGCGTGTGCCCGGGCTGGGTGGAGACGCCGCTGATCGAGCCGCAGATCCAGGCCCACCGCAACGGAGGCAGCCGCGAGGACGGCGTGCGCGCGTTGCTGGAAGAGAAGCAGCCGAGCCTGCGCATGTCCCTGCCCGAGGACATCGCGTCGATGGTGGTTTGGCTTTGCCGCCGCGAGGCCCACAATGTCACCGCCGCCGCCCTGCCCATGGACGGGGGCTGGACCGCCCAGTAACCCAGACCGTGACCATGCCGACCCTGCTGATTGCCGACGACCACCCGCTGTTCCGCGCCGCACTGCGTCAGGCCGCCAGCGAAGCCATGAGTGATTTGCAGGTGCGCGAGGCCGAATCGCTGGACGGGGTGCTGGCCGCGCTCGATACCGCACCGGAAACCGACCTGATCCTGCTGGACCTGCACATGCCCGGCAACCACGGGCTGGCCGGGCTGGCGGCGATCCGCGCGCAGCATCCGGGGGTGGCGGTGATCGTGGTTTCGGCCAATGACGATCCACGCGTGGTGCGCCGCGCGCTCGATCATGGCGCGGCCGGCTACCTGCCCAAGAGTTCGGGTCTGAACGAACTGCGCGAGGCCATCCGCAGCGTGATGGCCTGCGAGCAGTGGCTGCCGGCCTCGCTGCGCGCGGCGGTGTCGCGCGCGCAATCCTCCAGCCACGACAGCGAACTGGCCGCGCGCCTGGCCAGCCTGTCGCCGCAGCAGTTCCGGGTGCTGGTGCTGGTTGCGCAGGGCCTGCTCAACAAGCAGATCGCCGACCGCCTAGAGGTGCAGGAACGTACGGTCAAGGCGCATCTGTCGGCGATCTTCGAGCGCCTGGGCGTGCGCAACCGCACCCAGGCCAGCGTGGTGCTGCGCGAGCTGGAACTGAGCGATCCGGCGCGCCAGATCGAGGCCTGAGCGGCCTCCTCCCTCAGCTCCCGCGCAGCAGCCGGTGCAGCAACATGCCGACCAGCATCGCCGGCACGAACCACAACGCCTCCGGTGAGGCCACGCCCAGGCCGACCAGCGCCGGGCCCGGGCAATAGCCGGCCAAGCCCCAGCCGATGCCGAACAGGGCCGCGCCCAGCAGCAGCGGACGGTCCAGGGTGCGCAGCGAAGACAGCTGGAAGCTGCCGGCAAACACCGGCGCTGGCCGCTTGAGCACGAAGCGGAACAGCACCAGCGTGGTGGTCACCGCCCCGCCGAGCACGAACAGCAGCGCCGGATCGAAATCCCCGGCGATATCCAGAAAGCCCAGGATGCGCAGCGGATCGGTCATGCCCGATACCGCCAGGCCCAGACCGAACAGCGCGCCGGACAGCAACGCGGCGAACAGGGTGCGGGAGGAATTCATGCCAGATGCCTCACAACAAAAGTGGTGACGATCGCGGTGGCCATGAAGGTCAGCACCGCCGCGAAGGAACGCGGTGACAGCCGCCCCAGTCCGCACACGCCGTGGCCGCTGGTGCAGCCGTTGCCCATGCGGGTGCCAAAACCGACCAGCAGGCCGGCAACGACCAGCATCCACACCGGAAAGCCCTGCCGTGGCGTATAGGCCCCGGGTACCAGCAGCAGCCACGCCGCACCGGCACCGATCAGCCCGAGCAGGAACAGCACCCGCCAGGCGGTCTCGCCGGCGCGCGGCAGCAGCACGCCACCGACGATGCCACTGATGCCGGCGATACGGCCGTTGAGCCACAGCAGCAGGGTCGCCGCCAGGCCGATCAGGATGCCGCCGGCCAGCGGCGTCAGCCAGGCGCTCATGCTTCTGCTCCCAGCTGGTTCAGCGGCAGGCGGAAATAGCGGATGCCGTTGGCGTCGGGCTCGGGCAGGCGCCCCCCGCGGATGTTCACCTGCAGCGCCGGCAGGATCAGCCGCGGCGGCGCCAGTGTGGCGTCACGTTGCTGGCGCATGCGCACGAAATCGGCCTCCTGCACGCCCCCCTTCAGATGCACGTTGTGCTCAAGCTGGTGCGCGGCGCTGGTCTGCGGTTCGGGCGCCCGGCGGTCACCCGGATAGTCGTGGCACAGGAAGATGCGCGTGCTCGCCGGCAGCGCCAGGATCGTCTGGATCGAGGCGTACAGCCGGTGCGCGTCCCCGCCGGGGAAGTCGGTGCGTGCAGTGCCGGTTTCCGGCGCGAACACGGTGTCACCGATGAACGCGGCATCGCCGATCACATAGGTCAGGCTGTCATCGGTGTGCCCGGGGGTGGCGATCACCCGCGCCTGCAGGTCACCGATACTGAAACGGTCACCGTCGGCGAACAGCCGGTCGAACTGGCGGCCGTCGGCGACGAACTCCTCGCCCAGCCCGAACAGTGCCTTGAAGCGCTGCTGCACCTGGATGATGCCCCGCCCGATCGCCACCGGCGCCTGCAGCTCGTCGGCGAGGAAGCCGGCGGCGCTGAGATGATCGGCATGGGCGTGGGTTTCCAGGATCCACTCGACGCGCAGGCGCTGGGCGCGGACGAAGGCCAGCACCGCCTCGGCCGAGCGGGTGGCGATACGTGCACCGGCCGGATCGTAGTCCAGCACCGGATCGATGATCGCCGCCGCACCGCCCGCGCCCTCGTGCACCACGTAGGTGAAGGTGCCGCTGTCCTTGTCGAAGAACGGTTCGACTTGGGGGGAAGCCATGACTGTCTGGGACATCGAAGCCACCATTTGCCTTTTTGTTTAGTAAATACTAAATTAGATCATCCTAAAAATAAGAGCAAGCCCCGGTGTCGATCCCTGCCTCAGCACCACCGAGCAACCAGGACTACGAACAGATGGGCGTGCATGCCGAACAGGCGGCACGTCTGCTCAAATCGCTGGCCCATCCGGCCCGGCTCAGGGTGCTGTGCCGGCTGGTGGAAGGCGAAGCCTCGGTGGGCGAACTGCAGGCGCTGGGGAATCTGTCGATGTCGGCGCTGTCCCAGCACCTGGCAGTGCTGCGCGAACAGGCGCTGGTGCTGACCCGTCGCGACGCACAGACCATCTTCTATTCGCTGGCCGAGAGCCCGGCACTGGGCGTGATGCAGGCGCTCCACGCGGCCTACTGCGGCGCACACGCCAGCGCGGACAGGCCGCACCGCTGAGCCCTACCTTACCCCTCCCCCGCCCAACCCAAGGAAACCACCATGTCCGCCACCCCGTCCTACACCGAGCTGACCCGTGACATCTCGCGCAATCTCACCGCGCTGCGCACCCACAACAGCGAAGTGATGCAAGGCTTCAACGCCATGGCCAAGGCCGCGATGGCGCCCGGTGCGCTGGATGAGAAGACCAAGGAGCTGATCGCCATGGCCATCGGCGTGGCCAACCGCTGCGACGGCTGCCTGGGCTTCCATGCCAAGGCGCTGGTCCGCTTGGGCGCGACACCGGAAGAATTCCGCGAGATGCTGGGCGTGGCGGTCTACATGGGCGGCGGCCCGTCGCTGATGTATGCGGCCAACGCCTTGGCCGCCTATGAAGAGTTCAGTAAAGCGACCGGCGCCGCCTGAACTCGCCGCAAGCGGCCCGGCCTGGCGGTCGGGCTGCTGCGATGCCACCTGTCAGGTGACCACCGCCAGCCGGTGCGAGGCCAGCAGGCGGTCCATGATCGACTTCAATGCCAGGGGCCGCACCGGCTTGTGCAGCAGGGTCAGACCCAGCTCCATCACCTCGCGGCGCGTGGCCAGACTGTCATCGGCGCTGAGGATCAGCGTTGGCCGCGGCCCGAAGCGCTCGCCCAGCCGCGCCTGCAGCGCGGTGCCGGTATCGCCGTCATCCAGGTTGTAGTCGAACAGCCACAAGCTCGCCGCCTCGCGCTCCATCGCCGCCACCGCCTGCGCCTCACCGGCCGCCTCGGCCACCGTGTAGCCCCAGCCGCGCAGCAGTGTCGCCAGCGCCTGCAACGCCATCGGATCGTTGTCCACCACCAGCACCGGCAGTCCGCTGCCGGGCGCCGGGCGCGGCAACGGCGGCGATGGCATCGGCACCGGCCGTGACACGGCCGGCAGCGTCACTCCGA
Organism: Stenotrophomonas sp. STEN014; assembly: GCF_056760315.1. Classification (NCBI taxonomy): domain Bacteria; kingdom Pseudomonadati; phylum Pseudomonadota; class Gammaproteobacteria; order Lysobacterales; family Lysobacteraceae; genus Stenotrophomonas; species Stenotrophomonas sp. STEN014. The sequence continues at coordinate 334,809 of NZ_JBRREN010000002.1, read as the reverse complement.
ACACGGTGCCATGGCCGACCCGGCTGCGCAGCGACAGCGGCGCATCAAGCAGGCCGGCAATGCGGTCGGCGATCGCCAGTCCCAGTCCCAGCCCCTGTCCGGCGGCATCCTCGCCACGGCGGAATTCCTCGAAGATCGCCGCGCGTTCGGAATCTGCAATGCCCGGCCCGGTGTCGTGCACCTCCACCCGCAGCGTCTGCCCGTGGCGACGTACGCCCAGCAGCACGCCCCCACGGGCGGTATACCGCACCGCGTTGGCCAGGAAGTTCTGCAGCACCCGCCGCAGCAGCTGCGGATCGCTGTGCACCCAGGCGCCGGTGGAGACGTAACCGAAGCGCAGCCCGCGCGCGTTGGCCAGCGCGCGGAATTCCGAGGCCAGCGGATCGAGCACTTCGGCCAGCGGCAGCGCGCGCGGCTGGGGTACCAGCCCCCCGGCCTCCAGGCGCGACATGTCGAACAGACCGGTCAACAGATCGGTGGTGGAATCCAGCGCGCCGCGGATCTGCACCACCGCCTGCTTCTGCTGCGGCGCTTCCACCTGTTGCGCCAGCGTGTCGGTAAACAGGTGCGCAGCATGCAGCGGCTGCAGAAGATCGTGGCCGACCGCGGCCAGGAAGCGGCTTTTGGCATCGTTGGCGCGCTCGGCCTCGCGCTTGGCCGATTCCAGCAGCGCGGTGCGCTCACCAACGCGCTGCTCCAGCGTCTCGTTGCTGCGTTTGAGTTCGCGCTCGTTGCGGCGGAATGCGGTGACATCGGTGAAGGTGGCCACGAAGCCGCCCCCCGGCATCGGATTGCCGCGGATCTCGACGATGCTGCCATCGGGAAATACCCGCTCGGTCAGGTGTGCAGTGCCGGCACGCATGAAGGCCAGACGCCGCTCGGCGGCTTTTTCGCCCTGCCCGCGCGCCGGCATCCGCTCCAGTGCCCACGCGGTGAGATCGCCGATCGGCCGCCCGACCTGCAGCAGCTCCTCCGGAAAGCCGAACATGCGCGCATAGCGCCGGTTCCATGCCACCAGCCGCTGCTCGCGGTCGATCACGCTGATGCCCTGGCTCATGTTCTGCAGCGCCGCTTGCAACACCTGCTGGTTGAAACGCAGATCCAGTGACGCCTCGCTGACGATCGCCGCCACCGTGGCCAGCTGTCCGCTTTCCTTGCGCGCTGCATCCAGCAGCAGCCGCGCCGACGCCGCACCCAGCACCGCCGACAGCTCGCGCTCGATCTGCGCCTCGATCGACGCCGGTACCGCGCCGTTGCGCGGCGCCTCGGCCAGCAACAGTTCCACCCGCTCGTGTGGCAGGAACCGGCGACCGGCATCACGCAGGGTATCGGCATCCAGATTGCGGCTGGCGCGATGCGGGGTGTCGCGCCGCCACACCATCGCCAGCAGCGTCACCGCCGTACCCACAAAGAAACTGGCCCCCACCGCGCGGCCCAGCGGGCTCCAGCCGGTGAGGCCGAACAGCGCTTCCGGCGCCAGCCAGTGCCAGCCGAAGGGCCCGTGCGCCAGCCACGACGGCGCATGTCCGCCGCCTTCCAGCAGCGACGGCACCAGCAGCACCCACGCCCAGGTGACGAAACCGGCCAGCACCCCGGCAATGGCCGCGCGCGGCGGCGTCTGCGGCCGCCAGATCGCAAACCCCAGCACCGGCAGCAGGGTGGCCAGCGCCGAGAACGACACCGCACCGATATCGGCCAGCACGTTGCCACCGCCGATCAACCGGCTGTAAGCCCAGGCCAGCAGCATGATCACGCAGATGCCGGTGCGCCGCAGCCACAGCAGCTCGCCGCGGTGGTCGCCGCCGCCGGCGCGCGCCCACACCCCGCGCAGCAGCCCCGGCGCGAACCAGTGGTTGCCGATCATCAGGCTCAGCGTCAGCGTGCTCACCACCACCATGCCGGTGGCTGCGCTCAGGCCACCGAGGAATGCGAACAGCGCGATACCCTCATGGCCGGCGGCGAATGGCAGCGCCAGGGTGTACATGTCGCTGGGCACCGTATCGCCCAGCAGCGCGGTGCCGGCGCGGGCCAGCGGCAGGATCGGCAGCGCGATCAGCAGCAGGTACAGCGGAAACAGCCAGCGCGCGGTGCGCACATCGGCCGGATCCCGGCACTCCACCACCCCGACATGGAACTGGTGCGGCAGCAGGAACATCGCCAGTCCGCCCAGCAGCACCAGCGGGACGAAACCGCCGGCCGGGGCCGGTGCCGGCGAAGGGGATGGCGCCACGGCGGCCGCCGGCAGATCCCCCAGCCCGAACCAGACAAACGCGCCCAGCGCCAGCATCGCGGTGAGCTTGAACAGCGACTCCACCGCCATCGCCAGCACCAGCCCGCGGTTGTGTTCGGAAACACTGGCCCGGCGCGCGCCAAACAGCATCGCGAACAGCGCCATCGCCAGCGCCACATACAGCGCGCTGTCGTGCCACAGCGCCCCGCCCTGGCCGGCATCGGCGGAGCGGAAGGTGATCATGCTGAAGCTCATCGCCACCGCTTTGAGCTGCAGCGCGATATAGGGAATCAGGCCCAGCACCGTCACCAGCGTGACCGTGGCCGCCAGCCACGCATCGCGTCCCAGCCGTGCGGCGATCAGGTCGGCCAGCGAGGTGGCGTTGGTCTCGCGCGCCAGCCGCACCAGCCGCACCATCACCCCCATGGCCAGCGCATAGAACAGGATCGCGCCGACGAAGGTCGGCGGCAGCGGCCAGCCATAGCGCTTGGCCTGGGTCACCGTGCCGTAGAAGGTCCACGAGGTGCAGTGCACCGCCAGCGACAGCGCATACACATGCCGCCAATGCCGTGCGAACGCGGCCGGACGCCGCTCGCCGTATAGCGCCGTGCCGAACATCAGCGCCAGCCAGGCCAGCCCCGCCAGCGCCACCGTGACCAGACTCAACATGCCTGCCGCATCCCCTTGCCGTTGATCGCCCCCATCGGCGGAGGCGGACACAGAATACGAGAGCGGCGGCATGCCGTCAGACATGCCGCCGCCCGAGGTTGCTTCCGATCAGCCGATCAGAAGTTGTAACGCACCGACATGTACCAGTTGCGCGGCAGACCGTAGTAGGCGGTCTGGATGTTGCCGACGCTGGCGAACTCCTGGCCTTCGGTCTTGTACTGCTTGTCGGTCAGGTTGCGCACACCGGCGCGGATCTGCCAGGCCATCTGCGGCGAATCCCACACGCCGTAGGCGCCGACCAGCGTATAGGCGTCCTGGCTGAGCACTGCACGGTTGTCCACCGACAGCCAGGTGTCACCCCGGTAGGAGACATCCCCGCCGAAGGTCAGGTTGCCGTTGTCACCCAGCGAGAACACATGCTGCAGGGCGACGCGGGCGGTCCAGTCCGGCGAGAACGGCACGTGGTCGTGGCTCACGTTCGGATCGAAACCCGGGTAGGACGGATCCAGGCGGAAGTCCTCGAACTTGTCGTACTTGGCGTCCATCCAGCCCAGCTGCGCGCTCAGCGTGGTGGCCTCGCCCAGCAGCGCACTGCCTTCCAGCTCGATGCCCTTGATGTTGAGCTTGGCCGCGTTGAGCACCGGGAAGGTACCCACGTCCTGCGACACACGGGCCTGGAAGTCGCTGTAGTTGCTATAGAACGCCGCCGCGCTGCCGCGGAAACGGCGGTCGGCTGAGCTGCCCTTCAGGCCCAGCTCGTAGGTCCACACGTATTCCGGATCGAACTTGGCGTTCTGGGTGTCATAGACGGTATTGGCGCGGCCATTGAAGCCGCCCGACTTGAAGCCGCGGTTGGCCGACACATAGCCCATCAGGTCGTCGCTGAATTCCTTCTGCAGGCTGACCGACGGCGTTACCGCCGTCCACGAGGCCCTGGCATCGAACGCCACCGTTCCATTGAGGCTGGCGAACGGGGCACCCCAGAAGGTGCTGGTGGAGCGTTCGTAATCCTTTTTGTCCTTGGTCCAGCGCACGCCGGCGGCCACGGTCCAGGTCGGTACGAACTCCCAGTTCAGATGGGCGAACGCGGCGGTCGAGGTGGTGCTCAGATCGTCCCGGATCGTGCGCAGGAACGGCACCTTGGCGCCCAGGAAGGAGAACAGGTCATCGGCGTAGGCTTCCTGGTACGACGGCACGTTCTCCTTCATGTAGTACGCACCGAAGGTGGCATGCACGTTGGAACCGTTGTCGTAATGCAGCTGGAACTCCTGGCTGCGCTGGTCCTGGTCCAGCGCCACCAGCACGTCGCCCAGTTCGTATTCGGAGGCGTCGATGTCGATGTACGACTGGGTCTTGAGCTTGCGGTAGGAACTGATGCTCTTGAGCATCCACTGTTCATTGATGTCCCAGTCCATCGCCAGCGACGCACCGGAGTGCTTCAGGTACTGTCCCTGGCCATCGGTGAACGAGGTCTGCGCACGACGGTTCCATTCACCGGTTTCGCCCGGCTGCAGCACGATCACGCCGGCCGGGGCCAGACTGGTCTGCAGCAGCGGCGCCATCGGCCGGCCCAGCGTCAAGGCCGCATCCTGCCGGGTGGTATCCAGCGACAGCACCGCACTGAAATTGTCGGTCGGCTTGAATGCCAGCTTCAGGCGCAGCGCCTCGGTGTCGTCATCGTTGTAGTGCTTGCCGGTAACGGCATCCTTCACGTAGCCGTCGTTGGTGATCTTGGCCCCGGCGATGCTGGCAGCCACGGTGTCACTCAACTTGCCCGACACATAGAAGCGGCCTTCCAGGCGGCCGTAGTCGCCGGCGGTGACTTCCACCGCGCCGCCTTCGTTGTCGAACGGATTCTTGGTGGTCAGCTTGATCGCGCCACCGGTGGAGTTCTTGCCGTACAGGGTGCCCTGCGGGCCGCGCAGCACTTCCAGCTGCTGGATGTCGAACAGCGAGAACAGTGCACCGTTGATGCGCGAGTAGTAGACGTCATCGACGTACATGCCCACGCCCGGATCAAAGGTCTGCAGCGCGTCGGGCTGGCCGATGCCGCGGATGAAGACGTTGACACTGTTGGCCGAACCACGGCCCTGGGCGATGTTCATGTTCGGAACGGCGCCCTGCAGCCCTTCCACGGTCGAGGCCTGCAGATCCTTGATCTGCTCCTCGCCAAAGGCGCTCACCGCCACTGGCACGTCCTGGATGGACTCGCTGCGGCGGCGTGCGGTGACGGTCACCTCGTCCAGCTGCGTGGCCTGGGTGCCGGCTGGTACGGCCTTCTGTTCCTGTGCCTGCACGAATGCGGCCGGCGCCAGCAGGATGCCACCGATGGCCATGCTCAAATACTTGCGCTTCATTGTCTCCCTCCTCCCGGGTATGACGTAGCGGCATGCGGATGCCGCCATGCTGCGCACGTTAACGGGACGTTAGGCGGCCGCGTATCGTCCCTTCGTACAGTGGGCCGCCCGGTCCGGGCTGCGGATACTCGCCGGCAACGTGATTGGCCGGGAGCCGTGGATGTCGTTTCTGATCGTATTGGCGGCCCTGTGCTTCCTGATGTTCGTGGCCTACCGTGGCTACAGCGTGATCCTGTTCGCGCCGGTGGCGGCGCTGGGCGCGGTGCTGCTGACCGATCCGTCGCTGGTCCAGCCGATGTTCACCGGGCTGTTCATGGACAAGATGGTCGGGTTCCTGAAGCTGTACTTCCCGGTGTTCCTGCTCGGCGCGGTGTTCGGCAAGCTGATCGAGATCTCGGGTTTTTCCAAATCCATCGTCAGTGCGACCATCAAGCTGGTCGGCGCACAGCGGGCGATGCTCTCCATCGTGCTGGTCTGCGGTCTGCTCACCTACGGCGGCGTGTCGCTGTTCGTGGTGGTGTTTGCGGTCTATCCGTTCGCCGCCGAGCTGTTCCGCCAGAGCAATATCCCCAAGCGGCTGATTCCCGGCACCATCGCGCTGGGCGCCTTCACCTTTACCATGGACGCGCTGCCGGGCACGCCGCAGATCCAGAACATCATTCCCAGCAGCTTCTTCGGCACCACCAGCTGGGCCGCACCGACGCTGGGCGTGATTGGGACGGTGATCATCCTGGCGCTGGGCATGGGCTATCTGGAATGGCGCCGCCGCGCCGCAATGGCCGCCGGCGAAGGCTATGCCGGCAGCGCGCCGCTGCTCAACGAACCGGAGCCCTTCCGCGGCGAAGCGCTGGCCCATCCGGCGGTGGCGCTGCTGCCGCTGTTGCTGGTCGGCGTTTCCAACTACCTGTTCACCCGCTGGATTCCCGGTTTCTACGGTGAAAGCCAGTCCTTCATCCCGGCGGTGATCGGCAACCCGGCACCGGTGGTCCAGGAAGTGTCGAAGATGGCCGCCATCTGGGCGGTACAGGGCGCGCTGCTGGTGGGCATCCTCAGCGTGATCGCCTTCGCCTGGAAGCCGGTGGTCAGCGCGTTTGCCGAGGGCACCAAGTCGGCCATCGGCGGCGCCATGCTGGCCTCGATGAACACCGCCTCGGAATATGGTTTTGGCGCGGTGATTGCCGCCCTGCCCGGTTTTCTGGTCGTGGCCAACGCGCTGGGCTCGATCCCCAATCCGCTGGTCAACGAAGCGGTGTCGGTGACGGCGATGGCCGGTATCACCGGCTCGGCCTCCGGCGGCATGTCCATCGCACTGGCGGCGATGGCCGACAGCTTCATCGCCAACGCACAGGCCGCCGGCATTCCGATGGAGGTACTGCACCGCGTGGCGGCGATGGCCTCCGGCGGCATGGATACCCTGCCGCACAATGGCGCGGTGATCACCGTGCTGGCGGTGACCGGCCTGACCCATCGCCAGTCCTACAAGGACATCTTCGCCATCACCGTCATCAAGACCCTGGCGGTGTTTGCGATCATCGGCGTCTACTACGCCACCGGGCTGGTCTGATCCGGCGCTGAGCTCGCCCTGGCTCCCAGGGCGTGCACCATCCGGGTCAGCCACAGACCGTCGCCATGGGGACGGCTCTGCCATCGCGCGTCGGGAATCGTGCAGACACGCCGGCCACGTGCCGGCCTGCGCATTGGTATCACCCGGGCAATCGCTGCGCCAGCGCGCCGCCTCCCCATGCTGGCCAGATGCACCGGTCCGGACGCAGGGGCTCCCATCCCCGGGCACCGCTGCCCCCTATCGGCCGCCTGGCAGATCCACGCTCCGCCGCCTGCATAAGCCCCAAAAAAAATCGCCCGGCTGCACGTCACTGTGCATCACCAGGCGATCTCTACATCCATGTTGGCATCCTGCCTTCCCCCGGCATCCTGCCTGTGAGCATCCGGCTCGATCGGGCTCCCTGGACCACCTGTCCCTCTGTGGTCTCATGCGATTCCGTTCCGCTCAGCGCCGCTCTATCGGTCTGGCAGCCGCCGTCGTGGCAGCCTTCTTGGCGGGGGCAGCTCCGGCCCCCACTTCGATCTGGTCCCGATTCCGTTCGACCGTCTTCAATCCGATCCCCTTGACCAGCGCCAGTTCCTCGACGCTTTTGAAGGGTCCGTTTGCCTGTCGGTGATCGACGATTGCCTGCGCCTTCGCTGGGCCGACATTCACCAATACCCGGTCCAGCTCCGCCGCAGAGGCGGTATTGATGTCGACCTTGTCCGTGGCATACGCCGATGCGGTCAACAACAACGCCAGAACCAATGACTTGAGCGTCACGGTAAAAAGCTTCATCGCTGCATTCCTTGTGGTTTGGATTGGAGTTGCCGGCATCCCCGCCGGCCAGACCAGTGTCCCGCGCCACGTGAACACAGCGTATCCGTCACACCGCTGTGACACAGCCAGCGAACTACCCGATCGCGTGTAGGAAAAACCCTACAAGCCGTCGGCGTAGAATGGTTGCACCTGACATTGCTACCGGAGTTCCAGATGGACAGCGCCAAGATCGGCCAATTTCTCAGCGACAAGTGGGACACCGATATCGTCCCGCAACTGGTCGATTACATCCGCATCCCCAACAAGTCGCCGATGTTCGACGCCAATTGGGTCGCCAATGGCTACATGGACCAGGCGGTGGACCTGATGGAGCGCTGGGCCAAGGCACAGAACATCCCCGGTCTGCTGGTCGAAGTGGTCCGCCTGGAAGGCCGTACTCCATTGATCTTCCTTGAAATCCCGGCAACCGGCCCGGAAACCGGCGACGACACCGTGCTGCTCTACGGTCACCTGGACAAGCAGCCGGAAATGACCGGCTGGGACGACGACCTCGGTCCGTGGAAGCCGGTGCTGCGCGGTGACAAGCTGTACGGCCGCGGCGGTGCCGACGACGGCTACGCGATCTTCGGCTCGCTGGCCGCCATTCTCGCGCTGCAGGAACAGGGTCTGCCGCACGCCCGCTGCGTGATCCTGATCGAGGCCTGCGAGGAATCCGGTTCCTACGATCTGCCGGCTTACGTCGACCACCTGGCCGAGCGCATCGGTCAGCCGTCGCTGGTGGTGTGCCTGGATTCGGGCTGCGCCAACTACGACCAGCTGTGGTGCACCACCTCGCTGCGCGGCCTGACTGGCGGCAACGTCACGGTCAAGGTGCTCAACGAGGGCGTGCACTCCGGTGATGCCTCCGGTGTGGTGCCATCCTCTTTCCGCCTGCTGCGCCAGCTGCTGTCGCGCATCGAGGACGAGAACACCGGCCGCATCCTGCTCGAGGGCCTGCACACCGAAATCCCCGCCGAGCGCCTGGAACAGGCCAAGCGCGCCGCCGACGTAGTCGATACCGCCATCTTCGACAAGTTCCCGCTGGTCGACGGCCTCAAGCCGATGAGCGATGAGCTGACCGAACTGGTGCTCAACCGCACTTGGCGCCCGGCGCTGTCGGTCACCGGCATCGGTGGCATGCCGCCGCTGGAATCGGCCGGCAACGTGCTGCGTCCGGAAACCTCGGTGAAGCTGTCGCTGCGCCTGCCGCCGACCGCCAATGGCAAGGCCTGCGGCGAACTGCTGAAGGAAGCCCTGCTGCGTGACCCGCCCAACGGCGCCCACGTCAGCCTGGAGCTGGAAAAAGCCTCCACCGGCTGGAACGCGCCGGCGATGGCGCCGTGGCTGGAGAAGTCGATCGACGATGCCAGCCAGGCGTTCTTCGGCAAGCCGGCCATGTACATGGGCGAAGGTGGCTCGATCCCGTTCATGGGCATGCTGGGCGAAAAGTTCCCGGGTGCGCAGTTCATGATCACCGGCGTGCTGGGCCCGCATTCCAATGCCCACGGTCCGAACGAGTTCCTGCACATCCCGATGGGAAAGCGCGTCACCTCCTGCGTGTCCAAGGTGCTGTTCGACCACCACGCCGCCAGCCTGCGTGGCGAGACCAGCGGTTCGCCGGTGGCTGCCGACAGCGGCACCCGCCACGGCGGCCACGGCTGCTGCTGAGCGACTGAGCGCTTGATGACGGACGCAGCCTGGCCTTGCTAGGCTGCGTCTTTCTTTATGGCAGACGGGCACATGAGCGGACTGTTTGGCAGCGACAGCTGGCTGTACATCATCCTGATCGGCTTCGTTGTCGGCCTGCTCGGGCGCTTTTTCATGCCCGGCAACAACCGCATGGGCTGCCTGCTGACCCTCGTGCTCGGCATCGCCGGGGCGGTGTTCGCCGGCTGGTTCGGTCGCGAGATGGGCTGGTACACCGCCGGGCAACCGGCCGGTTTCCTCGGCGCCATCCTCGGCGCCGTCGCCATCCTGGCGCTGTTGCGCCTGGTCAGCGGCAAGCGCTGAGTCCTGATTCCTTTTCCGCCTGTCCCACCGGGCAGGCAACCCTCTGTCTGATGACCCCTGATATCTCCTCCGAAGATCTCCGCGCGCAGCAACGTCTGGACTGGGCGCGTCATGCGCTGGGCGATGCCACCGCCACCGTGCATCGCGCCTCCGTCGATGCCGGCTTCCGCAGCTACTGGCGCAGCCAGGGCGCCGGCGCCAGCCGCATCGTGATGGACTCGCCGCCGGACAAGGAGGATGTGCGCCCGTGGCTGCGCATCCATGACCTGTTCCAACACCATGGTGTGCGTGTGCCGCAGGTGCTGCAGCGTGACGTGGACAACGGTTTCCTGCTACTGGAAGACCTCGGCGGTCCGACCCTGGCGCTGGTCCTGGACGCGGACAACGCCGATGCGCATTTCGATGCGGCGATCAGCCAGCTGCTGGCGATCCAGCGGATCCCCGCACCGGCGGGGATGGGCGAGTTCGGCGAGGCTCTGCTGCAACGCGACGCGGGGCTGTTCGAGGAATGGTTCCTCGGCCGCCACCTCGGCATCACCCTGGACTGCGACCAGTCCGAACAGCTTGAGCTGGTGCAGCGCCGGCTGATGGACAACGCCCACGCACAGACCCGCGTGCTGGTGCACCGCGACTTCATGCCGCGCAACCTGATGCCGGTGGCAGACGGCCCGGCGGTGCTGGATTTCCAGGACACGGTACGCGGACCGGTGGCCTATGACGCGATAAGCCTGTTCAAGGACGCCTTCCTCAGCTGGCCCCTGCAGCGCGTGGACGGCTGGCTGACGCACTACCACCAGCGCGCGCAGGCCGCCGGTATCCCGGTGCCACCGCTGCCGGTGTTCCTGCGCGATGCCGACTGGATGGGCGTGCAGCGCCATCTGAAGATCCTGGGCATCTTCGCGCGGCTGCATTACCGCGACGGCAAATCCAAGTACCTCGCCGACGTGCCACGCTTCATCGCCTATCTGGAAGAAGTGCTGCCGCGTCATCCGCAGCTGGCGCCACTGGCCACGCTGCTGGAGTCGCTGATCAAACCTGCATTGGCGACCCGGGAAATCCCATGAAAGCCCTGATTTTTGCGGCAGGGCTGGGCGAGCGCATGCGCCCGCTCACCGACCACACGCCCAAACCGCTGCTGGCCGTAGCCGGCAAGCGGCTGATCGAATGGCATCTGCAACGCCTGGCCGCGCTCGGAATCCAGGAGGTGGTGATCAACACCAGTTGGCTGGCCGCGCAGTTTCCGCAGCAACTCGGCGATGGCAGCCGTTGGAATCTGCGGCTGCATTTCATCCAGGAAGGCCCGGTTCCGCTGGAAACCGGTGGCGGCATGCTCAACGCCCTGCCGCTGCTGGGGGACGCGCCATTCATCGCGGTCAACGGCGATATCTGGACGGATTTCGACTTCGCCCGGCTTCCCGCCCGGCCGGAAGGCCTGGCCCACCTGGTGCTGGTCGAGAACCCCGAGCATCACCCGCATGGCGATTTCATTCTGGACGGCAACGGCCTGATGCACGACCAGGGCACACTAGCGCGCCTGACCTTCTCCGGCGTCGGGCTATATGCGCCGGCACTGCTGCGCGACTGGCAGCAGGTGATCGGGGAGGACGACGGCAGCACACAGCGACCGCCGCGCTTCAAGCTGGCGCCGCTGCTGCGTGCGGCGATGGCCCGCGGCCTGGTGACGGGCCAGCACCATCGCGGCCACTGGACCGATGTGGGAACACCGCAACGCCTGCACCAGCTGGAGCTCCAGCTGCGCGGGGAAAACGCCTGATCAGGCTTCCGGCGGCAGGCTTTCCAGCACACGCTTGAGGAACGGCACGGTGATGCGGCGCTTGGCCGCCAGCGATTCGCGGTCCAGTCGTTCCAGCAGCGCCACCAATCCGCTCAGGTCGCGATCGGTGCGGGTGAGCAACCAGTCGATGGCGGCCTCATCCAGCGCCAGTCCCCGGCGGATGGCGCGCTCGCGCAATACCGCACCGCGGCCTTCGTCATCCAGCGGCGACAGCAGGATGCGCCCGCACTGCGACAGCCGCGAGCGCAGGTCCGGCAGCACCAGCCCGAGCGCCTCGGGCGTGGCCCGCGCGGTATAGAGCAAGGTCACGCCAGCGGCGCGTGCGCGGTTGTGGAAATCGAACAACGCGACCTCCGCCTCGCGCTGCCCGGCAATGGCCTCCAGGCCATCGAGCGCAATGACCTCGCGCCCTTCCAGGGCCTCCAGCGCATCACGCAGACGGCCTTGCGCCGCGGCCAGCGGGAAGTAAGCCGGAGCCCTTCCCGACTGTTCGGTCGCCGCGCACAGCGCCAAGGCCAGATGGGTCTTGCCGGTCCCGGCGGCGCCGGCCAGATAGGTCCAATCGCGACTGCTGCCAGCCGCAATCGCACGCAACTGGGCCAGCACGCCATCCGGCGCACCGATGAAATTCTCGAATCGCTGGTCTGGCGGATAGCGCAAGACCAGGGGCAACTGCGGCACGCTCACTTCGGTTCAACGTCCTTCAACACGATCTTTCCGTCCGCGAGCGTGTCACCACGCGGATCCACCACGATCACCGACGCCTGTTGCTGGCCGGCATACAACTCACTATGGCGATAGCGCTCATGCGCATACCGCAGCAATACATTGATGATCGCCGCCGCCGGCAGCGCCAGCAGCATGCCCAGAAAGCCGAACAGCTGCCCACCGGCCATCACCGCGAAGATCACCGCCACCGGATGCAGACCGATCTTGTCGCCGACGATACGCGGGGTCAGCACGTAGCTTTCCAGCAGCTGGCCGACCGTGAACACCACCCCCACCAGCACCAGCAGCTGCAGGTCGATGCCCTGTGCCTGCACCAGCGCCGCCAGGATCGCCAGTACCACGCCGGTGGTCGCCCCCAGATACGGGATGAAGCTGATCAGCCCGGCCACCAGGCCGATCAACAGCCCCAGGTTCAATCCGACCAGCGACAGGCCCGCGGCGTACACCACACCCAGCGCGATCATCACCGCGATCTGGCCGCGGATGAACGCGCCCAGCACGTCGTTGGATTCCCTGGCAAGACGCGACACGGTCTCGATATGGTTGCGCGGGATCAGCGAGGCCACCCGTTCAATCAGCTTGTCCCAGTCGCGCAGGAAGTAGTAGGTCAGGATCGGCAGCAGCGCCAGATTGACCACCAGTGCCACCATCGCAAAGCCCGAACGCGAGACATAGCCGAACAGCGCGGTCGCTGCACCGCCGGCCTGCTGCCAGTGGCTGCGCACCCAGTCGAACAGCTTTTCCGGGGCCAGCCACGCCATGATCTGGAGGCCGCTCTTCTGCTCGATCCACGGAATCGCCTTGGTGACCAGCCAGTCCTGCGCCTGCGGCAGTGCCGCCGCCAGCGTGGAAATCTGGCGCTGGATCATCGGCACCAGGATCAGCAGCGCGAGTATGACCAGCAGGGTCATCAGCACGAACACCAGAATCACCGCGGTGTTGCGCGAGCGCCCGCGCGCTTCCAGCCGATCCACCAGCGGATCACCCAGCCAGCCCAGCATCAGGGCGATCACGAACGGCGTCAGGATCGGCGCCAGCAACCAGGTCACCCACAGACCGAAAGCGCTGAGCACCACCCACTTGAGGCGGCGCAGGAACAGCGCGATTTCCTCTTCGGCGGAATGGCTCATCGGATGCGGTACTCGGCCTGCTGGTATGCGGGAGCCGTGGACGCCGGCTCGTCGCTTCCACTGGCGACCACCGGTGCCAGCGGCTGCAAGGCCGCATCCTGGCCCAGCATCCGGTTGAAGCCCGGCAGACCCGTCATCAACTCCAGATCCAGCACCAGCCGGTCGGCGCTGGCCTGCACCGGAATGATCGATTTGACCACCGGCACGCCCTGCAGGGAGGCGGCCAGCCGCAGGTAATCGTCGGCACTGTGGATACCGCTTACCGCAATCCGGTAGACGCCGGCCTTGCCCGACTCCGACGCCTTGGCATAGCGCTTGACCAGCGCATCGGCCGCACCATCGGCACCACCGGCCATCGCCCGGCGGGCATCGCCATCACGGGTGGTCCAGCGCGACAACTCGCGGCCGCCATCCACGAACACCCAGTCGGCCACCCAGCCGCCAGCCCCCCGGTAAAGCTTGCCGATCAGCTGCATCGGCGGTGAATAGCGCGCCGAGGCCCGTGCCACCGCCGCCGTGTCGCCGCGCCAGATCGCTCCGACCAGCGCCTGCTCGGCCGCGCCGCCAGCCGGCAACCCCAGCTTGTAACCGCGCTCGACCGCGCGATCCAGCAACACCCGCGCCGCATTGGACTGCTGCACGCCGACCAGACGCGGACCGCTGCCATCGTCAATGGCCAGCCACACCACCGGCTTGGGCCGCGGCTGCGGCCACACCGGCAGTCCCAGCGCGGCCACCAGACCGTCCACATCGTCCTGGCGGAAGCGCGCCACCAGCACCGTGCGGAAGCTCGGCGCACCGGTGGAGGAGGTGCCCTGGTCCTGCCGGTAGTCGTAGCTTTCGACATAGTCCTTGGCATTGCGCAGCGCCTGCGCCACACCCGGGCGGGTCATCGCACTGCGGTCACCCGACAGCTTGGCCAGCACCGACCCCAACGCCCGGGCCAATGCCCCGTTGCGGTCCGCATCGGCCTGGCTGTTGACCGACACCTCGGCCTCGTAGGTGCCGCGGGCACTGGCAACGTCACCTTCGGTACGCGTGCTGGACTGCGCCCACGCCAGCGGTACCGGCAGGCAAAGCGCCAGAAACAGTATTGTGACCAGGCTGCGACGCATTGAAATTTCCATTGCTCGACGGTTTCCGGAGGGAATTGTTGCCCGAATGCGGCCTTCGCGCCAACGTGGCCTGTTAAAATCGACCGTTCACTCCGCCAGTGCAGCCGCCCGTGACCAGTTCCCCGACCTCTGCCAACTCTCCCCTCACCTACCGTGACGCCGGTGTCGACATCGACGCGGGCAACGAGCTGGTCGAGCGCATCAAGCCGCTGGTAAAGCGCAGCTTCCGTCCTGAAGTGATGGGCGGACTGGGTGGTTTCGGCGCCCTGTTCGACCTGTCCAACAAGTACCGCGAGCCGGTACTGGTGTCGGGTACCGACGGCGTCGGCACCAAGCTGAAGCTGGCCCAGCAGCTGGGCCGCCACGACACCATCGGCATCGATCTGGTCGCCATGTGCGTCAACGACGTGCTGGTGCAAGGTGCCGAGCCGCTGTTCTTCCTGGACTACTTCGCCACCGGCAAGCTCGATATCGACACCGCCGCGGCCGTCGTGGGCGGTATCGCCAACGGCTGCACCGAGGCCGGTTGCGCGCTGATCGGCGGCGAAACCGCCGAGATGCCGGACATGTACGCGCCGGGCGAGTACGACCTGGCCGGTTTCACCGTCGCCGGCGTGGAAAAGAGCGAGCTCAAGGACGGCTCGGCCGTGGCCCAGGGCGATGTGCTGATCGGCATCGCCTCCTCCGGCCCGCATTCCAACGGCTATTCGCTGGTGCGCCGCATCTACGAGCGCGCCGGCAGCCCGACCGACGTGGTGTTGGAAGATGGCACACCGCTGCTGGACGCGCTGATGGCGCCGACCCGCCTGTACGTCAAGCCGATCCTGTCGCTGCTCAAATCGCACGGCGCTTCGGTCCACGGCATGGCCCACATCACCGGTGGCGGCCTGACCGAGAACATCATCCGGGTCGTGCCTGAGGGTCTGGGCATCACCATCGATGCCCGCAGCTGGACCCTGCCGCCGGTGTTCCAGTGGCTGCAGCGCGAAGGCAATGTCGCCGACAGCGAGATGTGGCGCACCTTCAACTGCGGCATCGGCTTCGTGCTGGCCGTACCGGCCGCCGAAGTGGCTGCCATCAACGCCGCGCTCGATGCGCTGGCGCTGGCGCACTGGCAGATCGGTGAAGTGGTGCCCGCCACCGGCGACGAGCGCGTGCGGATCGGCTGAAACCGCCGATCCGCAAGGAGCCACTCATGGATGCAGTGAATCCCCCCGTCCGGCCGCCAGCGCTGGCCGAGGACAACGCCAGCCAGCTGCGGCTGCTGGCGATCTTCCACTATGTGGTGGCGGCGATCACCGGGCTGTTTTCGCTGTTCCCGGTGCTGCACCTGGTGATGGGGCTGGCCATGGTCAACGGCACGCTGCCGATGCAGCCGACCCACCCGGGCAACCCGCCCATCGCCCCGGAGATGTTCGGCTGGATCTTCGTGATCTTCGCCGGGGTGATGATCGTCTGCGGACTGACCCTGGCCGGCTTCATAGCCTACGCCGGGCGCTGCCTGACGCGACGCCGGCGTTACACGCTGTGTCTGGTGGTGGCCGCCCTCTCCTGCATGCTGATGCCCTTCGGCACGGTCCTGGGGATATTCACCCTGATCGTGCTGATGCGACCGCAGGTCAAGGCGGCGTTCGCTTGAAACCCGCACCGTCTCCACTTGCCTTGCTGCCGCGCCACCCTGCATGAGCGCCACCAAGAAAGCCGCTTTCTTCGCCGTGCTGGCGGTGTTCATCGCCACCTGGATCAAACCGATGTGGCCGCTGGAGCAGGCCCTGCACAGCTCGCTGACCATCATCGGCCTGGCCGCGCTGGGGTGGGTGGACCGCCGCTGGCCCCTGGGCAATGGCGCGTTCGTGGCGATCTGCGGCTTCATCGCCCTGCACAGCATCGGCGCCCGCTGGCTGTATTCGAACGTTCCCTATGATCTGTGGGCGCAGGCGCTGACCGGCTGGTCACCGGATGCGGCCTTCGGCTGGCAACGCAACCATTTCGACCGGCTGATCCACGTGCTCTACGGCCTGTGCTTCACCCCGGCGCTGGCCCAGCTGGCGCGCCATGGCTGGCCGGCGCTGCGTGGCGGCCAGGCCTTCACACTGGCGGTGATGGTGATCATGTGCTCCAGCCTGGTCTACGAATGGTTCGAGTGGGGCATCGCCCTGCTGTTGTCACCGGATGCGGCCGAGGCCTACAACGGCCAGCAAGGTGACATCTGGGACGCACACGCCGACATGCTGCTGTCTACGCTCGGCAGCCTGCTGACATGGCCATTGACCAGGAAATCCACACGATGACCGTCCCGCCCCGTATCGCGGTGCTCGCCTCCGGGCGCGGCAGCAACCTGCAATGCCTGATCGATGGCATCGCCGCCGGCCAGCTGGAGGCGCGGATCGTCGGCGTATTTTCCGACCGACCCGGCGCCCGTGCATTGGACAAGGTGCCCGCCTCAGCGCGCTGGGCGCGCTCGCCCAAGGACTTCGCCAGCCGCGAGGCGTTCGATGAAGCGCTCGGCGATGCGGTGGCCGCCTGCAATCCGGACTGGATCGTCTGCGCCGGCTACATGCGTATCCTGGGGTCCGGCTTCGTCGAGCGTTTCAGCGGCCTTCTGGTCAACATCCACCCCTCGCTGCTGCCGCGGCACAAGGGCCTGCACACCCACGCCCGCGCCATCGAGGCCGGCGACACCGAACATGGCGCCAGCGTGCACTTCGTCGTACCTGAACTGGACGCCGGGGCGGTGATCGCCCAGGCCCGGGTACCGGTATTGGCCGATGACACACCCGAATCGCTGGCGGCACGGGTACTGGCGGTGGAGCACCCGTTGCTGCTGGCCAGCGTACGCCTGCTCGCCACCGGCCGCGTAACTGAACAGGATGGCAGCATCCGCCTGGATGGTCAGTCCCTGTTTAGGCCGCTGCGCCTAGATTCCGCCGGAACCCTTTGCGCCTGATCCCCACATAGCGCCAACCGGTCGGCTGGCATGATCCTCCTTCCCTTACGGACCTGGTCCCGCATGACATTCGCGCCATTCAAATCGCTGGTGCCGATCACCTTGCTGGTAGCGGCAGGCGCCTCCGCACAGCAGCCCTCGGCACCGGCAGTGCCCTTGCCGGCCACCGAATGGACCGCGCCGGCGCTGGAACCGTTCGTGGCCACCTACCAGGCCTTCTACAAGGGCAAGGAAGCCGGTGACGCGACGCTGCGCGTCGTGCACAGCGAAGGCGCGCAATGGCGGGTGGATATGGCCGTCCGCGGCAAACGCGGATTCGCCAGCGTGCTGGGGCTGAATCTGGAACAGAGCACCGTCTTCAACAACGAGGGCAGCGTCTACACCCCGCTCAGCCAGAGCACGGTGAAGAAGGCCTTGTTCCTGGGCAAGAAAGTCACCGGCGTCTACAACTGGCAGACTGGCACCGCGCAATGGCAGGGCGACCTGAAAAAGGAACGGCAGCAGCCGATCCCGCTGCAGCGCGGCGACCAGAGCGCATTGCTGCTGAATCTGTCACTGATGCGCGACGCCCGCCCCGGGCAGACGCTGCAGTACCGTTATGTCGATGTCGGCCGCGTCCGCCAGTACGAATACCAGGCCGCCGATGCCACCGAGAACGTCCAGATCGGCGACCTGAGCTATGACGCCCTGCGGGTATTCCGCACCAACGGTGGCAATGACGAAACCGTCCTGTGGATCGCCAATGGCGTACCCACACCGGTGCGCATCCTGCAACGCAAAGACGGCGAGGACGAGATCGACCTGCGCCTGATCGAATACCAAGGAGCCTGAGCATGAACCGTATTCCGAGCCTGCTTCGCATCGCCGCCACCGCTGTCCTGGCCCTGGCCAGCCTGCCGGTACTGGCGATGGAGCCCTTCACCGCGAACTACCAGGCCAGCTACATGGGCATGCAGGCCAACGGCGTGATGACGCTGGCCGCCGAGGGCGCCAATCGCTGGCGCTACAGCCTGCAGATCAAGAACCCGATGGCCGATCTGAGCCAGAGCACGGTGTTCGATGAGCTGGCCGGCAAACTGCGCCCGCTCAGCAGCCACGACCGCTCGGTGCTGCTGGTCAAGCGCAAGCAGGTCGATGCCAGCTATGACTGGAACAGCAAGCAGGCCACCTGGAGTGGCGATGTGAAGCCCGAACGCCGCGGCCCGATCCGCCTGCGCGATGGCGACATGGATGCATTGCTGATCAACCTCGCCATCGCCCGCGACCTGGCCGCCGGCAAACCGCTGAACTACCGCATGGTCGACGACGGCCGCATCAAGCCGATGACCTACCGGGTGATCGGCAAGGAAAACGTCACGATCGATGGCAAGCCGCGCGAGGCCACCAAAGTCTCGCGTGTGGACGGCAACAAGGAGCAGATCGCCTGGATCGTGGCCGGCATGCCGGTGCCCGCGCGCCTGCTGCAACGGGAAAACGGCCAGGACGCACTGGACCTGACCATCAAGTCGATCCACTGACCCCCGCGGCCACAAAAAAAGCCCGGCAAATGCCGGGCTTTTCTGTTGCTGCGACCTCACTTGGCCGAAGCATCGCGCTTGAACACCGTCTTGCAGTCACGGCGGAACTCTTCGCCGCTGCTGCGCCACAGGAAGCTGCGGCACTGGCGATTGCCCTCCTCCGCATCCTGCACCGTCACCGCGTAGAAGGCCTGCAGGAACTCGTCACGGCTGACCTGGCCATCGCCATTCCAGTCCATCTGCTCCTTCTCCACCCCGCGGGTGATCGCCACGCCGGAATACCAGGCCCAGCCCAGCCAGGCCAGCGCGATCAGCACCAGCACCAGCAAGGCCCGCCGACGCGGCGTGAAGCGGCCCTTGATGATCATGCGATGCGCCGGATGCCGGCACCGAGCGCACCGAGCTTTTCCTCGATGTTCTCGTAGCCACGGTCCAGGTGGTAGATGCGGTCGATGGTGGTGTCGCCATCGGCCATCAGACCGGCCAGGATCAACGACGCCGAAGCACGCAGGTCGGTCGCCATCACCGGCGCGCCGCTCAGG
The DNA here is from genome assembly GCF_056760315.1 of Stenotrophomonas sp. STEN014. Taxonomy (NCBI): domain Bacteria; kingdom Pseudomonadati; phylum Pseudomonadota; class Gammaproteobacteria; order Lysobacterales; family Lysobacteraceae; genus Stenotrophomonas; species Stenotrophomonas sp. STEN014. The sequence goes on along the minus strand of NZ_JBRREN010000002.1, from coordinate 315,406 downwards.
CGCTCGACCCCGCGACAGATCGCGGTGCGTCCCTCGATCTGGATGTCCGCCCCCAGCCGCTGCAGCTCCTGTACGTGCATGAAGCGGTTCTCGAAGATGGTTTCGTTGATCACGCCCACGCCATCGGCCACACAGTTCAGCGCCATGAACTGCGCCTGCATGTCGGTCGGAAACGCCGGATACGGCGCGGTGGTCAGATTGACCGCTTTGGGCCGCTTGCCATGCATGTCCAGGGTGATGGTGTCTTCGGTGGTTTCGATCTCCGCACCGGCCTCGACCAGCTTGGCCAGCACCGCATCCATCGTGTCCGGACGCGCATTGCGCACCACGATGCGCCCGCCGGTCATCGCCGCGGCCACCAGGAAGGTGCCGGTTTCGATGCGGTCGGCCAGTACCGCATGGCGGCCGCCGGCCAGACGCTCGACGCCTTCGATCACCAGCCGCGCGGTGCCGATGCCCTCGATCTTCGCGCCCAGTGCGATCAGGCAATGCGCAAGATCCGACACCTCCGGCTCCATCGCCGCGTTGTCCAGCACCGTGGTGCCTTCGGCCAGCACCGCGGCCATCAGCACGTTCTCGGTACCAGTCACGCTGACCATGTCGAAAGTGAAGTGCCCGCCCTTCAGACGGCCATCCACGTGCGCCTTGATGAAGCCGTTCTCCACGGTGATGTGCGCACCCAGTGCCTGCAGGCCCTTGATGTGCTGGTCCACCGGACGCGAGCCGATCGCGCAACCGCCCGGCAGCGACACTTCGGCCTGACCGAACTTGGCCAGCAACGGCCCCAGCACCAGGATCGAGGCGCGCATGGTCTTGACCAGCTCATACGGGGCGACATGCTGATCCACGGTGCGCGGATCGACCACGATCGCGCTGCCGCGCGAGAGCGTGCCCTGGTCGATGGTGACCTTGGCGCCCAGCTCGCCGAGCAGCTTCACAGTGGTAATCACGTCATGCAGGTGCGGCACGTTGGTGATCTCCACCGGCGCATCGGCCAGCAAGGTGGCGCACAGGATCGGCAGAACGGCGTTCTTGGCGCCGGAAACATTGACCTCACCGTTCAGCGCGCGGCCGCCGGTGACTACGATTTTTGCCATGGAGTAAGGGCCGATAAGTAGAAAGGAGAGAGTTGCCGGCTCAGCCGGCTTCTGCCGGCGTAACGGTTTTCAGTGCCAGCGCGTGGATCGCGCCGCTGTCCAGCTGCGCCTTGACCGTGGCATTGACCATGCGGTGCCGCGCCAGCAGCGGCTTGCCGGCAAACGCCTCGCACACCACCGTGGCATCGAAATGCACGCCGTCGTCACCCTGCACGTCCGCACGGGCGCCTGGCAGGCCGGTTTCGATCAGGTTTCGGATGGTTTCGGCGTCCAAAGCGCTTTCCTAATAAAATGGGCGCCCATTCTACTATTCCGAGTGGCGCCCGTATGGCTGCTTCCCCCCTTTCGCTGAACGCGGTCCGTGATGCCGACCTGATCGCCAGCGGCCACCGTGTCTTTGAGATCGAACAGGCCGAGCTGGACCGCGTCGGCAACCGCCTGGGCGCCGAGTTCGCTGCCGCCTGCCGCCTGATCCTGGGCGCGCGCGGCCGGGTGGTCGCCACCGGCATGGGCAAATCCGGGCACATCGCGCGCAAGATCGCCGCCACCCTGGCTTCCACCGGCACCCCGGCGTTCTACGTGCACCCGGGTGAAGCCGGCCATGGCGACCTGGGCATGATCACCGAGGACGACGTGGTGCTGGCACTGTCCTATTCCGGCGAGTCGGACGAAGTGCTGATGCTGCTGCCGGTGCTCAAGCGCCAGGGCAACCCGCTGATCTCGATGACCGGAAAGCCACAGTCCAGCCTGGCCAGGGCTGCCGACGTGCATCTGGATGTGAACGTCGCCAACGAAGCCTGCCCGCTGGCGCTGGCGCCGACCTCCAGCACCACCGCCTCGCTGGCGATGGGCGATGCGCTGGCGGTGGCCCTGCTCGATGCACGCGGCTTCACCGCCGATGATTTCGCCCGCTCGCACCCGGCCGGAAGCCTCGGCCGGCGCCTGCTGCTGCACATCACCGATGTGATGCACAGCGGCGAGGACCTGCCCAGCGTGCGCGAGGATGCCAGTCTGAGCGAGGCACTGCTGGAGATGAGCCGCAAGCGTCTGGGCATGACCGCCATCGTCGATGCCCAGGGTCGCCTGGCGGGACTGTTCACTGATGGCGACCTGCGCCGGGCGCTGGATACCGACCTGGACGTGCGCACCGCCGGCATCGCCCAGGTGATGACCCGCAACCCGCGCACCATCGGCGCCGACCAGCTGGCCGTGGAAGCCGCGCGTCTGCTGGAGACGCACCAGATCAACGGCCTGATCGTCGTCGATGCCGGCAACCGTCCGGTCGGCGCCCTGAATATTCATGACCTGTTGCGGGCAAAAGTGGTTTAAAGCCCGCACAATGACGCGTTCCGGGCCCCGGCCCGGTCAAGCCGCAACGGACCGCACCGCACATGCCCTATTCCCCGCTCGAGCACTTTCCCTCCGCCCTGCATGCCACCGCCAGCGCCATCCGGCTGGCGTGCTTTGACGTGGACGGCACGCTGACCGACGGCCGCCTGTTCTACGACCATGCCGGCAACGAGAGCAAGGCGTACTACGTGCAGGACGGACTGGGCCTGAAACTGCTGCAGCAGCATGGCATCCATCCGGTATTGATCACCGCGCGCAACAGCCTGTCCGCGCAGAAGCGCGGCGCCGACCTGGGCATCGACACCCAGATCGCGGTCGGCGACAAGCTCGCCAGCGTGCGCGCCTTGTGCCAACAGCACGGCATCGGCCTGGAGCAGGTGGCCTTCATGGGCGACGACCTGCCCGATCTGGCGCCGCTGTGCGCGGTCGGCCTGGCGGTGGCACCGGCGGACGCGCACCCCTGGATCGCCGAGCGCGTGCACTGGCAGACCCGTGCCGCCGGCGGCCGTGGCGCCGCACGCGAACTGTGCGACGTGCTGCTGGCCGCGCAAGGAAAGCTGGATGCGGTGCTGGCGAGGTATGCACGATGAACTGGCGCACCTTGCTCGGCATTGGCCTGGCCGTGGCCGCGCTGGCCAGCGGCTGGTCGGCCTGGCACCACCGCAAAGCGGCCGTTCCGGTCGCTGCCGACAGCCTGCGCTCGGACTACGTGCTGAGCGATTTCGAGATCGTGGCGCTCGACAAGCAAGGCAAGGAATCCACCACCTTGCGGGCGCCCAGCATGGAGCGCAGCCGGGCCGATGAATCGATGACCATCACCCGTCCGCTGTTCCTGCTGCCCGATGCGGCCGGCCACCACTGGCAGCTGCAATCGGACACCGGCTGGGTCAGCGCCAAGGGCGAGGAGATGCGCCTGCGCGGCAATGTCGCCGGCGACAGCCCCAGCGACGGCAAAACCCCGCCCACCACCTTCCGCACCGATGCACTGGATGTGTTCCCCGAGCAGAATCTGGCCCGTACCGACGGGCAGGTCACCATGACCCGCCCCGGCCTGCACCAGAGCGGTGTCGGCTTCCGGGCCAATCTCAAATCCGGCCAATATTCCCTCCTTTCCCAGGTCAAGACCCGCTATGAACCCACTGCTGCCCGCTAAGCTCGCGTCACTCGCTCTGCTCGCCGGCCTCCTTGCGCCGGGTCTGGCCTGGTCCAAGGCCGCCGACCGCAACCAGCCGATGACCATCGACTCGACCAGCAGCGACTGCAACATGACCGGTGACAACGGCAAGTGCCGTTTCAGCGGCAACGTGGTCATCAACCAGGGCACGCTGGAGATCCATGCCGATACCGCCGACGTGATCCAGAAAAACGGTGAAACCGAACGTGTCGTGCTGACAGGCAAACAGGCTACGCTGAAACAGCAGATGGACGACAACACCTGGATGAACGCCCGCGCCGACAGCATGGATTACAACGTCGGCAGCGAAATCATCATCCTGACCGGCAACTACAAGGTCGACTCCGAGCGCGGCTCCAACTCCGGCCAGCGCATGGTCTACAACACCCGTTCCGGCGCCATGCAGAGCGGCGGCGACGGCACCCGTGTGCGCACCGTGATCCAGCCCAAGAACAAGGCCGCAACCCCGGGAGAGAAGAAGTAATGCTCATCGCCGAAGGCCTGCGCAAGCGCTACAAGAAACGCGAAGTCGTCAAGAACTTCGGCCTGACCCTGGCGGCCGGCGAAGTGGTGGGCCTGCTCGGCCCCAACGGCGCCGGCAAGACCACCTGTTTTTACATGATCGTGGGCCTGGTGGAGAGCGACGCCGGCCGTATCGAGCTGGACGGACGCGACATCACCTCCGATCCGATGTACTCGCGTGCCAAGCTGGGGGTGGGTTATCTGCCGCAGGAACCGTCGGTGTTCCGCAAGCTCACCGTGGCCGACAACATCCGCCTGGTGCTGGAACTGCGCGAGGACCTGGATGCCGCAGGCCGCGAGCGCGAGCTGTCTTCGCTGCTGGACGAGCTGCAGATCGGTCACGTTGCCGAGCAGGCCGGTGCCAGCCTCTCCGGCGGCGAACGCCGTCGCTGCGAGATCGCCCGCGCGCTGGCCGCCAAGCCACGCCTGATCCTGCTCGATGAACCTTTCGCCGGTGTCGATCCGATCTCGGTCGGCGAGATCCAGCGCATCGTCACCCACCTCAAGCAGCGTGGCATCGGGGTGCTGATCACCGACCACAACGTGCGCGAGACCTTGGGAATCTGCGACCGCGCGTATATCCTCAATGAAGGCAGCGTACTGGCGCAGGGGGCACCGGACGAACTGCTGGCCAATACCGACGTTCGCCGCGTGTATCTCGGGGACACCTTCACCCTCTGAGCGGCGACCGCCCGGCCCTCCGCCCTTCCTGGACAGGCACCGGCATGAAAGCACGGCTGCAGACATCGCTGGGACAGCATCTGGTCATGACGCCGCAATTGCGTCAGGCCATCAAGCTGTTGCAGATGTCCAGCACCGAGCTGGAAGTGGAGCTGGCCGAAGCGGTGGAAACCAATCCACTGCTGGAATGGGCCGAGAACGCCGAACAGACCGCGGCCAGCGACACCGGCGAACGCAGCGGATCAACGGCCGACAGCGGCAAGGACGAGGATCGGCCGGACTGGTCCACCGATGATCCGGACTGGGGCGGCGGGAAAAGCGGATCGTTCGACGGCGATGACGACGATGCCAGCGACCGCGTGGCCGAGCCGGAAACGCTCGCCGACCACCTGCTCTGGCAGCTGCACCTGTCCCCCCTTAACAGCCGCGACCGCACGATAGGTGCAGCGCTGATCGATGCCTTCGATGACGACGGCTATCTGCGCGAACCGCTGGCGGCCATCGCGCAGACGCTGCTGCCGGATATCCGCGCGGACGAAGACGAAATCCTGACCGTACTGCACCAGATCCAGCGCTTCGATCCGGTCGGCATTGGCGCACGCACGCTGGGCGAATGCCTGAAACTGCAGCTGCACGTCCTGCCGGCAGATACCGCCGGACTGGCGCTGGCGCGGGTGATCGCCGACGGTCCACTCGAGCGCCTGCCACGCGCGGGCATCGCCGGAATCGCCCAGGAGCTGAAACAGCCGGTGGCCGCCGTCGATGAAGCGGTGCAACTGCTGCGCTCGCTGGATCCGCGCCCGGGCAAGCAGATCGGCGAGCTTTCCACAGACAGCTATGTCGTCCCGGATTGCGTGGTGTGGCGCCAGCGCGGCGTCTGGCGCGCGGCCCTGGCCGGCCATGCCGGCCCACGCGTGGTCATCCACCGTGGCTACGAGCAGCTGATCCGCCGCTGTGGCGATGCCGATGCCAGCTATCTGCGCGCCCAGCTGCAGGAGGCCCGGTGGCTGCTCAAGAGCCTGGAAGCGCGCGGCGAGACCCTGCTGCGTGTGGTCAACCGCCTGTTGCATCACCAGGCCGCGTTCCTGGAGTTCGGCGCGCAGGCGTTGCGCCCGCTGACCCTGCGCGAGATCGCCGGCGAGCTGGAATTGCATGAATCCACCATTTCGCGTGCCATCGCCCGCAAATATGTCCGTACCCCGCGCGGCACCTTGCCGCTGCGCGCGTTTTTCGCCTCGGGCATCGACACCGACAGCGGCGGTGAAGCCTCCAGCACCGCCATCCAGTCGATGCTCCGCAAGCTGATCGAGGCGGAAAACCCGCGCAAGCCGCTTTCTGACGCCAAGCTGGCTGAAATGCTCAAAACCTCCGGCATACCGGTAGCGCGGCGCACCGTTGCGAAGTATCGTGAAGCCATGAACATCTCCGCCTCCCACGAACGCGTCCGCATCGTCTGAAGCATTCGCAGGTCTGGCGCTGGGTTCATCAAGGCAACCCCGAACCACAGGAGGAATCCGATGCGTATCGAGACGTTTGGCAAAGACGTGGAAGTCACGCCCGCCCTGAAGGAGTATGTGGAAACCAAGCTGCAGCGATTGGCCAAACACTTCGACCAGCACTGCGAAGTCCGGGTGACACTGTCACTGCAGAAGAACGAACACCACGTCGACGCCAGCGCCAACCTCCCCGGCCAGACCTTGCACGCCGAAGCCGGCGCACAGACCATGTATGCGGCCATCGACATCCTGGCCGACAAGCTCGACCGGCTGGTTATCAGGTACAAGGAAAAGAATCTTCCCCACGCACCGCATGCACTGCGCGACAATGGCTGACAGACGCCCTCGCCCGTTGCAGACATGCCCCTGAATGACCTGATGGCGGCCGTGAGTACCCAGGTGCTCGCGGCCGCTGATCGCAACAGCACCCTTCGTGCCGCCGCCCGTTTGTTGGCCTGCCGTGAAGCCGCTGAAGACCGTATTTTCCAGAGCCTGTGCGAGCGCGAAGGCGTCGGCAGCACCGCCATCGGCCATGGCATCGCCATTCCACACGGCCGCTCGGCCACGCTTGAACGCCCCCGTGGCGCCTTGTTGCGATTGGTGCAACCCGTGGACTTCGGTGGCGACGAGCCGGTCGATCTGGTCTTCGCGATGGCGGTGCCGGCGCATTACACCCATCAACACCTGATGCTGCTGTCCGAGCTGGCGGAGATGTTCTCCGACAGCGGCATACGCGCGGCCCTGCGCGAGGCCGCGGATGAAACAGCTCTCAAGCAGATTCTTGACGATCCACAGCGGGTGCATTCGGCATGAATACCAGCATCACCGCGCGTGAACTCTTCGACCAGCAGCGCGAACGCCTGGACCTGCGCTGGGTCGCCGGGCAGGCCGGCGGCAAGCGCGAGCTGGAAGCCGGAAATACCGTCGCCCGGCGCCCGTCACTGGCTGGCTATCTGAACACCATCTACCCGAACAAGGTGCAGATCCTCGGTACCGAGGAGCTCGCGTGGCTGGATTCGCTCGATGCGCGCCAGCGCTGGGAGGTCATCGAGCGCATCATCCAGGCCCACCCGCTGGCACTGGTCATCACCAAGAATCACGGCTGCCCGGAAGACCTGCGCGCCGCGGCCGATGAGTCGCAGACGCCGCTGTGGATCTCGCCCAAGCGCGGTCACGAGCTGCTCAACCACCTTTCCTACCACCTTGCCCGCACCCTGGCGCCGCGCATCACCCTGCACGGCGTATTCATGGAGATCTACTCGATCGGCGTGCTGATCACCGGTGAAGCCGGTTCGGGCAAGAGCGAGCTGGCACTGGAGCTGCTTTCCCGCGGACACCGGCTGGTGGCCGACGATGCACCTGAATTCACCCAGATCGCCCCGGACGTCCTGGACGGCACCTGCCCCGAACTGCTGCAGGATCTGCTGGAAGTGCGTGGCCTGGGCGTTCTCAACGTGCGCCAGATGTTCGGTGACACGGCTGTAAAGAAGAACAAGTATCTTCGCCTGATCGTCCACCTGACCAAGCCGATGACCGAACCGGGCAGCTATGGCTACGAGCGCCTGACCGGCGATTCGGGCAAGCGTCACGTACTGGATCTGGATGTGCCGCTGATCACCTTGCCGGTGATGCCCGGCCGCAACCTCGCGGTGCTGACCGAAGCGGCCACCCGGCTGCATATCCTGCGCACCAAAGGCATCGATCCGGCCGCCATGTTCATCGCCCGCCACAGCAACCTGTTGGAGCAACGCACCCCATGAACGCGTCGTCCTCCCCGACTCTCGTCATCGTCAGCGGCTTGTCCGGTTCGGGCAAATCCGTCGCGCTGAAGACCTTCGAGGATCTGGATTACTACTGTTCTGACAATATCCCGGTGAACCTGCTGCCGGACTTCGTGCGCAGCGTGCTCGGTGAAGGGACGGAAAACAGCCCGCAGCGCATGGCCGTGGGTATCGATGTGCGCGGACGCAGTGACCTGAGCCAGCTGGCACGCTGGCGCCAGACAGCACGGGAATACGGCATTGATGCGCGACTGCTGTTTTTCGAAGCCAACGACGACACCCTGCTGGCGCGCTATGCCGATACCCGGCGCCGCCATCCACTCAGCCACCTGGGCCTGTCGCTGCCCGAGGCGATCGCCCGCGAGCGCGAGCTGACGGCACCGCTGCGGCGCGAAGCCGACGCGGTGATCGACACCAGCAAACTCAACGTGCACCAGCTGCGCCGCCGGGTCATCACCGACTTCACGCTGAGCAAGGAAAGCACGCTGTCGCTGCTGTTTGAATCCTTTGCCTACAAGCGCGGCGTGCCGGCCGAGGCGGATTTCGTGTTCGACGCGCGGGTCCTGCCGAACCCGCACTGGGACCCGGAACTGCGGTCGCTGACCGGCCGCGACCGCGAGGTCCGCGAGCACCTGGACGCCCAACCCGAGGTCGTACGTTATGTCAGCCAGATCGAGGACCTGCTGGACACCTGGCTGCCCAAACTCGGCAGCGAAACCCGCAGTTATGTGACCGTCGCCTTCGGCTGCACCGGTGGCAAACACCGTTCGGTGTATCTGGCCGAACGGCTGGCACGCCACACCCGGGATCGCGGCTGGCAGGACGTGGCCACATTCCATCGCGAACAGGATTGAATCACCCGGAAAAGGCTGTCTTTGCCGCTATCGCGGACTCGGTCTGACCTGTTAACGTTCCAGCATGAACTGTGGCGTTCTCCTAATTACCCATCCCGGTGTCGGCAGTGCCCTGCTGGACGTTGCCAGACATCTGCTGCGACAACTTCCGCTGAAAACCGAAGCCTTCGAAGTACCGTTCGATGCGGATCTCGACGCCCTGCTGCCCCGGGCCTCGGCCGCGCTGCGCAGGGTGGAGAGTGAGGCCGGCGTGCTGGTGCTGACGGACCTGTACGGCGCCAGCCCCAGCAATCTGGCTGCCCGGCTCGCACGCCTTGGCACGCCGGTGCGGCGCGTGTCCTCACTCAATCTGCCGATGCTGCTGCGGGTCATGAACTATCCGGAACAGGGATTGGACCAACTGCCCGCCACTGCCGCGGCGGGCGCACGCAATGGAGCCATCATCGACGATGCTTGAACAAGTACTCACCGTATCCAACCGCCTGGGCCTGCATGCCCGCGCGACAGCCAAACTGGTGCAGCTGCTGTCCGGCTACCGCGCCAACGCCACGCTGCTGGCCAAAGGCCGCGAGGTCAACGCCAAGAGCATCATGGGCGTGATGTTGCTGGCCGCCGGCCAGGGCACGCCGGTCACCGTGCGCGTGGATGGCGAAGACGAAGCGGCGGCACTGGCGGCTGTGGTGGATCTGTTCGAACGGCGTTTCGACGAGGACAACTGATGGCCCGCTGCTCGCCCCAGCAGCGCACTGCCGTCACACGGTGCGGGAGCGCGCGGTGGTGATCCGGTTGCACGGCCATGGCGCATCCCGCGGTACCGCGCTGGGCCGTGCCCGGGTGAGACTGCCCTACACCCAGGAGGCCGGCAAAAAGCACGTGCCCGCCGCGGCGGTGCCGGCCGAACTGGAACGCCTGCACCTGGCCCTGGACGCCGCCCGCGCGGAAATGCGCGACCTGCGCCATCGCCTGCAAGGTGCACTGCCCGCCGAAGTCGGCGAGTTCCTCGATCTGCATGCGATGCTGCTGGATGATCCCGAACTGCTGGTGGCGCTGGATGACCTGATCCGCAACAACCGCTACAGCGCCACCTATGCGCTGCGCACCCAGCGCGACCGGCTCGCCCAGGTCTTCGAAGGCATGGAAGACGCCTATCTGAAGAGCCGTCTGGATGACCTGGATCACGTCATCGGGCGCATCCACGCGTTTTTGCACAAACGTCCGGCCGGAGTGAAGGGACTGGCCGGCGAGATCCTGGTCTGCGAGAACGTCGCCCCGTCTGAACTGGCGCAGCTGCAATCGCAGGGCGTCGTCGGTATTGTCAGCAGCGCCGGCAGCACGTTGTCGCACAGCGCCATCCTGGCGCGCAGTCTGCACCTGCCGCTGGTCGTCGCCGCCAGCGGGGTGCTCAGCCGCATCAATGACGGTGACGTGCTGATTCTGGATGGCGGCACGGGCGAGGTCACCCTCGATCCCGGTGCCGAGGACCTGCGCCAGTACCGGGTGCGCCTGCGCGAGCTGGCCCGCGAGCAACGCGAACTGGGACGGCTGCGCTCCAAACCCACCCGCACCCGCGACGGTGTCGACGTCACCCTGCTGGCCAACGCCGAATCGCACGAGGATGTCGCCAGCGCCCACGCGATGGGCGCGCACGGCCTGGGCCTGTACCGCACCGAGTTCCTGTTCCTGCAGCGCAACGAATTGCCCACGGAAGAGGAACAGTTCCAGATCTACCGCGACACGGTACTGGGCATGAGTGGCCGCCCGGTCACCATCCGCACGCTGGACCTGGGGGCGGACAAGGCCGACCGCACCGGGCTGGCGCTGACCAGCGAGGAGAATCCGGCACTGGGGCTGCGCGGCGTGCGCCTGTCGCTGGCCCACCCCAAGGTTGCCGATGCCCAGCTGCGGGCGATCCTGCGCGCCTCCGGCTATGGACCGGTACGCGTGCTGGTGCCGATGGTCAGCGCGCGCGAGGAGATTCTGGCGGTCAAACGGCGCATGAGCCGCCTGGCGGTGGCGCTGCGGGCCGAGGGTCATGCCGTGGCGGAGCAGACGCCACTGGGCGCGATGATCGAAGTGCCGGCAGCGGCGATCGCACTGGAGACGCTCATTGACCAGGTGGATTTCCTGTCCATCGGCACCAATGATCTGGTGCAGTACCTGCTTGCGGCCGACCGCAACAACGAGGCTGTGGGCGCGCTGTATTCGCCACTGCATCCGGCTGTGCTGCGGCTGCTGGCGCAGGTGATCCAGACCGCGCAGGCACACGCCACACCGGTGGCGGTATGCGGGGAGATCGCGGGCGATCCGCAGATGGTGCCGCTGCTGCTGGCACTGGGCCTGACCGAGTTCAGCCTGCATCCGGCCACGCTGCTGGAGGTCCGCCGCACCATTCGCGACAGCGATCTGCGCATGCTGCGCCAGCGCGGCAAGAAGCTGCTGCAGGCACGTGATCGGCGCGGCATTGAGCGCTGGATCCGCGAATCGGCTCCGGCCTGAGCTGCCACCGGCGTAGAAACACGGTGCATCCCTGATGCGCGCACGCAATAATGACGCGCTGGACACCGCTGATGCCGCATCCTGTCTCCGGATAACGGCCTTTTCTTCTCTCTGGAGCTCCGATGGCCGAAGCCGTACGCCACGACAAGACCGCGCGACAGCTGCGCCTGCTTTCCGATGCGCTCGACAGTGGGCGCCTGGGGCCGGTGCGTCGCCTGGTCAACACGTTGGCGCCGGCCGAGATCGGCAACCTGCTCGAATCGCTGCCGCCGGGCAAACGCGAAGTCGTATGGGGACTGGTCGATCCGGAAGACGACGGCGAGGTGCTGGTCCACGTCGGTGATGAAGTCCGCGAAAGCCTGCTGGCGGACATGGACCCGGACGAGATCATCGCCGCGGTCGAAGACCTGGACATCGACGATCTGGCCGATCTGGTCGAGGATCTGCCCGATACCGTCATCGACGAAGTCCTCAAGTCGATGGATCGCGAGAACCGCGAGCGGCTGGAGCAGGTGCTGTCGTATCCGGAGGATACCGCCGGCCGCCTGATGAATCCGGATGTGGTCACCGTGCGCGCCGACGTCAACGTCGATGTGGTGCTGCGCTACCTGCGCCTGCGCGGTGAGCTGCCCGATCACACCGATCACCTGTTCGTGGTCAGCCGTCGCCACCAGTATCTGGGCCGGCTGTCATTGGCGGCGCTGGTCACGCATGAGGACAGCACGCCGATCAACCGCCTGATCGACGACGAGCAGCCGGCCATCGATGTCGGCGAAAGCGCCGAGGAAGTCGCGCGCCAGTTCTCCGACCACGACTGGGTCTCGGCGCCGGTGGTGGACGACAACAACATCCTGCTCGGCCGCATCACCATCGACGACGTGGTCGACATCATCCGTTCGCAGGCCGAGCATCAGGCGCTCGGCGCCGCCGGTCTGGACGAGGAAGAGGATCTGTTCTCGCCGATCAAGCGCGCGGTGCGCGGCCGCGTGGTGTGGCTGGGCATCAACCTGTGCACGGCCTTCCTCGCCGCCTCGGTGATCGGCCAGTTCGAAGTCACGCTGGAGAAAATCGTCGCCCTCGCGGTACTGATGCCGATCGTCGCCGGCGTCGGCGGCAACGCTGCGGTGCAGGTGCTGACGCTGATGGTGCGCGGTCTGGCGCTGGGTCAGGTCGGCCCCAGCAACGCCCGCATCCTGCTGTGGAAGGAAATGCGCGTGGCACTGATCAACGGCACCCTGATCGGCGTGGTCGTGGGCATCATCGCTTTCCTGTGGTTCCACAGCATGCTGTTGTCGGTGGTGATCACCCTGGCGCTGATCATCAACTTCTGCGCCGCCGCGCTGGCCGGTGTATTGCTGCCGCTGATGCTCAAGCGCATGAACGTGGATCCGGCCGTCGCCGGTACCGTGGTGGTGACCGCAGTGACCGACGTGATGGGCTTTTTCAGCTTCCTCGGCCTTGCCACTTTGATCCTGCTGCACTGAGTACCCCATGACCGTTACCATCCACGACTACTACCAGCCCGGCTGGCGCGAGCACACCCACACCTGCCCTTCCTGTGACTGGCAAGGTGCCTCGCGGCAGATGGAAATGGAGCTGCACGATGAGCAGACCGAATACAGCTGCCCGCAATGCGAATTCCCGCTGCTGATTATCCAGCACCCGGATCTGGCCGCCGTACAGGCCGCCGCCGCGGCAGGCAACGTTGAAGCCCGGCAGCAACTGGAGATTCTGGCGATGGCCCCGCGCGCCTGAGCAGGGCGTTGTGCCCCTGACAGTCCCCTGTCCAATGCGCTAGGCTCGCCCCAGCGCCCTTGCCAAGGAACGTTGTATGCGCCTGCTGTTGCTGGTTGTCGCCGGCCTTTGCAACGTTGCACTGGCCCAGAGTGAGACCAGTCCTCCGGTGCTGAGCACTACACCGCTGCGCTCCCCTGCGGCAGAGCCGGCTTTGGGAAGCCAGCTACGCATACCCGTGGAGCAGGCCATCGCACAGAGCCTGAAAGGCGATCACGCCAGGGCCAGGCCTGCCCTGCTGGATGCGGCGAGGCAGTGTGACGCCTACCTCGCCGTACCCGGACGCCAGGTACGGGCGTTCCGCAGCCAGCGCCAGTATCTGCACTATCTGGATACCCGCGGCGATGGCCAGCCCACCGACTGGCTGGATATGGCCTGCGCCAATGCCTACAAGCATCTGGGCTATATCGCCGTGGAGCAGGACCAGATCGAGCAGGCCTTGCGCTGGCTGGACAAGGCCCATGCCAGCGCGCCCTACGAACCCGAGCCACTGACCGAACGCGGCGCGGCCCTCACCCGCCGCCGCGACTGGGCCGGGTCACTGGAAAACTATCGGCAGGCATTGGCGCTCACCCGCAGCCACCCCGAAGCGGCCTATCTGGAAGCACTGGCACTGCGCGGCACCGGGTTTGCGCTGATCGAACTGGGCGACCTTCCGGCCGCCCGACAGGCTTACGAGGCATCGTTGCAGCTGGACCCGGAAAGCAGAATCGCCGCCAACGAACTGATCTACATCCAGCAGTTGCAGCGCAAGGCCGATGCTGACAGCACCGCGACCTCCCGTCCCTGAACCGGATGATCAGGCCAGCAGCGTTTCCAGCACTGCCATGCGCACCGCCACGCCGTTGGCGACCTGGCGCAGCACCCAGGACTGCGGGCCATCGGCGACCTCGTCGGTGACCTCCACGCCGCGGTTGATCGGCCCCGGGTGCAACACCGCCGCATCCTTGCCCGCACGTTTCAGGCGTTCGGCGGTGAGGCCGTATTCGGCGTGGTATTGCTCCAGCGAGGGCACCAGCCCTTCTTCCATGCGCTCGCGCTGCAAGCGCAGCATCATCAGCGCATCGACGCCTTCCAGCATCGCGTCGAAGTCCTGGCCGACGATGCAGCCCTTGAGCGTTTCCTCGTCCGGCAGCAGCGCCTGCGGGCCACACACACGGATCTCGCCCACGCCCAGCGTACGCATCGCATGCAGGTCGGTACGGGCCACCCGCGAGTGCTTCACATCGCCGGTGATCAGCACTTTCAGTTTCGAAAAATCCGGTCCCTTGGCCTGACGCAAGGTCAGCATGTCCAGCAGGCCCTGGGTCGGGTGCGCGCTGCGACCATCGCCGGCATTGACCAGTGCGGTGCCCTCGCCCGCAGCCGCGGCCAGCTCAGCCACCGCGCCATCATCGGGGTGGCGCACGATGAAGCCGCGCACGCCCATCGCCTCCAGATTGCGCAACGTGTCGCAGGCGGTTTCGCCCTTGCGTGCCGATGAGGTGGACGCATCGAAGTTCAGCACATCGGCGCCCAGCCGCTGCGCGGCCAGCTGGAACGAACTGCGGGTGCGCGTGGAGGGCTCGAAGAACAGCGTGCACACGGCGGTACCGGCAAGCACGGAGCGCTTGTTGCCGACCCGGCCCATCGCCGCATCTCGGATCTGACCGGCACGATCCAGCAATTGCAGCAGGTTCTCGCGGGGCAGCCCTTCCAGGGTCAGCAGGTGGCGCAAACGTCCTTGTGCATCGAGTTGCGAAGCGGTCATGGCAGAGGTCTTTGCAGGAGTCAGGAAACAGGAATGGCGTCGTGCGGAGCCGACAGCCAGCGCTCGATGATGACCGCCGCGGCGAGCGCGTCCAGATTGACCGCATCACGACGACGCTTGCGACCCTCCGAGCGCTCGACAGCGAAGCGGCGCGCCGCCTCCACCGAGCTCGAGCGCTCGTCGATCATCAACACCGGCACCTTGTAGCGCTGCTGCAGCTGCCGCGCGAAAGCACGCGCGCGCTTGCGATTGGGCTGGTCCTCGCCATCAAGTGTCAACGGATCACCGACGATCAGACCGTGCGGACGCCAGTCCTTGAACAGGCTATCCAGCGCAGTCCAGTCAGGCCCGGCAGCGTGCACATCGATCACCGCGATCGCACGGGCATTCATACCGAAGGAACTGCCAATCGCCACGCCGATCCGGCGTGAACCGACATCGAACCCGAGAACCGTGCTGTCGGTGGAAAGGGCCGGATCAGGCATGTCCGCTGTATCCCGCCAGACGGAACAGGTCCACCCCGATGCGCGCAGCCGACAGCTGCCAGCGCTGGTCCATCGGTGTATCGAACAGCAGCCCGGCATCGGCCGGCACGGTCAACCAGCTGTTTTGAGCCAGCTCCTGCTCCAGCTGGCCGGCGCCCCAGCCCGCGCATCCCAGCGTGACCAGCGCATGCCGCGGCCCATCCCCGCGCGCCATCGCCTCGAGGATGTCGCGCGAGGTGGTCAGGTACAGACCTTCGGCCACCGTCAGGCTGGAATCCCAGCTGCGGGCATCGTCGTGGATCACAAAGCCGCGTTCGGTATGCACCGGACCGCCGCTGAGGACTGGCTGTGCGCACAGGGCCTCATCATCGGAGACGATATCCATCTGCATCAACACCTCGCCCAGGGTGTACTCGGAGGGCTGGTTCACCATCACGCCCATCGCACCATTCTCATCGTGCTGGCAGATCAGCGAAACGCTGCGGGCGAAATGGGGATCGAGCAGCGACGGCAGCGCCACCAGCAGGTGATTGGCAAGTGGGGAAGACAGCGCGGACATGCGCCTATTCTAGCGTTTACCACCGTTGAAGGCGTGCTGGCGGATAATCACGCCGCCCTTACCTGCGCCTGCGCCCATGTCCAGCTATTGCGATATCGCTCCCGGCCACCCTGTTCACGCCCACTACCACGCCCACGAGTACGGATTTCCGCAGCGTGAGGAAAGCGAGCTGTTCGAGCGGCTGGTGCTGGAGATCAACCAGGCCGGGCTGAGCTGGGAAACCATTCTGAGAAAACGCGAGGGCTTCCGCGCCGCCTATGACCGTTTTGCGGTGGACAAGGTGGCCGCCTATGGCCAGGGCGATGTCGCGCGCCTGCTCAACGATGCCAGCATCATCCGTAACCGCCTGAAGGTGCATGCGGCCATCCACAACGCGCAGGTGATCCAGCAGCTGCGCGCCAGCCACGGCGGCTTCGTCCAGTGGCTGGATGCCCACCATGCCTTGCCCAAGGCGGACTGGGTGAAGTTGTTCAAGAAGACCTTCCGTTTCACCGGTGGCGAGATCACCGGCGAGTTCCTGATGAGCCTGGGCTACCTGCCAGGCGCGCACCGCCAGGACTGCCCGGTGCAAGCGCGCATCGCCGCGATTGGCCCGGCGTGGATGCAGGCCTGAGCACGGCGCCGTGGCCCGGACATTGGCCGACTCAACCGCGCAGGAAAATGCCCGCCAGCCCCAGCAGCAACAGCAAGCCGCCGAACAGGATGATCAGGATGTGCCAGACCAGCAGGCGATCCTGGCGGCGCATGTCCATCCGCAGGGACT
This sequence comes from Stenotrophomonas sp. STEN014, assembly GCF_056760315.1. Taxonomy (NCBI): domain Bacteria; kingdom Pseudomonadati; phylum Pseudomonadota; class Gammaproteobacteria; order Lysobacterales; family Lysobacteraceae; genus Stenotrophomonas; species Stenotrophomonas sp. STEN014. Next base: position 298,604 of record NZ_JBRREN010000002.1, on the reverse strand, counting down.
GCTGGTAGCTGCGCATCAGCGAGTTCATCGGCAGCAGCGGAACAAAGGTGAAAAGGCCGATCACCCACATGTTCTTGCCGATGTTGCGCGGAAAGAACATCGACAGGTTGGCGATGAAGTTGAGCAGGAAGAACACCAGTGCCAGCACTAGCGGCGGAAACGCCAGCTGCCGCCGCCGGCTGGAAACGTAACTGTTGAGCCGGGGGAAACAGCTGAATCCCCACAGCGGTGCGAACACCGCGCGCCAGAACGGCCAGATATCCCCACCCTCCTGGTCGGAAATGGCCTGCCAGTTGCGGTAGAACCAGTACAGCACGTACAGACCGAACGTGCACAGGCTCATCATGACCAGCTTGCCGGTGGACGGAGCAAACACCTCCGGGTGCACCTGCGCTGTTCCAGATTCAACCGGAACAGAAGCCGGCCGCGCAACAGCGGCCGGCGCAGGGACCGGGACCACCGGAGCCGCTGGAGGGAGATAGGGGTTTTGCACTTCCATCTGCAGTTACTCCTTCCAGCGATGTCGATGAAAAAATGCGGTCAGCGGACCTCGGCAATCTCCACGCCATCAAGCCCCTGCGCCAGCGTCTTGGCATCGCCACCCTGGGCAAGCTTGATGCGCAGACGCACCTCGTTCTGCGAGTCGGCGTAGCGCAGCGCATCGTCGTAGCTGATCTCACCGGCCTGGTACAGCTCGAACAGGCTCTGGTCGAAGGTCTTCATGCCCAGCTGCACGGAGTCCTTCATCACTTCCTTGAGCTTGTGGATCTCACCCTCGCGGATGTAATCCTGCACCAGCGGCGTGCCAAGCATGATCTCCATCGCCACGCGGCGGGCCTTGCCATCGGGCGTGGGCACCAGCTGCTGCGCCACCACACCCTTCAGGTTCAACGACAGGTCCATCAGCAACTGGTTGCGGCGGTCTTCCGGGAAGAAGTTGATAACGCGGTCCATCGCCTGGTTGGCGTTGTTGGCGTGCAGCGTGGCCAGCACCAGATGGCCGGTTTCGGCAAACGCGATGGCGTGGTCCATGCCTTCACGGGTACGGATTTCGCCGATCATGATCACGTCCGGCGCCTGCCGCAGCGTGTTCTTCAGGGCGGCCTCCCAGCTGTCGGTGTCGATACCCACTTCGCGCTGGGTGATGATGCAGCCCTCGTGCTTGTGCACGAACTCGATCGGATCCTCGATGGTGATGATGTGCCCGGTCGAGTTCTGGTTGCGGTAGCCGATCATCGCTGCCAGCGAGGTCGACTTGCCGGTACCGGTGGCGCCGACGAACAGGATGATGCCGCGCTTGGTCATCGCCAGGGTCTTGATGACCGGCGGAAGATTCAGCTCTTCCACGGTCGGGATGCGCGTCTCGATACGACGCAGCACCATGCCCACCTGGTTGCGCTGGTAGAAACAGCTCACGCGGAAGCGGCCGACACCGGACAGGCCGATGGCGAAGTTGCACTCGTGGGTCTTCTCGAACTCCTCGCGCTGCGCCGGCGTCATCACGTTGAGCACCATGTCACGGCTTTGCTGCGGCGTCAGGGGCGTCTGGGTGATCGGCGACAGCTTGCCATTCACCTTCATCGACGGCGGCATGCCGGCGGTGATGAACAGATCCGACGCCTTCTGATGCGCCATCAGCTTGAGGAACGAGGTGAAGTCGATGGTACTCATGACAATGCTCCGACAGAGGCGCTACGGTTACGGATCAACACCACACCGATCATTCGAACAGTCGCTTGTCTTTGGCGTATTCCTTGGCCTGGTTGCGCGTGATGAGGCTGCGTTTGACCAGATCCTGCAGATTCTGGTCCAGCGTCATCATGCCCACCTGCTGACCGGTCTGGATCGCCGAATACATCTGCGCCACCTTGTCTTCACGGATCAGGTTGCGGATGGCCGGGGTGGCCACCATGATCTCGTGCGAGGCGATGCGGCCGCCGCCCACCTTCTTCAGCAGTGCCTGCGAAATCACCGCGCGCAGGGATTCGGACAGCATCGAGCGCACCATCGGCTTTTCGCCTGCCGGGAACACGTCGATGATACGGTCGATGGTCTTGGCCGCCGAACTGGTGTGCAGGGTGCCGAACACCAGGTGGCCGGTTTCCGCGGCTGTCAGTGCCAGACGGATGGTTTCCAGGTCACGCAATTCGCCGACCAGGATGATGTCCGGATCTTCACGCAGCGCCGAGCGCAGCGCCTCGTTGAAGCCATGCGTGTCGCGGTGCACTTCGCGCTGGTTGATCAGGCACTTCTGCGAGGTGTGCACGAATTCGATCGGGTCCTCGACGGTGAGGATGTGGCCGTATTCGTTCTTGTTGATGTGGTCGATCATCGCCGCCAGCGTGGTCGACTTGCCCGAACCGGTCGGGCCGGTGACCAGGATCAGGCCCTGCGGCTGTTCGATCAGCTCGCGGAAGATCGGCGGGCAGGCCAGATCTTCCAGCGTCAGCACTTCCGAGGGAATGGTACGGAACACCGCACCGGCACCACGGTTCTGGTTGAACGCGTTGACACGGAAGCGCGCCAGCGAGGGAATCTCGAACGAGAAGTCGACCTCGAGGAACTCTTCGTAGTCGCGACGCTGCTTGTCCGACATGATGTCGTAGACCAGCGCGTGCACCTGTTTGTGGTCCAGCGCCGGGATGTTGATGCGGCGGACGTCACCGTCCACGCGGATCATCGGCGGCAAGCCGGCGGAAAGGTGGAGGTCCGAGGCCTTGTTCTTGACCGAGAACGCCAAAAGTTCAGCGATATCCATACGCCGCTATATCCCCTGCGTTGCGTGTATCTGGAAGGTGTTTCCCCTGGCAGGCAGTATAGCGTTCCCACGTAAGAGGTAGACCCGTGTGTCCACTGTGCCACTAGCCGCGCTTGTGCGGGAAATTACCGCTATTTCACCGGCCGCGCACCTGGTGCGCCTGCTGGCGGTTTCCAAACTGCAACCGGCCGGGGCGATTGCCGCGCTGGCCGGGCAAGGCCAGCGGGCGTTTGGCGAGAACTATGTGCAGGAAGCGGCCGCCAAGGTGCAGGCATTGGCGCCGCTGGGGCTGGAATGGCACCTGATCGGCCACCTGCAGTCCAACAAGGCCGAGCTTGCCGCCCGGACCTTTGACTGGGTACAGACCGTGGACCGGCCCAAGCTGGTCACCGCGCTTGCCCGTCACCGTCCGGCAGGGCGGCCGCCGCTCAATGTTCTGATCCAGGTCAACATCGACGATGAGGACAGCAAGCACGGCTGCAGCCCGGACGAGGTCCAGGCGCTGGCCGCCGCCATCGCCCGGGAGCCGATGCTGTGCCTGCGTGGGCTGATGGCCATTCCCGCGCCCCACCCCGAGGCGGAACGCCGGCGCGCCGCATTCGCGCGTATGCGGGAGCTGTTCGATGCCCTGGCGGGGCTGTACCCGCAGGTGGATACACTGTCGATGGGCATGAGCGGCGACTTCGCGCTGGCCATCGCCGAGGGCGCAACGATGGTCCGCGTTGGCACCGCCCTGTTCGGCCCACGCCCTTCTCCCTGATCGCTGTCGAGGCTTGCATGACCGGTTCACCGACGTCACCTTCCCTTTCTTCCGACGGCATCGCCTTTATCGGCGGCGGCAACATGGCCCGCAGCCTGATCGCCGGGCTGATCCGCCGCGGCGTGACCCCGGCCAGCATCCGCGTCGCTGAGCCGGTCGCGGCATTGCGCACGGCGCTGGCGCGGGACTTTGGCGTGACCGCCGTCGCCGATGCCGCGGCGGCCGTTCCCGGCGCTGCCCTGTGGGTGATGGCGGTCAAGCCGCAGGTGATGCGTGAGGTCTGCGCCGACCTGGCCGGACTCGCACAGCAGGCCGCACCGGTGATCGTCTCCATCGCCGCCGGCATCACCGGCGGCCAGCTGGACCGCTGGCTGGGCGGTGATCGTGCCATCGTCCGTGCCATGCCCAACACCCCGGCCCTGCTCGGTGCCGGCGTTACCGGCCTGTTCGCCAACGCCCGGGTCACCGTGGCGCAACGTGCGCAGGCCGAACAGGTGCTGGCCAGTGCCGGGCGCACCGTCTGGATCGAGAGTGAGGCACTGATGGATGCGGTGACCGCCGTCTCCGGCAGCGGCCCGGCCTATGTGTTCCTGCTGGCCGAGGCGATGGAAGCGGCCGCACTGGAACAGGGCCTGCCCGCCGACGCCGCCCGCACGCTGGTGCTGGATACGGTGCTGGGCGCGGCCCGCATGTTGACCGAGGCCGGAGAGGCGCCGGCCGAGCTGCGCGCCCGGGTCACTTCCCCGGGCGGCACCACCCAGGCCGCCATCGAAACCTTGCAGGCCGGGGGCTTTGAGACTCTGACCGCCAGGGCCATCGAAGCCGCCGCGCGCCGCGGGCGGGACCTGTCGGCCGCCAACGATTGAGCCTGCGTACCTGCGCGTGCAGCCCACCGGCAACCCGCCCGAGGAAACCTGCCATGTCCAGATGCATTCCACTGCTGCTGTCCGGGCTGCTCATCGGCCTGCCCGCCTGCTCCGGGCAACCCCCACCGCAGGCGGCAACGCGCGCGCAAGCCGCACCTGCCCATGCCGATCTGGGTCCGCTGCGCGTGCACTACAACCTGTTCCCAACGCTGGCAATGAACGAAGCGGTGGCACGCAGCTATGAGATCAAACGCGAAGCCAACCACGCCTTGCTGGTGGTGGCGCTGCGCGAGCGCAGCGACAACCAGGAGCTGCCCGCCGAAGGCGATGTGATCGCGACGGCCACCGACCTGTCGGGCAGGCGCCAGCACGTGGCATTGCGCGCGGTACGCACGGGACCGTACACCGATCTGATCGGTTTGCTGGAGGCGCGGCCCCACGACCAGCTTCGGGTGGAACTGCAGGTACGTGCCACCGCCGGCCAGGGGAAAGTGGGTTTCGAACGAAGTTTCTGAATACTGCCGAAACCGCCGATCACGCCCGGCCGCGCGTTGCGACCTCCGCCTGCGCGCCTGTAATCGGCGCTACAGCTTCCACAATTTCCCTTTCAAATCAGTCCCGTAATCCAGTGCATACGGGGCGGTGGCGGCTCCACCCCCATTCATAGAATTTGACGCAGCTCACGCAAGGCTCAAATTGACATGGGAGTGAGGCCCACCATACTGGCCCCCTTTCCCTCTTCCGCTCGTGCCCATGGATGCGGCCGCGCCGGATAAATGACGTCTTTTCCCATGCAAAAATCCCCTCCTCCACTGCTGCAGCTGCAAGGCTGGGGCATGAGCCGTGGCCGCCGGACGGTGCTGGCATCGATCGATATGGTGATCGATGGCCCGGGCATCGTGGTGCTGATGGGCCCGGGTGGTACCGGCAAGTCGTCGCTGCTGCAGGCGCTGTCCGGTCAGCACAACGCCCACGGCGAGCGCTGGGGCCAAATGCTGTTCCAGGGCCAGCCACTGCCGGCGGCCGCCCGCCCGCCGGCGCTGGTGCACCAGCAGCCACGCGAACTGGGCTTCAGCGTCCTGGAGAACCTCAGTGCCGCGCTGCGCCAGCAGCATGGAGGCAGCAGCCAGCACGCGCTGCGCGAGGAAGTCGTCACCCGGCTGCACGCCCTGGGCGCCGATAGCCTGGTCGCGCAGTTGTCGCAGCGGGTGATCGATCTGCCGCGTGGACTGGCGCGACAGATGGCGATCCTGCGCGCGGCCCTCAGCGGCAGCCCCTTGCTGCTGATCGACGAGCCCACCAGCGAGCTGGATGCGGCCGATACCGAGGCGGTACTGGCACTGATCCAGCGACTGGCCACCACCCATACCTGCCTGATCACGCTGCACCATCAAGCGCAGGCGCGGCGTATCGCAGCGCGCGCGATCCTGCTGGCCGGCGGCCAGGTACAGGTGGATGCGCCTGCCGCCGCATTCTTCGCCAATGACATGCGGCATCCGGTGCTGGCGCAGTTCCTGCGCACCGGCAGTTGCCATGTGCCGGCGCCGGATGCGCGTGCCGAAGAGCTGGCGGACGATGTCGCTGCGCCCGTTCCCGCTGCCGGCGCAAACCAGGCGCCGGCCGACACCCTCGGCGTACGTCCGCCGCCTATACCCGTCGCGCTGCCGGCCACTCCCATGCGGCGGGGCCCGACCGGCTTCCACTGGCTGGTGCCAGGCAAGCTGGCGGGCTGTCCGATGCCCGGCGTGGTGTTCGCCATGGATCACGATCTGGCACTGCTGCGCGGCATGGGCATCAGCGTGCTGGTCAATCTGACCGAACGCGAGATGCCGGCCGAACTGCTGGCCCCGCACGGCTTGCGCAGTTACCACCTGGGCATTCGCGATCGCGGTGCACCGCCATTGCTATGGGCCAAGCTGCTGCTGGCCAAGATCGAAGTGATGTTGCGCGAAGGCGAGGTCGTCGCCGTGCATTGTCTGGCGGGACTGGGCCGCACCGGGCTGGTGCTCGCGGCGTGGCTGATCCGCGAAGGACTGACCGCCGAAGAGGCACTGCGCCGGCTGCGCACCATCGAACCGGGCTTCGTGCAATCACAGGAGCAGGAAGACCTGCTTCACGCACTGGAAGAAAACCTGCTGATCCGCGCCTGCTGATCGGTATCTGTTGTCCTCGACTCCCCCGGCAACCGGACCGCACCGCGGTCTGGCGCCCTCCTCTTTCCCTCCCCCAGGAATCACCCCGATGTCTCTCGACAGCACCCTGCAACATTCCGTCGCCTCCATCCCCGAATGCGTGGCCGCCGGCTACGTCGATATCAGCTCCGGCATGCTGCTGTCGGTCAAGACCGTGGATTCGCATCCGCGCGAAGTGCTGGACCTGGTCGCCGCGGCCACCGCCGACCTGTACCAGGGCCCGAACATCCGCAGCATCGAGCAGATGTTCCGCCGCGCACGCGGCCTGCAGGAGCAGGAAGGCGCGCACTACTTCCAGGAAATCATCGTCAACAGCGAAAACCTGATCCACATCTTCATGCGTGGCAAGCGCTACCCGGACTACGTGATGGTGTTCGTCTGCCGCCGCACCGCCAACCTCGGCATGGCCCTGACCCGCTCGCGTCTGGCGATGCCGGGGATCGAAGCGGAAATCTGAAACACCAAGGCCACCTGTCGGTGGCCTTTTCGATTGCGCGGCACGGGCCTGGGATTAACCGCTCAGTGCAGCGGCACACCATCGACCTGGTGCAGGTCCTCGCGCAGGATGCGGCGCACTTCCAGCACCGCCTCGGGCGTTTCCTGCACGCTGTGCCCGGACACGATCACCTTCTCCGACAACGCGCCATCCAGATGCGCGCTCCAGTACGGCACCAGACCATCGTCCGAGTCGGCCGTGGCCACCTCGGCTTTACGCTTGGCGATGATGGAGTGGTACTTCAGGCCAGGCACCATCGGCAAAGCCGAAGAAACTTCGATAAACGGATCACTGGCCTTGAGGTTGTCGATGCTGTTGCTGATGCGCGGCTCCCTGGGCTTCCCGCCGTCCTCCTCCGGGTTCTGCAAGGCCATGAACGCATCACCGAATGCACCGAGGAGGGTCAGCGGCAGCCGCACCAGTTTGCCGATCATGCGTCCCAGACGATTGCCGGCCGCATCGGTTCCCCTGTGCGGGGCCGCCAGGAAAATCGCGCGCTGCACGTTGGGCTGCGGGGTGAAGTGCATCACCGGCCCCAGCTTGGCCTCCACCCGCTTCAGGCGCTCACCGCGCAGGTTGTAGCGTTCCACCGTGTCCTTCCACAACACCTCGCCCGAATCACTGAGCATCAGCCGTGCGAGCACACCGCCCATGCTGTGGCCGATGAACACCATGTCATGCGACGCGGCGGCCGTGGCCTTCGGATCGAAATTACGCAGCGTGCGGTTGAAGGCGTTGCTGATGGTGTAGCGGTTCAAGGCGATCGGCGCGTTGGTCGGGTAGTACACCGACCACACCTGGTAGTGCTTGCGCATCTGCGGATCCCCCATGATCTCGTTGGCCAGGTTCACCCAGGCCTCCGGACTGCTGGCCAGGCCGTGCAGCATGAAGATGATGCGCCGGTCCGGGTCGTAGGGCTGCATCAGGTAGATATGCGGCTCGCGGATGCCCTCGCCGCGGCCGAACAGTGTGCGCAGCGACTCGGTGGCAAATCCCGACTGGGCAAGCCACAGTCCATAGGCAGCGGTGAAATTGGCCGCCAGCGGCACCTCCTGCCCGTGCAGGGTGATGCTGGTGGTGATGTCGGGCGAATACGCCTTGAGTTGGATCGTGCGCGTGGTCAGCACCTGCTCGAGCGTATCGCCTTCGAAGTTCAGCACGGCGGTGGCATTGAGCGCCGGCATTTCGCTGTAGACCGGCAACTCCACTTTCTCGCCTTCAAGCGGGACCGCCAGCGGCGGCGACTCCATCACCACCACCAGCTCCGCACCAAAGCCGTCGCGGCGATAGGAACTGCGCAGGCCGGCAAAGCTCACCGACGAGGCCGCCACCAGCTGTTTGGGAACGCTGCGCAGGTTGAGCTGGTCAAGCGTGGTGCGGATGGTCCAGCGATCCACCTGCACCGGGCGCAGGAAATCCTCCCCCTCCAGCGCGCGCGTGCGGACACGCTGGAACACCACCGACGCGGTCTGCTCGGCCGCATGGTTGTAATAGTCACGCACCTGCGTGAGCCGGTCCTCCAGCGCCCTCTGCGCGGGCGTACGGCCACTGAAGAACAGGTAGGCGTAGGAATAACGCGCGGTCTCCAGCCATGCATCCAGCGCATTGGCCGGCAACTGCACCGGCTCGCCGCCCTTGGCCTGGGGTGTGAGCGCCAGCGCCTCCTGCATCCACAACTCGGCCAGGGTCGACAGCCGCTGTTCGGTCTGCAGCCCTTCGTTGCCGGCCACCAACTGCCGGCACGCCGGAAGATCCTTGCCGCATTCGCCGGCGGTCTGCCCGATCACCGCCAGCGCTTCCTGCGACAACGCGCTCAACCGGCCACTGTTGAGGATGTCGTCGCGCTTGAGCATCACATAGTCGGTGCTGCTCACCGACTTCATCTTCACCATCGCACAGCCGCTGGACAGCAGCAGTGCCATCCCCGCCATGATCGGCAGCAGCCGACGCATTCCAGTCAGCCGCGGTGGATTCATTGCAGGGTTCCAGCAATTCCGATGCCGGGCACGCCGGCGCGTATGCGGCTTGAGAAATCGACCGCATCACCGTTGTCACGGGCGCGCTGCGTGATCCGCCCCAGTTGCTGCAGCCGTTCCAGGGAAAAGCCCGGTGTCAGCCCGCCGACATCGGCGACATACCCGGCCAGATAGCCGGACAACAGCAGCCGGTAATCCAGTGGCAGACCCGGCACGATCCGGCGCATCAACTCGTACACCACGGTGGTGCAGTTGCTGGTCAGCGAGTTGTAGAAGCGCGGCGCCTGCTGCAGCTGCTGCGCGGTGGCGACATAGGCCCCCAGCAGATCGCGCAACTTGTCCGGACCCAGGCCATGCAGGCGGTACAGATAGACATCTTCGCCACGCACGTTGCTGCGCACCTGCACGATATCGCGCTCATCCGCGGCTACCAGCACGGCTTCGAACTGGCGGAAAAAGCCCCCCAGCGCCGAGAACTGCTCACCTTTTTCCTTGCGGATCTCCAGCGAGAACACCAGCTGGCGGCCATCGGCGAAACCGAAGGACACCAGGGTGTGGGCGATGGCCGGCCCCATCCAGTAGGACAGCAGCAGATCGGCTGATTGCACCTGCGAAAGATCGTACTGCCGGGGCTCCCAGCGCACGTCATAGTCGTCTGCGGTGCGCCAGTGGAAATTGCGCACGTTGTCGATCACCAGACGATCACCCTGGATGCGCGCGCGCAGCGGTTGCGCCACATCCTCGGCCCATTGACGGTCCTGCTGCGGGACGATGGTCGCCCACCACACCAGCATCAGCACGAACAACGCCCCGAACACCGCCAGCGAATGCCAGCGACGCTTGGGCCCGAAGCCGGCGCGTATCGCCCAGATCGTCGGCACGCACCACACCAGCACCGCCGCGACGCGTGCCGCGACATTGCCCGGGAAGTGGAACCACAAGGCAAAGCCCCCCCAGATGCCGATCGCCAGACACACCAGCGCCAACACCGTGCAACCAACGCTGCGCAACACACTCCTCAAGCGCAGCCTTTTGCCATTTGCCACTTCAAACCTCCGCACGCCATTTTTTATTGGCCGGCAAGACAGGGAAATGACCGCTGGATGCGGACGATGTCCTCTTGTCGACCTCCCTACCCTTTCACGGGTCATCCGACCCGCGCGCAAAGATAGCTTGAGCGACCCGGAAAGCCGAGGGACACTGCAACAAAAAAGCCGGCACTAGGCCGGCTTTTTCTTGTTTCGCGTGGTGGGCGGTGCAGGGATCGAACCTGCGACCCTTGCCGTGTGAAGGCAATGCTCTACCGCTGAGCTAACCGCCCGTGTTGCGAGCCGCTCATTATAGGGAGCTGAGCGGCGACGTCAACGGGTTTCCTGCAGAAATTTTCACATCGTCTGTGTCGGCTTGTCGGAGCTGGAAGTTCCGGCCAGCAGCGTCTCGATCTTGTTGCGGATCGCCTCGCCGTCGGCACCATCGGCCAGCTGCACGCCGATACCGGCCTGGCGGTTGCCCTGCGCGCCCAGCGGCGTGACCCAGACCACTTTGCCCGCCACCGGCAGGCGCTCGCTGGAATCGGGCAGCGTCAGCAGCAGGAACACCTCGTCACCGAGGAAATAACGCTTGGACGTGGGCACAAACACGCCGCCGTTCTTCACGAACGGCATGTACGCGCTGTACAGCGCCGCCTTGTCCTTGACCGCCAGCGAAAGAATGCCCTGGCGGGCGTTGATCGCACTCATCGAATAGTCCCCTTGGATTGCACCTGGTTGACCGCGCCCCACGCCAGCAGCAGTTCCACCACCGCCAGATCGGCTCGCACGGTGGTACGCAACAGGTCGCGGGTACGGTTGGCGGCATCGAACCAGGCAGCCAGCTTGTTCAATCGGGCCGGATCGGTCAAGCCGTCGGCGGCCTTTTTCAGGGCCAGATCGGCGGCATGGCGCAAGCGCAGATCCGCATGTCCGTCCGCTGTCCAGCGCTGGGCCAGCTCGACGCTGCCCAGCTTGCCGGCCAGCAGCTGCTCCAGTTCGGAGGCCACCTGCCGACGCAGCGCCATGCCCTCGCCCTGCAGCCATTGGTCGGCAAGCGCGGGGTGGCCGCGCGCGGCCTCCAGCGCCTCACGTGCCACAGTTTCGGTATAGCCCTTGCCCTGCAGCCAGGCCAACGCCTCCTCGCGCGGCGGCAGGCGAAACTCCAGGCGCTGGCAGCGGCTGCGGATGGTCTGCGGCAGCCGCGCCGGATCGGCACTGACCAGCCACAGATAGCGGCCAGGCGAGGGCTCCTCCAGCGTCTTGAGCAGGGCATTGCAGGCCGAACGGTTGATCGCATCGGCGGGATCGACGATCACCACCTGGGCCACGCCGTACTGCGGGGTGAGCGCCAGCTTCTGGGAAATCTCGCGGATCTGCTCGATCACGATCTCGGTGCGCAACTTGTCACCGGATTTGTTCGGAATGAACGAGGTGAGTTGCAGATCCGGATGCGTACCGGCGGCGATCAACTGTGCATTGCGCTGCCGCCCAGCCGTCTCGACTCCGTAATTGAGCACGTGTTCGGCAAGCTTCAGCGCCACCGCGCGTTTGCCCATTCCGGCCGGCCCGCATAGCAGCAAGCCATGCCCGAGACGGCCTGCATCAAGTGCGGCCACGGTCTGGTCATAGGCGCGTTGCTGCCACGGGGCGAAGGCATCGCTCATGCCAGGGTGCTCTGTGCATGCACGCGGGCTACCGCATCGCGCCGCTGCGCGGCGGCACCAGCCTTCCTGCCTGCCCCGGTCAGGCAGGAGGGCTGCGGGTCATTCCGCTCACGCAGCAAATCGCCCAGGGCGTTGACCGCCCTGGCCCTGTCGGCCCCCTCGCCCTCTTCCATGCGGATGCACGGCGAATGCCACAGCAACGCGTGATTCATTGTTGTACTGCCTGGCTGTTCCTGGCGCGCAACCGCTGCAGGTAGCGCGCCACGGCGGCGTTGTGCTCGCCGAGCGTGGCAGAGAATTCATGGGCGCCGCTGCCGTCACCCAGCGCGACGAAGTACAGCGCATCACCGGGTGCCGGATGCGCGGTGGCCTGCAGCGCGTCGCGTCCGGGCATGGCGATCGGTGTCGGCGTCAGGCCAGCGCGGGTGTAGGTGTTGTAGGGCGTATCAGTGGTCAGATGGCTGCGGCGGATGTTGCCATCGTAGGCGCTGCCAATGCCATAGATCACCGTCGGGTCGGTCTGCAGGCGCATGCCCATCTTCAACCGCCGCATGAAGACCCCGGCGATCTGCGGGCGCTCGCTGGCCAGACCGGTCTCTTTCTCGATGATCGAGGCCAGCGTCAGCAGCTCGTATGGCGAGTTCAACGGCAGGCCCTCGGCGCGGCCGGCCCAGGCTGCAGCCAGCTCCTTCTCCATCGCCGCATGCGCCCGCCCCAGCACATCCAGGTCGCTGTCACCGCGCTGGTAGATATAGGTTTCCGGCAGGAAGCGGCCTTCCGGATGCTCACCGGCAAAGCCCAGCGCCGCCATCAACTCGGCATCACTCATATCAGCGGTCGCCTGCTGCAACGGCTGCGCGCGCTTGAGCGCGGCGCGCAGCTGGCGGATGTTCCAGCCTTCGACAATGGTGACGCGGTACTGCAGCACCTTGCCCTGGCGCATGCGCAGCAGCAGCTCACGCGGAGTCAACGCGGGATCCAGCGAATACTCGCCCACCTTCAGCTTGCCGGCCGCGTCCAGTTCACGCGCCAAAAGCTGCCACTGTAGATCCGCACCTTCATCGACACCAGCCGCCCGCAACTTGGCCAGCACCGTGCCAAAGGAATCACCGGACGCGACGGTCACGCTCTGCGCGGTTGGCGTGAGCGGCAGGGAGGCGAAGCTGCTCTGACGCTGCCACAGCCACGCCGCCACGGCACCTGCCAGCACCACCAGCAGCAGCAACGCTGCCAGCACCACCAGACAACCGCGCTTAGCACCCGCCATGGCCACTCCGTTTCAACAAGACCGGCGCGCAGGATACCGCGCGCGTGCCAGCCCCGGCCAAAACGCTGTTCATTGCAGCGGCTCCAGCGCCCGCAACAGGCCGCGCGCCTTGGCCCGGGTCTCCTCCAGCTCCTTGTCCGGCTCCGAATCCACCACGATGCCGGCCCCGGTGCGGAACGTTGCCAGGTTGCCGGCGACCTCGGCGGTACGGATCAGGATGTTCAGATCCATGTCGCCATCGCGATTCAGCCAGCCGAAGGCGCCGGTATAGGCGCCGCGCGCGGTCTGTTCCAGCTCGGCGATGATTTCCATGCAGCGCACCTTCGGGCAGCCGGTGATGGTGCCGCCGGGGAACGTGGCGGCGATCACCTGGCCCGGCGTCACTTCCGGGCGCAGCCGGGCACGCACATTGCTCACGATGTGGTGCACGTGCGCGTAGCTTTCCACAACCATCAGCTCATCGACCTCGACGCTGCCCGGCGCGGCGATGCGGCCCAGATCGTTGCGTTCCAGATCGATCAGCATCACGTGCTCGGCACGCTCCTTCGGGTGGCCGACCAGCTCCTGGATGCGCGCGGCATCGTCGTCGCCGGCAAAGCGCGCGCGGGTCCCGGCGATCGGCCGTGTCTGCACCAGATCGCCGGTGACCGACACCAGCCGTTCCGGCGAGGAACTGACCACCGCCCGCCCGGCCGCGGTGAACAGGCCGGCGAACGGCGCCGGATTGGCGGTGCGCAGCCGCGCGTACAGCGCTTCGGGCGCGAGCGGCGCGTCGAACTGTGCCTGCCAGCGGCGGGACAGGTTCACCTGGAACACGTCGCCGGCATGCAGGTAGTCGATGACCTTGTGCACGCCCCCGGTAAAACGCTCGCCGGGGTCTTCCTTGAGCGCGACTGGCCCCTTCCAGTGCGGCAAGGGCGGCAGCTGGGCGGCTTCGGCCTGATCATGCTGGAGCTGGCCGAGCAGGTCTGCGGCGTCATCCTCGGCGATCGCGATGCAGCGGCCGCTGTCGCGCTGGCGCAGTACCGCTGCCGGGCAGCGCAGTGCGATCGCAGTTGGCAGGCCGTCGCTGCGCTGTGGCAGCTGCAGGATCGGTTCAACCTGTTGCGCCAGCTCATAATCGAGCAGCAAGGCCCAGCCGCCATGGAACGGGAGGTCCGCTTCCATCGGGTTGCGGGCTTGGCGCAGGGCCCGCCAGTCGCGATCGAGAGCAGAGAGAAAGTCGCCTTCGACCACACTGCCGTCTTCGCGTTGCAGGCGGCCGTCGGGATTGAGCAGCAGCTGGCCACCGGTGGCGATCAGCAGCATGTCCCACTGGCCGAGCTTGCCGGCGGCGGTGGATTCGAGCAGGACCGGATAGCGATGCGGTGCGAGCCGATGCAGCGCCAGCAGATCGATATCGGCGTGCAGGGGAAGGATATGCATCGTGAACCCAGAAGAAGTCAGGGAGGCCGGTTTCGCCTTCACCCTCGGGGCGAAAATGCCCGGAAGGCGCAGAGGAGGGGCGCCTCAATACACCCCCAGGCGCCATGCTGACGAACGCCTCGCCACGCGCCGGTCTGGGTGAAAATCGTTGTCACCAACCGGGTGGTTCGGTAAAGCCGCTTCGCACCGCCCTCGTTCCAACCCCTCTCCCGCACGCGGGAGAGAGGCTTAAAGGCCGTACATCAGATCCGCTTGAACACCAGCGTGCCGTTGGTGCCGCCGAAGCCGAAGCCGTTGGACATCACCACGTCCACCTGCGCCTTGCGGGCCACATTCGGCACGTAGTCCAGATCGCAGCCTTCGCCGGGCTCTTCCAGGTTGATCGTCGGCGGGATGATGCCTGTCTCCAGCGCTTTGACCGAGAAGATCGCTTCCACGCCGCCAGCCGCGCCGAGCAGGTGGCCGGTCATCGACTTGGTCGAGCTCACCAGCAGCTTGTAGGCGTGCTGACCGAAGGCGGTCTTCATCGCCATGGTCTCGCCCAGGTCGCCCAGCGGCGTGGAGGTGCCGTGCGCGTTGAGGTAGCCCACCTGCTCCGGGGTGACGCCGGCGTCCTTCATCGCCGCGACCATGCAGCGGGCGGCGCCTTCGCCGTTCTCGCTCGGCGCGGTCATGTGGTAGGCGTCGGAGCTGGCGCCAAAGCCGGCCAGCTCGCAGTAGATGCGGGCGCCGCGCGCCTTGGCGTGCTCGTACTCTTCCAGGATCAGGATCCCGGCACCGTCGCCCAGCACGAAGCCGTCACGATCCTTGTCCCACGGACGCGAAGCCTTTTCCGGCGCGTCATTGCGGGTGGACATCGCCTTCATCGCGCAGAAGCCGCCCAGTGCGGTCGGCGAGGAGCCACGCTCGGCGCCACCGGCGACCATCACGTCGGCATCGCCGTACTGGATCATGCGCATCGCCGTACCGATGGAATGGTTGGACGTGGCGCAGGCGGAAACGGCCGAGAACGACGGACCCTTGAGCCCGGCAATGATGCTCAGCTGGCCCGGCAGCATGTTGATGATGGTCTTGGGCACGTAGAAGGGCGAGATCTTCTTGCCCTCGTGGAACTCGATGGTCTGTTCCTCGATGCCCAGCAGGCCGCCGATACCCGCGCCGACAATGGCGCCGATGCGCTCGGCGTTGGCCTCGGTGATTTCCAGACCCGAGTCGTGCAGCGCCATGAAGGCGGCACCCAGGCCGTAATGGATGAACGGGTCCATCTTCTTGGCATCCTTGCCACTGACCCGGTACTTGCCGAACAGGGGATTGTCGGCGGTGATGTCGAAATCCTTGACCTCACCTGCGATCTTGGTGGTGAAACGTTCCAGATAATTCTCTGCAACGTTCGTCAGCGGGCCAATGCCCGACCGGCCATTGATGATGCCTTCCCAGCTGCTGGCCAGATCATTGCCCAGCGGCGAAACCATGCCCATGCCGGTAACGACGACGCGACGACTCATTGCGGATTCTCCTGGCCCCGCTCGCGGGGAGATTGAAGCTTAAAAGCACAGGGCCGCATCAGCGGCCCCATGGATTTGCAACGCGGCCCGACACACATGCCAACCGCGTTTTGTCAGGCACCAATTACGCCTTGACGTGCGCCTTGACGTAGTCGATGGCAGCCTGGACGGTACCGATCTTCTCGGCTTCCTCGTCCGGGATTTCGCACTCGAACTCTTCTTCCAGCGCCATCACCAGCTCGACGGTGTCCAGCGAGTCTGCGCCCAGGTCATCGACGAACGATGCGCTGGTGGTGACTTCCTCTTCCTTGACGCCAAGCTGCTCGACAACAATCTTCTTGACGCGTTCTTCGATGGTGCTCATTGGATATCGCTCCAGATGGAGTAGTGGTTCAAAAGACGCCATCCCCTAGGGATGGCCGTGGGATAGTGTAGTGGAAACCGCCGCAGCCATGCATTCCGGCAAAAAAGCATCGGCGATCAATCACTTGGGCGCAGTCCGTGCGCCACACGCTTACGGCATGTACAAGCCGCCATTCACGTGAAGGGTTTCGCCGGTGATGTAGCTGGCTGCCGGGCCTGCCAGGAAGCTGACCGCATGGGCGATATCGGCCGGCTGACCGAGGCGGCCCAGTGCGACCTGGCCGAGCATCGCCGCCTTGGCGTCCTCGGGCAGGTCCTTGGTCATGTCGGTATCGATGAAGCCCGGCGCGACCACGTTGACGGTTACGCCGCGGCTGCCGATTTCCTTGGCCAGCGACTTGGAGAAGGCGATGATGCCGGCCTTGGCGGCGGCATAGTTGGCCTGGCCGGCATTGCCGGTCACGCCGATGACCGAAGCGATGTTGATGATACGGCCCTTGCGCGCCTTCATCATCCCGCGCATCACCGCCTTGGAGGTGCGGTAGACGCTGGTCAGGTTGGTATCGAGGATGGCCTGCCAGTCCTCGTCCTTCATGCGCATCAGCAGGTTGTCGCGGGTGATGCCGGCATTGTTCACCAGAATGGTGATGGCGCCGAACTCCTTGCCCACCGCCTCGATAAGCGCATCCACCGCGCCCGGCTCGGTCACGTTCAGCGCGCGGCCGTGGCCACCCTGCGCGGCCAGACGTTCACCGATGGCGGCGGCGCCGGACTCGGTGGTCGCCGTACCGATGACGGTGGCACCCTGCGCGGCCAGCTCGTCGGCAATAGCGGCACCGATACCCCGGCTGGCGCCGGTGACGAGCGCGATTTCACCCTGCAATGGCTTGCTCATGCTGTTTCCTCTTTCCTGCGAGGCCGCCGTCGGCGGTCCCCGGTCATGGCCGGGGCAGAGCGCGCCCCGAACCGGTTGGATCACTGTGCCCACTCTTCCAGCGCGCCGGCGAAATCGGCCGGCGTGGCGAGCGAACGGCCGTCTATGCTTTTGTCGATGCGCTTGATCAAGCCGGTCAGCACCTTGCCCGGGCCGCATTCGGCGACGCGATTGACACCCTGTGCCGCCAGCGCCTGCACGCAACCGGTCCACTGCACCGGCTGGTACAGCTGCTGCACCAGCGCCTGGCGGATCGCGTCCACGCCGTCATGCACCCGGGCATCGACGTTCTGCACCACCGGCAACTGCGGTGCGCGCCAATCCAGCCCGGCCATCACTTCAGCCAGACGGTTGGCGGCCTCACGCATCAGCGGCGTATGCGACGGCACACTGACCGCCAGCTTCACCGCCTTGCGCACGCCCTTCTCGGCCAGCAACGCCAGCGCGCGATCCACTGCAGCGGCATCGCCGCCGATGACGATCTGGCCGGGCGAGTTGAAATTGGCCGGCACCACCACCTGACTGCCGGCGGCTTCGGCGCAGACCTCCAGCACCAGCGCATCCTCAGCGCCCAGTACCGCCGCCATCGCACCAACGCCTGCCGGAGCCGCGTCCTGCATGAGCTGGCCACGCAGGCGCACCAGATGCGCGCCATCGCGCAGCGTCAACGCGCCAGCCGCAACCAGCGCGGTGTATTCCCCCAGACTGTGGCCGGCCAGCACGGTCGGCTTGGCGCCGCCCTGCGCATTCCACAGGCGCCACACCGCGATGCTTGCCGCCAGCAGTGCCGGCTGGGTGAACTCGGTGCGGTTGAGCTGCTCGTCCGGCCCGCCCTGCGACAGCGCCCACAGGTCGACCCCTGCGCCTTCGGAAGCCTCGGCAAAGGTTTCACGGATCTGCGGGTTCAGCTCGGCCAGTTCGGCCAGCATCCCCAGCGACTGGGAGCCCTGGCCCGGGAACACGAAAGCAAGTCGGGAATCAGTCACGCGGTCATCCGCCAGATAAATCGAAGCCGGGCATCATAAGCGCGAACATCGCCACCCGTCTGTACTGGCGCGTATGCAAGCACCAATTCAGCAAGTCCGGCACAACGCCGGAATGATCTGCCGGCATATCCGCCGCGCATTTGCCCAAAAAGCAAACAGCCCGTCGCAGGCGACAGGCTGTTCGATGCGCACAGGCAAGACGCCTGTGCTGCGACCGGGCGTGGAATTAGTAGCGCAGCAGCGCCGAGCCCCAGGTGAAGCCGCCACCGAAGGCCTCCACCAGCACCAGCTGGCCGCGCTGGACCCGCCCGGAACGGACCGCCACATCCAGTGCCAATGGCACCGAACCGGCGGACGTGTTGCCGTGCTTGTCCACAGTCACCACCACCTGGTCCATCGACATCTCCAGGCGCTTGGCCGTGGCCTCGATGATGCGCAGATTGGCCTGATGGGGCACCAGCCAATCCAGTGCGGACTTGTCCAGACCGTTGGCCTGCAGGGCTTCGTCCACCACCGAGTCCAACGCCTTGACGGCGTACTTGAACACGTCGTTGCCCTTCATCAGGATCTTGCCGGGCTTGTCCAGACCCGTGGACACCCCCACCGGATCCCACAGCAACTCCTTCTTGCTGCCATCGGCATGCAGATGGGTGCTGAGAATGCCCGTTTCTTCGTCGGCCTTGAGCACGACGGCACCGGCCCCATCGCCGAACAGGACGCAGGTCGTGCGATCCTCCCAGTCGACGATCCGGGTCAGGGTTTCCGCACCGATCACAAGCACATGCCTGGCATCGCCGCTGCGGATGAATTTGTCAGCCACGCTCAGGGCGAAGATGAAGCCCGAACACGCCGCATTAACGTCGAACGCCGCCGAACCGGTCGCGCCAAGACGCGCCTGGATCAGGCAGGCGGTAGACGGGAAAATCAGATCAGGCGTGGTCGTACCCACGATGATCATGTCCAGCTGCGAAGCCTCGATGCCGGCCGCTTCCAACGCGCGAACCGCCGCGTTGTAGCCCAGATCACCGGTGGTTTCGCCTTCGGCAGCGATATGCCGCTCACGGATACCCGTACGCGACTGAATCCACTCGTCGGTCGTGTCGACAATCTTGGTCAGATCGTCATTGGTCAACACTTTCTCGGGCAGATAACTACCTGTGCCCGCGATCCGCGAATAAATCCGCTTGCTCATGCTGTTTCCTGTTGCGCGAAGCCGCCCGAAGGCGGCCCCGGAAGAATCGGTGCAACAACCGCCACGTTTCCGCAGCGGCCGCCACGAATCAATCTTCTTCGACGACCGAGGAGGACTTGGTCGCGATCACTTTCTTGCCACGGTAGAAACCGTCAGCAGTGATGTGGTGGCGCAGATGCACTTCACCGGTGGTCGGATCGGTGGACAGCTGCTTGGCGCTCAGGGCGTCATGGGCACGACGCATGCCGCGGCGGGACGGGGTAACACGGGATTTCTGCACAGCCATGGGATTGCTCCAAACTCGATTCGTTTGCTTCGTCGTTTAATTGCACGGGACGCCAGCGTCCTGCACTACTTTCGCTTTTGCCGCGACCGCCGACGACAACCGGCCGCTATTGTTTCTTCAACGCCGCCAGCGCCGCGAACGGGTTGGCCTTGCTCAATTCTGCATCGGTCGCGAACCAGTCTTTTTCGACTGCCTCACTTCCGGGTGACAACGGCACCACCGGCACCGCCAGCACCAATTCGTCTTCCACCAGATCCAGCGGCCGCAGATTGCCATCTTCCGGCACCAGCAACGCCTCGTAATCCGGAGGCAGCGCAGATTCCTCATCCTCGTCGCGGATCAGGCCCAGCCGCTGCTTCACCGATACCGGCAGCAGGAAACGCTGCATGGTGCGCTGGCAGACCAGCGGCAACTCGACATCAATGGACAGCTCGACATAAGCCACCTGCAGCGTATCGTCGCGGCCAAATTCCAATGCATAGCGGCACTGGCCTTCGGCATCGGCAATCAGACCCTGCAGTCGGGTCAATTCGGACAAAGGCACCTGGCCGTCAAAGCACCTGCGTGCTGCGACCATCCGCCAAGCATCCAGCAATTCGGGTACGTTCGCGGACATAAGCTGCAGAATGTTAAGGATGACCCAAGCCGCTGTCAAACCCGGCCTGTTGTCCGGTTGCCATGCGGACCTTCACAGCCGCAGACTGCCTGTGCTTTCCGACGGTATTTTCGCATGCAAACACTGGTTCTGGCTTCCACTTCCCGCTATCGCGCCGAATTGCTTGCTCGACTGCGGATTCCGTTCAGCTGCGCACGCCCTGACGTGGATGAATCGGCACTGACCGGGGAATCGCCTCGTGCCTTGGCGCAGCGCCTGGCCGAAGCCAAAGCCCGCGCCGTCGCGGCGCACTACCCGCACAGCCGGGTCATTGGCTCGGACCAGGTCGCGGAGCTTGAGGGAAAACCCCTGGGCAAGCCCGGCACCGCGGAGGCCGCACTGGCGCAACTGGCAGCCATGTCCGGCAAATCCGTCAGATTCCATACCGCTGTCTGTGTCATCAGTGGCGCCGAGCTGCTGCATGCTCTGGATCTCACCACCGTGCGGTTCCGCACCCTGGGCCAGACCGAAATCGAGCGTTACGTGGCCGCCGAACAGCCGCTGGATTGTGCCGGCAGCTTCAAATGCGAAGGCTTGGGCATCAGCCTGTTCGAGGCGATCGACAATCAGGACCCCACGGCCCTGATCGGACTGCCTCTCATCCGCCTTGCGCAGCTGCTGCGCAAGGCGGGCTATCAGCTGCCCTGAGCCCCCTCCCCGCCATCACCGCGCGGGAGTCAGACGACACCATTGATAGGGGAACTGCCCCTGTCCAATACGCGATGTCAAGGTGATGCAGGACCCGGGCACAAGCATCAAGCCGTAGGCGGCCAATCGCGATTGCGCCAAGACGCGCTGCTCCGCCTCGGCTTCCATGACACTCTGCAATGCGCCATTGCGCGGGATCAGTACGCACCGCCCATCAGTGACGTGTACATCGGAGCGCAACCCCTTCAACCTGCGCGTCAGCCAGCGCAATTTCGCGCAATCGGATTCGCGATCCAGCCCGGCCATCGCCACTTTGGCATTCAGACTCTCGAACCGGGCCGCCAACTTGTCCGAGGAACCGGGGAATATCGCAAACTGCTGTGGGCGGTCTAGAAGCATCTGCCGCAAGTGCGCGCGGTAGCCCTCGGACTCCGGAAAATTCGACGCGACCGCGGCGTATCGCACAGAACGTGGCAGAAACGCGACCCGCCACGCCTGCGGATCGCCACCGACCAGCAGCACAACGCTCTCCCCGGGGGAATCGATACGCGGTTGCTGCACTTCGAACGCATTGGATGCCCAGCGCTCATGGCCCCAGTTGCCCCAGCCGGCCAGCGAAATCAACACACACACGCCTATCGCCCATCCCCCCATCCGCATGCCCCGGGGTGAAGGCCGCAGCGCCACACAGGCACACCACAGCAGCAGCGGCGCGATCAGTTCCAGTGCCACCAGGTAGCGATGGATACTG
This sequence comes from Stenotrophomonas sp. STEN014, assembly GCF_056760315.1. Lineage (NCBI taxonomy): Bacteria > Pseudomonadati > Pseudomonadota > Gammaproteobacteria > Lysobacterales > Lysobacteraceae > Stenotrophomonas > Stenotrophomonas sp. STEN014. Next base: position 276,849 of record NZ_JBRREN010000002.1, on the reverse strand, counting down.
AACAGGGTTTGCCACAACAGGTAGGAAACGACGAAGAACACCACCAGGCTGCGCAGTACGGGCGCAAACACCACCCCACCGCCCTCACGCCTACCCAGCAGGCGCCGGGCCAACAGCAGGAACATGGCGACCGCCAACATCGCCCAGATGCCCGACGTCAGGGAAACTTCACTGATCCGCTTGGGATCGAAGGTGAACAGCAGCGGCCACGCCAGATGCTCGGCGAAACCCTCCGGCAACCAACGTGTGTCGCCAATGGAACCCTGCGCTGCCAGCGGCGACTGGAACAACGCGTTGAACTGCGGAAACAGCGGATTCCCGAACTGCTGCCAGACTTGCCAGTACCACCAGCCCACCGACAGCACGGCAACCACCATTGCCGCCAGAGTCACCAGCAGCAACGCGCGAAAACGGGATATCCAATGCCCGGGCCCGGCCAGCACTGCGGCCGCCAGCCCTACCGCATAGATGGCATTGGTCAACTTCAACGCGACCGCAAATCCGATCAACGCGCCGGCCAGCAGCCAGCCGTGGCCAGGGCGAGGCAAGGCCGTCCCAGCCTGCATACGCAGCACCCACCATACGCTGCACAGCACAAACAGAGCGGTGGTGTTATCGGCCATGGTGTTGCCGAATTCCGACAGGACCGCGCCCATGCACAAGCCGGACAAAGCCAGTAACGGCGCCAGCCACGCGCGCTCTTTCCGCCCGTCCAGCACGCACCATGCGATACCTGCAGCCGGCAGGAACAACAGGCCATGCAGCACGCCCATCAAAAATCCCGACAGCGCACCCGGCATGCCGGTCAGCAACAGGTACTGGGCAATATCAAGCAGCGGACTGAAGTAGCTCTGCATCTGCGCCGGCGCCAGATCCAGCGCGAGCCGGCCATGCAAAGCGGCATATCCGTTGTAGAGGTGGTAGTTGCGCAGATCCCAATTGGCATCCTGCCCCAGCCACAGCGACACGCAGCCCCCCAGCAACGACACAAACAGCGTCGCGGCCACCATGTTTGCACGGGAGTTGAACGCGAACCGCCGCTCAACGGCGGCCAGAAAGCGGTGTCTGGAACCTGCGGCATGCACCGCCCGCTGCGCGCTCACCGGCGATCACCGGAACCAACCGCGGTTCCTCTCGACACCGACAGATACGCCAGATGCTTTGCCTCGACACGCCCACGCGTCACGGTATCGAGGATCAGGCCGCACGCAAGCAGCAAGAACCCCAGCAACGCCAAGGCCACACACAGTATTGCGGTGGGAAAACGCGGCACCATCCCGGTTTCGAGATAGGTCTGGAACAGTGGAATCGCCAGTCCGAGTGACAGCAGTTCAGCCAGCGCAAAACCAATCGAGAAGAACAGCAGCGGCCGCTCGGCCTTGAACAGCTTGGCGATCGTACAGAGGATGCGCCAGCCGTCGCGCCAGGTATTGAGCTTGCTGTGCGAGCCTTCCGGACGCACGCCATATACGGTATCCACCTCGGCCACCGGCATGCGCAGCTGAAGCGCATGCACAGCCAGTTCGGTTTCAATCTCGAACCCATGTGCATGGGCGGCAAAGGAATGCACATAGCGCCTGGAGAAGACGCGGTAACCGGACAGCATGTCATCGAAGCTGCGGCCAAACAGGAAGCCGGCGCAACGCGTCAACAGCATGTTCCCCAGCCGATGTCCGGGCCGATACGCAGCCGCCTGCTGATCACGCCGTGCACCGACCAGCATATCCAGACGCTCCTCGATCAACTTGCGGATCAGACCGGGCGCCGCAGCGGCCTCGTAGGTGTCGTCGCCATCGACCAGTACATACACATCCGCATCGATATCGGCAAAGCCGCGCCGGACCGCGTTTCCCTTGCCCTGCAATGACACCCGCACAATCTCGGCCCCCGCCTGAAGTGCGATCTCGGCAGTGCGGTCGCTGGAGTTGTTGTCCAGCACCACGATCCTTGCCGCAGGCAGGCTCAGGCGGAAGTCGGCCACCACCTTGGCAATCGCCGCCTGCTCGTTGTAGCAGGGAATCAATACCGCAACGTCGAAATTTTCCATTGTCCCACCAGCTGTTGAAACTACCCTGTCAAGCGCTCTCGCAATCCATATCCGGGACCGCACCGCGTTCTATTTTTCCACGATGAACGGCTGCTCCATCCATTGTTCGACACTGCCGTCCCGGCCATACAGACGAAGCCCCAGCCAGTGTCGCCCCGGCTTCAACCCGGCGATATCCACCTGCGCATCAAACCCCACGTCGGGATGGCGGGGATCGCTGGTTCCCGGCCACGCAGGCCGCACATCGAAGGTGCGACCGTACTTCGCATCACCTGCACTGCGCCCATCCACCAGCAGCTCCACCCGCGCCAGCCCTACACCGTCCTTGAAGGCCCAGCCCTGCACATCCAGTTGCCCGGCGACCTTGGCACCTGCCACAGGGGTGTCCAGCCAGGCCATCGCCGGCGTCACACACGGTCCCTGCACCTTGGCCGCAGGCAGGCGGAACAGCAGAAATCGCTGGAAGCCGTGATCGGTGGACACCACGCGCGGTGGCGGCAGTGGCCCGACCAGCGCGCAGATGCGGTGATAGCGTGCCAGCAGATCGCGATAACGCTGGTCGCCAGGGGCGATCACCAGCAGCTGGGGAACGGTGCGGCTGCCATCGCTGATCAGACCCCACAGGGCCAGCTGCGCGGTGCGACCATGCCGGTCATTGAGTTCATGCGGCAGCACCTTGATGGCCGCATCGTCCAGGCGGAATCCCAGCTCGGACCCGACCTTGAAACTGCCGGCCACTATCTCGGTCTCGGCCGGCATCTGCGCCAGCTCGTCGCGCACCGCATCGGCCAGCGGCTGCCATCCGGCGAAATTGCGCGGGTAGTACTTGCTGCCGGCCATCTGCTCGCGCAACGAAGGCGCCGATGCCATCACGTAGTAGCCCAGTGCCATCACCAGTCCCAACGCAGCCACCGCCCAGACGCTGCGCCGCCAGAAGCGGGGCCAGCGGTTGAGCATCAGGGGCACACAGGCCAGCAACGCCAGGTATCCGGGCAACGGCCAATGGAAACTGACACGTTCCACATCGGTGAAGAATCCGAGCAGGAAGATCAGCAGGGTCGAGGTGGTACCTACCAGCGCGAAATAGCGCCACTGCAGATGACGAAAACCGCCCCGGCCGCGGCGCAGACCCTCGATGGCCACCAAGGCCAGGGCGGCAAACAACACGGGCGTGACCATCAACGGCTGGATCAGCAGGAACCACAAGCCGTCACCATGGAAGCTCCATGGATGACGTTCCAGTATCTGGAATTTCAGTCCGGCATCCTGGTTGTCCAGGTTCCACGCCAGCAGCGGCAGCCACGCCACGATCCCCACGGCTATCGCCACCCAGACACGGGCATCGCGCAGCATCCGCCGACCCTCCGGCAACAGCAGCAGGGCAATGAAGCCGACCACGATCACACCGATGAAGCGGTAGTGGCTCAGCGCGCCGACCAGCAACCCCAGCGCCAGCAGCAGCACCGCTCCCGCATCGACATTGCGCAGCAGCCGCGCGCCGGCATCCAGACAGAGCACCGCCGCGATGGCCATGGGCACATCGGGCACCGCCAGGATGCCCAGGCTCGCCGACAGCGGCATCAGCAGCGTGAATGCACCCGCCTGCCAGCCGGCACGCGCACCGAACCAGCGCGTGGTGATGTTGACCACCATCCACGGCAATAGCGCCCCCAGCAACAGGAACGGCAGGCGCACGCCGAGACGATGGTTGCCGACCAGCTCCACACCCAGGCGCGTCAGCCAGGCCGTCAATCCCGGCAGATCGGAATAGGCCGGTGCCAGATGTTGACCTTCCTGCCAGTAGAACGCCTCATCCACGAACAGGGGAAGATAGGCCGCGATGAGAACTTTGACGCCGCTGATCAACGCCCACAGCACAAGAAACGTCGTGCAGGCACGTTGTTCGCTCGCAGTTGCCACGTAAACTCCCCTTGAAACCAGATATACGAGACGACCATGCCAGTCGCACCGCCCGGAATGCTAACCCAAGTCACACTGCAGTCCCTGCGCCAGGCGCAGGAGCAGGTCAACGCGCTGCTGCTGGGCAAGGCCCTTGAAGTGCGTTTGGCCTTTGTCGCCCTGCTGTCCGGCGGGCACCTGTTGATCGAGGATCTGCCGGGCCTGGGCAAGACCACATTGGCGCATGCCATGGCCTCCAGCGTCGGCCTGCAGTTCCAGCGTGTGCAGTTCACCTCGGACCTGCTGCCGGCCGATGTACTGGGCATCTCGATCTATGAGTCCCACAGCCGCAGCTTCCAGTTCCATCCCGGGCCGGTGTTCTGCAATGTGCTGCTGGCCGACGAAATCAACCGGGCACCGCCGCGCACCCAGAGTGCGCTGCTGGAGGCCATGGCCGAACAGCAGGTCACGCTCGATGGCGTGACCCATGCCCTGCCCGATCCGTTTTTCGTGATCGCCACCCAGAACCCGGCCGACATGTCCGGCACCTTCCCGCTGCCCGATTCGCAGCTGGACCGCTTTTTGCTGCGGCTGACCCTGGGCTATCCCAATACCGAATCCGAACGTGCCCTGCTGGCAGGCAGCAGCCGCCGGGAACTCATCGCACAGACAATGCCGTGCCTGTCCGAAGACGATATCCGCCAGCTCCGTGCGGCCGTTGAACACATCCATGCCAGCGATGCGCTGATCGACTACGTACAGCGCTTGCTGACGCGCAGCCGCCAGCAACCGGGGATACGGGTGGGACTGTCACCGCGCGCGGGCATCGCCCTGCTGCGTGCGGCCAAGGCCCATGCGCTGCTGCTGGGACGGCAGCACGTGCTGCCGGAAGATGTGCAGGCGCTGTTCCTGGGTGTGGCCGGCCATCGGCTGGTTCCCGAAGCCGAGTCGACCACCGGGCCGGCGCTGGCCCGCGCGATCCTGCACGGTGTGCAGGTTGATTGAAGTACGCCAGCTCATGCGCGGCGACTGGCAGGTGTTGCAGCTGCTGGCCCGTCCACGCCATCCCGAGACCCTTCCGGTCACCCTCGACCGGAAGCGGATCTACGTGCTGCCCACGGGTTTTGGCCTGTTTCTGGCCGTTCTGCTGACGGTGATGCTGCTGGGCGCGCTCAACTACAACAACAACCCCGCACTGCTGCTTGCGCTGCTGCTGGCAACCACCGCACTGGCCAGCGCGCTGCAGGCCCACCTGCAGCTGTCCGGGCTGCAACTGGAAGCGCTCTCAGCCGAGCCGGTCGCCGCCGGCCAACCACTGCGGTTGCGGCTGGTGATCGCCCGCCAGGATCGGCGCCCGCGCCGCGGCCTGCGGATCGAACACCAGCAGGCCCACGCCCGCGCGGACCTTGAGGGTGATGAGCGCAGCGAAGTGGACCTGTGGCTGGCGACCTCCCGCCGCGGCTGGCTGGATCTGCAGCGCATCCGGTTCTCCACCACCCAGCCGCTGGGGTTGCTGCGGGCCTGGAGCTGGGTGTGGCCCGAAAGCCCCGTGCTGGTCTACCCCGCGCCGGAAACGCCCGCCCATCCGCTGCCCGACAGCAGCGACGGCGCCACCCGCACCCGTATCCATCCGCTCGGCGAGGAACTGCAACAGCTGCGCCCGTACCGGCAGGGCGACGCCATGCGCACCATCGCCTGGAAACACTCCGCACGCCGCGATGGCCTGCTGGTACGCGAGTACGAGCGCCCCGCCGGTGCGGAACTGGTGCTGGACTGGGCCACCCTGGGCGCGTTGCCGTATGAGTGGCGCATCGCCCGCCTGGCACGCTGGGTGGACGACGCCGAGCGCGAAGGCCGCCGCTATCGTCTGCTGCTGCCCGACGCCGCACCGATCGGCCCGGGCAGCGGTGATGCACATCGCCACCAGTGCCTGAGGGCGTTGGCCCTGATGCCGCCGGCATGAAGACCAGCCCACCACTGGACGCCCCCACCCGGGGCTGGGCACTGCTGACCACCGCCCTGGCCCTTCTGCCACTGCTGCTGCAGCTGCCGGCAGTGCTGGCCGTCGGCTATGCGATCGCCGCCATCGCCGTGGCGGCACTGGCGTGGCGCCACACGGTTCCCATGTCGCTGCGGCTGTTGCTTATCGCCGTCATGCTGGTGGCCATCTACTGGCAGATGGGTCCGCGCCCGGGCCGTGACAGCGGCTGCGCCCTGCTGGCGGCGATGCTGGCGATCAAATCCAGTGAACTGCGCACGCTGCGCGATGCCCGCAGCCTGCTGGGCTTCGCCCTGTTCGCGCCATTTTCGGCATTTCTGCTGGACCAGGGCCCGGGCACCCTGCTGCTGGCACTGGCTGCCGTGATCAGCACCCTGCTTAGCCTGCAGCGTATAGCGGATGGTGAAGCCGGGCGCGCCTCTGCGGCGATCACCCAGCAACTGCGCGTGGTAGGCCGCTTGATGGTCGTCGCCCTACCGCTGGCGCTGGCCGCGTTCTGGCTGGTACCGCGCCTGCCCACGCCACTATGGGGTATTCCCGAACGCGCGGTCGGACGCCCTGGTCTTTCGGACACGATGCAGCCGGGCGAGTGGATCGACCTGATGGCCGATGACAGTCCGGCCTTGCGGGCGCAGTTCTTCGGTCCGGTGCCGGCGGCGAGTCAGCGTTACTGGCGCGGCCCGGTGCTGACCCGTTTTGACGGGCGCGCCTGGACGCGGCTGGACAGCCAGCGCCACACCGCCGCCCCCCGCCTTGTGGCCGCCGATGTCCGCTGGGACTACCAGATCGAATACGAGCCTACCGAACGCCGCCAGCTGGTTGCACTGGACCTGCCAACCACCGCGCCGGCGGATACCCAACTGGATGCCGATTACAGCCTGACCAGCCGACGCCCGCTGACCGCGCTCACGCGCTGGCGCCTGCAGTCCACCAGCTACCGCCAGTTCCAGCCGGACCTGCCGCCGCTGTTGCGCCAGCAGGCGCTGCAGCTGCCACCCGGCTTCAACCCGCGCACGCAGGCATTGGGACGGCAATGGCGCAGCGAGGCCGGCGGCGACGAGGCCGCCATCGTGCAGCGCGCCTTGCAATGGATCACCCGCGAGTTCGCCTACACCCTGGAAACGCCGCTGGCCGGCCGGCACAGCGCCGATGAATTCCTGTTCGAACAGAAGGCCGGCTTCTGCGAGCACTTCAGCTCGGCCTTCGTGGTGCTGATGCGCAGCGCCGGCATCCCCGCGCGGGTGGTCACCGGCTATGCCGGCGGGGTGCGCAACCGTTTTGGCGACTACTGGGTCGTGCGCAAGATGGACGCGCATGCCTGGAGCGAAGTGTGGCTGTCCGGGCGAGGCTGGGTACGCGTGGACCCCACCGCCGCCGTCGCCCCGGAACGGATCTATGACACCCTCGAAGACCGTCTCGGCCAAGCCAATGCCGGCGGCTTCGACGTCGCCGGGCAATGGAACCAGCTGGCCCAGCTCGGCGACTGGATGCGCCGTGGCTGGAATGACATGGTGCTGTCCTTCGATGCCAGACGGCAGCAGCAGCTGCTGCGTCCACTGGGCATCGAGCGTCTGCAGCCGGCGCAGCTGATCGCGCTGTTCGCGGTGCTGGCTCTGCTGACGGTCGGTGTGATGATCCGGCTGCTGGCCCGCGGCGAACGCGAGCGCGATCCACTGCTGCGTGCCTGGCACCGCCTGGGCGCCCGCTATACCCGGCTCGGCCTTGCCCGTGAGCCCCACGAATCCGCTACCGCCTGGGCACAAAGGGTCGAGGAAAAACATCCCGGCAGCGACCTGCCATTACTCAGCCAACGTTTCAGCGATGCGCGTTACGCTGGCGCCCAGTCCGACCTCGCTTCACTATTGGCAGACCTGCGCAGGCATCGCCCGAAACCCGGAGCACGAACATGAAGACCCGCATTTTCCTCACCCTTGCCGCCAGCCTGGCACTGGCCGGCTGCGCGACCGCTCCCAAGCCGCTGCAAGGGCAGTTCAGCACCGTCTCGCCGCGTGATTCGGTGGCCCAGAAGCAGACCGGTACGCCGGTGCGCTGGGGCGGTCGCATCATCGAAACGCTGCCGGGACAAGGTGAGACCTGCTTCCAGATGATCGCCCGCCCGCTCAATGGCAGCGGCCGACCGAGCAGCACCTCGGCCGACGCCAGCGACGGCCGTTTTATCGCCTGCCGTGCGGGCTTCTATGATCCGGCGGTGTTCGAGCCGGGCCGCGACGTGACCTTCATCGGTCGCATCGATGGCTACCAGACCACCAAGATCGGCGAGTACGACTATCCGCTGCCCAAGATCGCCGCCGACGTGGTCTATCTGTGGCCGGTGCAGCGCGAGGTGGAAGTGGTACCGGCCTACCCGTACGGCCCGTGGGGCCCGGGTTGGGGTCCTGGCTGGGGCTGGGGCTGGCGCGGCGGCTGGTGGTGATCCAGCCGCGTGTGACCGAAAAACGCCGCCCGATGGGCGGCGTTTTCATTTCCGTAGTGCGTGCGCCCCAGCGATCGGCACGGCCGGGGGCACCTGCAACTGCGGGAGTTCCATACGTGCGCAGCGCGCGCCGGACCACTCCGCGCCCTGCTGCTCAGCCAGCGCCGAAACGCCCCAGTGGTGCGCCGGCCAGCAGATGCAGGTGGATATGGAACACGGTCTGCCCGGCATCCTCGCGGCAGTTCATCACGATGCGGTAGCCCTTCTCGGCAACCCCCTGCTGCCGTGCGTACGCGGCGGCGGCCAGGGCCAGTTTGCCGATCAGATGCGCCTGCGACGGCTGCAGGTCATCCAGGGTCGGGATGACCTCGTTTTTCGGGATGAAAAGCACATGCACCGGCGCCTGTGGCGCGATGTCCTGGAAACCCAGCACATCCTCATCTTCATAGACGATGGTGGCGGGAATCTCGCGGCGGATGATCTTGCCGAAAATCGTGTCGGTCATGCGACTTCTCTCTGCAGGAAACGGCCTACAGCTTAGCGCCTCACCCGGCGCTTATTCGCCGATTTCGCTGCGGCTGCCAAACGCATGCGACAGCGTGCCGCGGTCCACGTACTCCAACTCGCCGCCCAGCGGCAGGCCCTGCGCCAGCCGGCTCGGCCGCACCTTGTGGCGGCGGGCCAGCTGCGCCAGGTAGTGCGCGGTGGCCTCGCCTTCGACCGTGGAATTGGTAGCGATGATCAGCTCGGTGACCTCCCCCTGTGCCAGCCGCGCTTCAAGCCGGTCCAGCCCCAGCTCACGCGGGCCGATGCCGTCCAGCGGCGACAGGCGCCCCTGCAGCACGTAGTACACGCCGCGGTAACTGGTGGCATGTTCGATCGCCAGCCTATCGGCAGGTGATTCGATCACGCACAGCATCTGCCGCTCGCGACTGGCGCTGGCGCACACCGGGCATACCTCGGACTCACTGAAATCGCGGCACTGCGTGCAATGGCCGATCTTCTCGATCGCCTCGGCCAGCACTTCCGACAGCCGCTGACCGCCCTCGCGGGCGCGTTCCAGCACGTGATAGGCCATGCGTTGCGCGGTCTTCTGGCCGACGCCGGGCAGCACCCGGAAGGCTTCGATCAGTTGTTCCAGCAGCGGCAGGCTCATCGCGACAAGCTCTCTTCAAAACGAACGCGCGAAGCCTTCGAGGCTTCGCGACGTGGGCGACACATGTGCCGGGCAGCGCCGGCACGCGTCTGGTCAGAACGGCAGTTTCATGCCCGGCGGCAGTTTCATGCCGGCCGTGGCCGAGCCCATGCGGCTCTGCGATTCGACATCGATCTTGTTGGACGCATCGTTGAAGGCGGCCGCGATCAGGTCTTCCACCATTTCCTGGTCGGACAGCAGCGACGGATCGATGCGCACCTTGCGGCACTCCTTGGCGCCGGTCAGGGTGACGCTGACCATGCCGCCGCCGGCACTGCCGGTGACTTCCAGCTTGGCGATCTCTTCCTGGGCCTTCTGCAGGTTTTCCTGCATTTTCTGGGCCTGCTGCATCATTTGGGCGATATTGCCGCGCATAGTTGCTTACTCTTCAATGGGACGGATGGAATCGGCCACGACCCGGGCGCCCTGCTGGAGCAGCTGACGCACCTGGGGGTCGGCCATGAACACGGCTTCAGCCGCATTCTGGCGCTCACCGCGCTGACGGTCAGCGCGTTCGTGCAACGTCTCGGCCTGGACGTTGCCGGTTTCAATCACGATTTTCGGTGTGGTGCCCAGCGCCTGCGCCAAGGCCTGGGCCAAGGCCGTCAACGCACGCTCGGTCTGCAGGTACTCAAACCCCGGCAGCAGGCCCAACCGCAACACGCCGTGCTGAAAACTCACGAAGGCGCAGTTGGCCGCCAGCTCACGCGACGGCCCCGAAAGACCACTGTCCGCCACCAGGTCCAGCCACTGCTCGGCATTTTCCAGCGCGCGCACAGGGACATCCGGACCACGCTCAATGGCATCAGCGACCGGCGGCACCACAGCGGGCGCAGCCACCGGCGCCTGGCGTACCGGTTCGGGTTCGGCCTGCGCCATCTCCATGGCCATGGCTTCATCACGCGCACGGGCATCGGCGGCCTCTATCGCCCAAGGCGGCAGATCGTCGGTGGATACGGGTTTCCCGGCGGATACCCCCGGTGCCGACGGCCGCAGGGGTTCAGGCACGGGCGCGGTCGTCGCCATCGCGACAGGGGGCGCCGGTGGGGGCGGCGCAACCGCCGGTGTCGGTTCGACAGGCCTGGCCACCGGCGGCGCTGGCGGCAACACGGGAGGCGCAGTGGCCACGGCCGAGGCTGCCGGTGCTGCCGCGCCCGGAGCCATCGGCATCACGCTCTCGGGAACGGCCGGCACCACGCCGGCCGGACGGAATGCCAGCATCCGCAGCACCGCCATCTCAAAGCCGGCACGCGGACTCGGCGCCAGATGCAGGTCGCGACGGCCACTCAGTGCCATCTGGTACCAGAGCTGCACCACTTCCGGGCGCAGCCGCTGTGCGAAGGCGCCCGAATCGATCCCTTCACCAGGCACCACGGTCCCGGGCACCAGCTGCTGCACCTGGATACGGTGCAGCCCCTCGGCCAGCGCATCGAGCACGCCGTTCCAGTCCGGCGAGAACTCTGCCAGCGTGGCCACCACCTGCAACAGGCGCGCACCATCTCCTACGGCCAGCGCATCGAGCATGGCCGCCACCTGGGTGCGATCGACTGTGCCGAGCATGGCGCGCACCACGTCATCGCGCAGCGCGCCACCGGCATAGGCGATGGCCTGGTCCAGCAGCGACAGCCCGTCACGCAGCGAGCCATCGGCGGCGTGGGCCAGCTGCACAAGGGCGCTGTCGTCGAATTCGATGCCCTCGGCGGTCATGATCCGCATCATCTGCCCGCGGATCTGCTCCTGGTCCAAGCGCTTGAGGTTGAACTGCAGGCAGCGGCTGAGCACGGTCACCGGCAGCTTCTGCGGATCGGTGGTGGCCAGCAGGAATTTCACATGCTCCGGCGGCTCCTCCAGCGTCTTCAGCAGCGCGTTGAATGCCGCCTTGGACAGCATGTGCACTTCGTCGATCAGGTAGACCTTGTACTTGCCGCGCGAGGGCATGTACTGCGCGTTCTCGATCACTTCGCGTACGTCATCCACACCGGTGTTGGACGCGGCGTCGATCTCCAGCAGGTCGATGTAGCGGCCCGAATCGATGTCCAGGCAGGCCGGGCACTGGCCGCACGGATCGGCGCTGGTGCCCTGCTCGCAATTCAACGACTTGGCGAAGATGCGGGCGATCGTGGTCTTGCCGACACCGCGGGTGCCGGTGAACAGGAAGGCGTGGTGGACGCGACCACTGTCCAGCGCATTGCTGAGCGCGCGGACCACGTGTTCCTGGCCCACCAGCTCGGCAAAACGCTTCGGACGCCACTTGCGGGCAAGGACGAGATAGGACATCAGGCAACCGTCTTCATCTGAGGTCCCATTGTGCCATGCCCGGCCCCGCCAGCCGTATCCGGCGCCTGTCCCGGGCCAGTGCGCGCATGGCTCAGGTTCGCGTACGCGCGGCCGCTACCTCCGTAGTAACCCCCGGACAGCGACCCACGAGGGAATTCGTGCTGGCCGGCCCCCGATTCCACAAGGGAGAGGCCCGATGCGGATACGCAGGACAGGATTGACATCGATTGTGGCGCGCACCGCGCTGGTACTGGGCCTGGTGGCTGCCACCTGCTTCGCCGGGGCGGCCTGGCTGATCCAGCAGAAAGCGGCCGCCGTTCAGGAAGCCAGCGCACTCAATGAACTGGAGCAACTGGCCCGCGCGGAGGCCGCCAAGGTGCGGGGCTCGGTCAACGAGCCGCTGTCGCGGGTGCGCGGGTTGGCCGACGCCACGTTGGCGCTCATGGAGCGCGGCAACGGCTCGCGCGCCGAAGTTTCCGCCCTGGTGCGCCGCTATGCCGACGCCGACCCCGCGGTGCTGGGCTACTGGCTGGAATTCGAACCCGATGGCTTCGATGGCGCCGATGCCCGCTTCGCACGCAGCTGGCCGGACGGCGAACCGGCGGACGACACGCTGAAGACGTTCGTCGCCGGCCTCTCCGAAGATCAGCGCATCAGCACCGATTCGGGGCGGCTGTCGCTGTACTGGACACGCGAACCCTCCGGGCAGACCTCCCTGCAGGACGCGGTCGGCCCGGCGAACGACCTCCAGCTCGATGGCCCGGACGCGGAGAAATATTACGTGGCCGTGCGCGAACGCGGCGAGGAGCTGATGTTCGAACCCTATGCCGACGAGGTCTCCGGCCAGCAGGTGCTGATGACCAGCCTGATGGTGCCGGTCAAGGTCGACGGCCAGTTCCGCGGCGTGGCCGGCGCGGATATCGCGCTGTCCACCATCCAGGCCGAATTGGCCAAGATCCGCCCCTACCAGCGCGGCGTGGTACGCCTGCTCTCGCCCACCGGGCGGGTGTTGGCTGCACCGGAGCAGCAGAATCTGGGCAAGCCATTCGCCGCGGATATGGCGCCGCTGCTGGCACAGCTGGCCAAGGGCCAGATCGTCCGCCAGCGCACCTTCGACCCGACCGTGGGCGGTGAGGTGCTGCGCATCTATGTCCCCGTCACCGCCGGCCGTTCGCCCGATGCCTTCGCACTGATGGTGTCCGCACCGGTCGACGCGGTCATGGCCGGCGTGGTGGAGATCCGCAACCGGGTGATCCTGGTCGGTGTGGCCAGCGTGCTGCTGCTGGTGGTGGTCGTGGTGGTGTTGCTACGCACGCTGGTAGGCACGCCACTGCGCGGCATCGTGCAGGGCGTGGATGCGGTGGCGGCCGGACAACTGGACTACCCGATCGCCGCCGGCAGCGAGGACGAGGTCGGCCAGGTTTCGCGCGCCCTGCGCAAGATGCAGGCCGACCTGAAGGCCCGCCTGGACAGCGAACGCAGGATCGCCGCCGAAAACCTGCGCGTGCGCATCGCCTTGGACAACGCCGGCACGGCCATGCTGATCGCCGACGCCCACGGCCAGGTCGCCTACGCCAACCCGGCGATGCAGCGGCTGCTGCAGCAGCATCGCGGTGAACTGGCGCAGCACCTGCCGCACGCGAACCTGGACCATCTCCAAGGCCAGGCGCTGGCGCAACTGCAACCGGCAGGCGGCAACGATCCAGCCAAGGTCCAATCCACGCAGCAGAGCGAGCTGCGGTTTGGCACCGCGGTGTTCGCCCAGACCGTGGCTCCGGTGATCTCGGCCGAGGGCCAGCGGCTGGGCGTGGTGGTGGAATGGCGCGACCGCAGCCAGGAAGTGGCGGTGGAAGCGGAAGTGGCCGGCGTCATCGATGCCGCCGCTGCGGGCGACCTGTCGCAGCGGATCGACACCCTCGGCAAGAGCGGCTTCTTCCGGCGCCTGGCAGAAGGTGTGAACAGCATGTTCGATACCAACGCCGCGACCATCGGCGATGTGCAGCGCGTGCTCGGCGCCCTGGCGCAGGGCGACCTGACCCAGCGCATCACGGCCGACTACCGTGGCGTGTTCGGGCGGATGCGCGATGACACCAACACCACCGTCGAGCACCTGACCGGCATCCTGCAACGTGTACATGGCGCGGTCGATGCCATCGGCAGCGCCGCCCGCGACATCAACGCCGGCAACAACGACCTGGCCGCGCGTACCGAACAGCAGGCCGCCAACCTGGAGGAAACCGCCGCCTCGATGGAAGAGCTGACGTCCACGGTGAAAAACAACGCCGACACCTCGCAGCAGGCCCGCCAGCTGGCAACCGGCGCGGCCGACATCGCCGCACGCGGCGGCACGGTTGTCGCGCAGGTAGTCGAGCAGATGGACGGCATCACCCACGCCTCGCGGCAGATCGAGAGCATCATCGGCGTGATCGACGGCATCGCCTTCCAGACCAATATCCTGGCGCTGAACGCGGCGGTGGAAGCCGCCCGCGCCGGCGAACAGGGCCGCGGTTTTGCGGTGGTCGCCAGCGAGGTGCGCTCGCTGGCGCAGCGCTCGACCGAAGCGGCACGGCAGATCAAGCAATTGATCGGCGATTCGGCGCAGCGGGTGGACCAGGGCGCGGTGCTGGTCAACGACGCCGGCCGCACCATGCAGGAGGTGGTCACCGCGGTGCGCCAGGTCAACGAGCTGATGGCCGAGATCTCGGCCGCCTCGCAGGAACAGAGCGCCGGCATCGAGCAGGTCAACCAGACCATCATCCACATGGACAATGCCACCCAGCAGAACGCGGCGATGGTGGAGGAAGCCACCGCCGCGGCCCATGCCCTGCAGGAGCAGGCCGACGAGCTGGCACAGATGGTGGCCGTGTTCCGTCTACAGTGAGCACCGGCATATAGCCCCGGCGCAGATTCGACTTGTGGCCGCCGCCGCGACCCTATAGAATTTGCGCCCCTGCAGCGCCTTTACGGTTGCGGCAGGTCCGGAGAGGTGTCCGAGTGGTTGAAGGAGCACGCCTGGAAAGTGTGTAAGCGTCTAAACCGCGCTTCGGGGGTTCGAATCCCCCTCTCTCCGCCAGTTTTGAAGAAAAAGGCCGCCCACCGGGCGGCCTTTTTCATATCCCTCTCCCAGTCGAGCCGCAGCGGCTTGATAGCTGTATCAGCTCAAGAGCATCGACAATCAGCAGCGCCGCGCCCATGCGCCCGGCATGGATCTGCTGGCCCAGCAAAACGATGCCGACCGCAAATGCACCGACCGCACCGATGCCGGTCCAGATCGTGCAAGCGGTACCCAGCCCGGCACATGGCCAAGGCCAGCCACCAGCAGCAGCTGGCGATCCTGCCGACCAGGGTGACAGTGCCGGGAACCCGCCGGGTGAATCCCTGCAACTGCCTCATCGTCAGCGCCCACACACTCTCCAGCCAAGCTGGCAATCAGCACATAGATCCAAGCGATCCGACCTGCGGGAAGGGGCCTGGCCGTCCGGGGGAGATTCCGAAGTTGGGAACAGGTCGTCTTCCCTGCGTGCGGCGTTCCAGCCAATCACGGGGCTGCCGCAGCAGCCCGCCTTGTGCGGGTTGCAGACGATTCAATGCATCTGCGGCTGGCTGTTGTGTCCCCGCATACGTTACAATCGCCGCGCGCTGCAGGGTTCGTGATCCGCAGCGCCCCTTCTGGAATACCCGCCGGCTGATATCCATCGCCCCGTTTTCCAGAAAGAGCTCAGGCCGCCGCAAGGCGGCCAACGTCTCTATGGTGGCCCCGTCGGCCCCTCGCGACGCTAGGTCGAAAATCCCGCCAGGGCCGGAAGGCAGCAACGGTATCGATCGACGCGGGCGCCGAGGTCAGCCGGCGGGGCCACCGCCTTTTTGGGCCACATCGCCGCGTGGCCTGTTCAGACCGGCGCCGCAGTGGCGGCGGTCGGCCCAGCCAGGACCACACATTCGCCAGGCATCGCCACGCGATGTCCGCGTGCGCGCAGCGCATCGCCATCGGCCCCGCTGGCGTAGTGGTAGAGGATCATCCGCGCCTGCGTCGCCGCGTCGTATTCGCGTTCGAGATCATCCACCCCGGTATGCGAGGGATTGCCATGCAGGCCGCAATCATGGGCGATCAGCTCGCCGTCGGCCGCATAGCGCAGCAGCATCTCCGGAATAGGACGGGTATCCCCGCTCCACACCAGCGCCCCTTTCAGGCGCAGACCGTAGGCGGTTTCCGGCCAGTGATGGCGCACGGGGAACACCTCCAGCCGCACGCCGTCATGCCAGAACGCCTCACCGACGGCGATCAGCTGGAAGGCATCCCAGAAATTGGCACCGCCCTCGGCCAGCACATTCGGATAGTCGCCGATGCGCCTGTGCAGCAGTGGCAGCACCGTGGCCGGCACATACACGCGCACCGTGCCGCGCCGGCGCGGATTGAAATACGCATCGACGAACAAGCGCTCGAAGCCGGCCACGTGATCCAGGTGCACATGGGTGACAAACAGCGCATCGGGCATCGCCGCGTAGTGCGCGCGATAGGCCGTGAGCCCCTCACCGCCACAATCGATGGTCAACCACGGCTTGCCGTCGCGCTCGATCACCGCCATCGGAGAACCCAGATCGACCGCCGAGGCGTTGCCGACGCCCAGAAAACGTAATGCCCAGCTCATTTCAGACGCCCCGGTTCCAGGCCAGATCATAGGCACGGCGCAGCCGCGCGAAGTCATGCGCCACCTCCTCGCAACTGCGCTCACCGCGCAGTTTGAGCAGGGAGCGCAGCAGACGCTTGAGGTTGCGCTCGCGCCAGCGGGTGGCGGGAATACGCAGCACGCCACGATCGAAGTCGATCAACCAGCCGTGGCCGTTGGCATCGAACAGGATGTTGTGGGCGTTCAGATCGGCATGATCCAGACCGGCGCGGTGGAAGCGGGCGATCAGCCGGCCGGTTTCCTCCCATGGCGCGCCACGCCCGGTCACCAGCGCACGATCGGCCAGCGAACGCACACCCTCCAGCCGTTCCATCAGGATCGCCGCGCGGTAGCCCAGCCCGTCGCGCATATAGAACGCGGCCAGCGGCCGCGGCACCGGAAGCTTGTGCGCGATCAGCTCACGCATCAGCCGGAACTCGGCGAAGCTGCGGGTGCGATGTGCGCCCTGCCACAGATACAGATCGCGGCTGAACCTGGCCGCGACACCGCCACGCAGGTAGCCGCGCAGCACGCAGTGCCCGAACGGCGCGTCGACAAACCACGCACCTCCGCGCCCCCCCTCGCCGACCGGCCGGGCCTTCTCGCCCCAGTGCGCAGGCGAAAACAGAGCAGGCTCGGCTTGCCGCAGGCGTTCGCGGTCGAACAGAATGGCGCCATAACCGCGACCATCGCGGCAGGGCGTCAGCGCTTCAGTGGCGTCGAATGCGACCATTCTTTGCGAGTCTAACAACACCATGCCTGCATCGTCCCCCTCATTGTGCCTCTTGCGCCTTTCGGCATTGGGAGATGTGACCCATGTAGTCCCATTGGTGCGCACGCTGCAACAGGCACGACCGGGCACGACGCTGCACTGGGTGATCGACAAGGCCGGCCACAAACTGCTCGAAGGCCTGCCCGGCGTGACCTTCCATGTCTACGACAAGAAGACCGGCGTGGCCGGAATGCGCGCACTGCGCGAGCAGTTGCCTGCGGCGCGATTCGATGCGCTGCTGCAGATGCAGGTCGCCTTCCGCGCCAACCTGCTCTCGGCCTTCATCCCGGCCCGGCGCCGCATCGGCTATGACAGGTCACGTTCGAAGGATCTGCACGGCCTTTTCATCAATGAACGTATTGCCGACCGTCCCGGCATCCATGTACTGGATGCGATCGGCAGCTTCTGCGAACCGCTGGGATTGAAGCAGACCGAGGTCAGCTGGGACCTGGCCACGCCACCAGAAGCTTATGAGTGGGCGCGCGCGCAGTGGGACGAGGATGGTCGTCCGGTGCTGATGATCTCGCCCTGCTCCAGCCACCAGCGCCGCAACTGGTATGCCGAGCGCTACGCGGCGCTGGCCGATCACGCCGCAACGCAGGGTTGGCGCGTGGTGTTGTGCGGCGGTCGCAGCGAACTGGAGCGCAGCACCAGCGATGCCATCCTTGCCGCGATGAGGCACCCGGCACTGGATCTGGTTGGCAAGGACACGCTCAAGCAGCTGCCGGCACTGCTGGCCCGCGCCCATCTGCTGGTCACGCCGGACTCGGGCCCGATGCACATCGCCAACGCCGTGGGCACCAAGGTGCTGGGCCTGCATGCGGCCAGCAACCCGGCGCGCAGCGGTCCGTATTCGGATCGGCGCTATTGCGTGGACCGTTATGACGACGCCGCCCGCCGCTACCTGCACAAGCCGGCCAGCGCGCTGAAATGGGGTACCAAGATCGAGTTCGACGAGGTGATGTCGCTGATCAGCGTGGACGACGCCATTGCCGCCTTCGAGCGCTACCGCAGCGACCATCCACAGTGAACCGGCCGCGATGATGCAAAAGGCCGCCTCGACGGGCGGCCTTTCGCCTCCAGCAACCGCGCCTCTCAGCTGGCGCGGTAATCCTGGTAGGACTTCTCTTCCACGTAGCTGGAACCCAGCGCCAGGTTGATCGCCTTCTTGATCCGCGCGCGTTCGTCGTTCTGGAAATAGACGCTGCGCGCCAGCTGCACAAAGCCGTCATCGAACAGCTGCGCCTTTTCCTTCAGGCGGATGTCATCTTCGATATCCCACAGCCGCTCGTTGACCGCCTTCAGGTCCGCACGCAACGCGGCGATGTCCTGGGCCGCGGCCGGGTGCGCCCTCCAGGTGGCGTCCAGCGCCGCCAGCTCCTTGCGCACATTGGCCAGCTTGGCCGCATCGCTCATCCGCTCGGACTTGATCTGCAGGATCGAGATCTTGTCCAGCAGCTCGCCGAAGGACACCGGCACCAGGATTTCAGACATGAAAGTCACCATTTGGATCAGGCGCACAGTGTAGCGGGCCAGACGCGCCATGGCCGGGCAACGCGGAGGAAGGTCCCCGAGACGCGACCGCGACCGGTGCCGGGTTCTTGCGAGAGCGGACAGCGCGCCCTGATCCGCGCCCAAGAAAAAAGCCACCCGCAGGTGGCTTTTTCCGGTATCTGGCGGAGAGGGGGGGATTCGAACCCCCGAGGCGCTATAAACGCCTGCCTGATTTCGAGTCAGGTACATTCAACCGCTCTGCCACCTCTCCAGATGGTCCCCGGCGAACCGGGCTGCGAATAATAAGGGGCATTGGCATTGCCGACAAGCGGTTTTTCACAATTGACGCGCCATCGCCTGCCCGGAGGGGGCGTTGCGGCAACCGGCAGGCCATATTGCGACGCTTGCTGTACACCTCCATGAACGCGATGATGCGTTGCCCTTCCTGACGCAATACAGCCCACGCCGGCACTCATGATCGAATTCGGACACCTCAGCCATGTCGGCCTGCGCCGCCAGCTCAATGAAGACACCTACTACGGTGACAGCGAGCTCGGCCTGTGGCTGGTGGCTGATGGCATGGGCGGACACGCCTGTGGCGAAGTGGCCAGCGCCCTGGCGCGGGAAACCATCGTCCGCGAGATCCGCAAGGGGATCCCGCTGGTCCAGGCGATCCGTATCGCCGATGAGGAGATCATCCGCACCTCGCGACGGCGCAATGACAGCCTGCCGATGGGCACCACCGTGGTGGCCGCACAGATCCTGGGGCACCAGTTCGAAGTGGCCTGGATCGGCGACAGCCGCGCCTACCTGTGGCGGGACGGCAAACTGAGCCAACTGAGCCAGGACCACAGCTACGTGCAGGAGCTGGTCGCAAAAGGCTCACTGACCGCCGAACAGGCCCGCGCCCACCCGCACCGCAACGTGGTCACCCAGGCATTGGGAGTCACCGACCCGGCGCACCTGAACGTGGCCACGATGACCGGGGAATTGCGCCCGGGCATGCAGCTGCTGCTGTGCAGCGACGGGCTGAGCGAGGAAGTGGACGATGCCAGCATCGCCAGCATGCTGGCCCATGCCGATTGCAGTGCGCAGGAATGCGTGGACACCCTGGTCGGCGCGGCACTGGATGGCGGCGGCTCGGACAACGTGACCGTCATCCTCGTCCGCTGCCACTAGCCCCCTTCGATTGCCTCAGGCGGTTTCCGGCGCCACCGGCGCACGCTCACCATCCCACCAGGCGTGACCGGCCTTCTTGCGCAGCCGCGCCAGCCGGGCTTCGTGCGCCTCCAGCTCGGAACTGGTCGCCAGCACCCGCGGGCGCGGCAGCAAGACCGCAGGGTCAAATGCCTGTACCGCGCCGACAGCGCCACTGCGCTCGGCCTCTGGCTGACCGAAGCCGATCTCCTCCTGGCCCGAGGTCAGGGCGATATACACATCGGCCAGAATCTGCGCATCGAGCAGTGCGCCGTGCAGCTGGCGATGCGAGTTGTCCACGCCCAGCCGCCGGCACAGCGCGTCCAGCGAGTTGCGCTGGCCAGGGTAGCGCTCGCGCGCCATCAGCAGGGTATCGGTGACGGTGACCCGCTCGGCCAGCCGGGTTTTTCCGGCCAGCGCCAGCTCGTTCTCCAGGAAGCCCATGTCGAACGAGGCGTTGTGGATGATCAGTTCGGCGCCATCGACATAGGCCAGGAACTCGTCGACTACTTCTTCAAAGCGCGGCTTGTCGGCGAGGAACTCCAGGGTCAGCCCGGTGACTTCCTGCGCCCCACTCTCGAACTCGCAATCGGGCTTGAGGTAACGATGGAAATTGTTGCCGCTGGGGCGGCGTTCAAGCAGCTCCACGCAGCCGATCTCGACCACGCGGTTGCCTTTCTTCCAGTCCAGGCCGGTGGTTTCGGTATCAAGGATGATCTGGCGCACGGCCTACCTCAGTTGCTTGCGGCGCTGGCGCGCACGCGGATGGCTTCATCGCGGGCCAGCTGGTCCACGCGTTCGTTGTCCGGGTCGCCCGAATGGCCCTTGACCCAGCGCCAGTCGATCCGATGCCGCTGGGTGGCCGCGTGCAGACGCTCCCACAGATCGCGGTTCTTGACCGGATCGCCACCGGCGGTTTTCCAGTTGCGTCGCACCCAGCCGCCCATCCATTCGGTGATGCCCTGGCGCACGTACTGCGAATCGGTATGCAGCACGATCTCACACGGCTCGGTGAGGGTCTCCAGGCCCGAGATGGCGGCCATCAACTCCATGCGATTGTTGGTGGTGTGACCTTCCCCGCCGGTGACCTCGCGCTCATGTCCCTTGTAGCGCAGCAGGGCGGCCCAGCCGCCCGGCCCGGGATTACCGAGGCACGCGCCGTCGGTGTGTATTTCAATGGATTTCATGTAGTTCCGTAAAAAGTCAGGTCGCCAGCGGCCGGCGCCAATCGGCCGTCCTGAGCTGGCCAATAGCGGTCAACGTGGTGGTGCGTTTTTCCCCGCTCAATACACAGATCGCGCGCAGTGCCGCCAACGAAGTACCTGCGCCTGCACCGGAGGAATCCAGCAAAGGCCCCAGATGGCGCAGCGAGGTGCAGCGCAGGCCCTGGCGTTGGATCAGCATCCGGCAATGCCCCGCCGAGGGTGGCCGTGCGCCCTGCCATTGCCAGTGCGTGCGGTAGGGACTGCAGCGGTTGAGCAGTGTCATCCACAGCCGCCCCCCGGGCATCAAGATCCGCGCGCACTCGGCCAGCAGATCCGCCGCCTGCTCCGCCGCCACATGCTGCAGCACGATCGCATTGACGGACTCGGCCGGCAGCGGCAGGGGCAGCGAGCAACGCAGATCGCCGTCGTACCCCGGTCCGGTCACATGCGGATGCAGCCGGATGCCCCGACCCTGGGGTGGAGACACGGGCAACCAGCTGGCCGCCGGCCCCATCCACAGCCAAGGCTGCGCCGGTACCGCACGCAACTGTTCAAGCAGGGTCCGATGCTCGAGTTCACGCATCGCAAGCGCGCCAGTTTTCTCAAACCAGGCCGAGACTGCAGCTTGACGGGGGAACGGGGCGGCGGGCATGGTCCAATTCTATGCGACTGACCGCCCTGCCTGCATTTCAGGACAACTACATCTGGGCGCTGCAAACGCCTGACGACCGCACGGTTTTTGTCGATCCGGGCCAAGCCGGCCCCGTATTCGACGCCGCGGACCAAGGCATGCAGCCCGCTGCCGTCCTGCTCACCCACCACCACGACGACCACATCGGCGGCGTCGCGGCGCTGCGCCAGCGCTGGCCCTGGCTGCCGGTGTTCGCCCCAGCCGATGAACGCATCACTTTGGATTGTGAACGGGTGGGTGAAAACGACCGGGTACAATTGCCCGGCTTCGATTTCACCGTGCTGGAAGTTCCCGGCCACACCGGGAGCCATATCGCCTACCTCGGCCACAACCACCTGTTTTGTGGCGACATGCTGTTCAGCCTGGGCTGTGGACGCATGTTCGAAGGTACGCCCGCCCAGATGCTGGCCTCGCTGCAACGCCTGGCCGCGCTGCCCCCGCAGACATGGGTCTGCTGCGGGCACGAGTACACACTGGCCAATGCCGTGTTCGCTCGGCATATCGATCCCACCAACGCGGCATTGCAACGCCGCCAACAGGAAGCTCAGGACATGCGCAGCCGCTCACGCCCCTCCGTTCCCGCCTTACTGGCCAGCGAACTGCAGTGCAACCCATTCCTGCGCACCAACGACTCCGCCATTCGCGCCGCCGTCGCCACCCGCCTAGGCCGGGCGCCAGCCGATGAAGTGGAGACCTTTGCCGAATTACGGCGCTGGAAAGACGGTTTCCGCGCATGAAGCGGCACGCTCTGGCGCTCGCGCTCGGGATGTTTCTGGGCGTGGGCGCGGCTGCCGCCAGTACCCCGGCGCTGCCCGTCAGCGCCGGGGTGAGCCAGAACCTCGCGGCCCTGGGCGCCTTGCCCATTGACCCGGCCTCGCTGCCGCCGCCGACCAGCCGCAATGGTCGCGAGATTTTTGCCAACTTCCGCGAAGGCCTGGCCGACGCCCAGTGCGATGCCGCCGCGACCAGTCCCCGCTGGCGCAAGCACTTCGCACACGCCCCTTCGCGCCTGGGCAATATCGAAGACGACGCACTGCCGCTGTTCGGTTACGTGGTTGATGAACTGCGTGAGGCCGGCCTGCCGACCGAATATGCGTTGATCCCGTTTGTGGAAAGCGGCTACAGACCCGGCGCGCGCAATGCCGGGGGCCCGGCCGGCCTGTGGCAGTTCATCGCCACCACCGCACGCAACCACCGTGTACCGATGGAAGCCGGCTACGACGGCCGCCTTTCTGCGGTGGATTCCACCCGCGCGGCCGTTCGCTACCTGAAAACGCTGCACGGCATGTTCGGCGGCGACTGGCGGCTGGCGGTGATGGCCTACAACGCCGGCGAGTACCGCATCCTGCAATCGCTACGGCGGGCCGGCATGAACGCCCAGAACGCGCGTCCTGCAGAGTTGCCCGGGCTCTCGCCCATCACCTATTCGTATGTCGAGAAACTGCACGCGCTGGCCTGTGTGCTGGAACAGGCCGAGAAGCAACCGGATCTGATGGCCGCCCTCGACCGTCCAGTACCGATTCTCAAGGGCCATTCGCTGCCAGCCAACACCACGCTGGCCGCCTGGTCGGCGCAGAACGCACTGGATCCGGCCCGAATCGCCCGTCTCAACCCGGCTGTGACCGGTGCACGCCCGGGCGTGCGGGTGCTGGCACCTGCGATGATCGGCCATGCAGAAGGCGCCATGGCGCCGACCGACAGCGTCGTAGTGGCCTCCTCCTCCCCACCACCTCCGGCCACGGCTGTAGGCGCGCGTGTGGCCAGCAGCAGCGCGGCAACCACCACTGGCCGGACCTCACGCCGCCATACCGTGCGCAGCGGCGAATCGGTCTGGTCGATCGCACGTCGCTACGGGGTTACCGTCAAAGCGCTGCTGGCCCGCAACAACCTGGACGCCAAGGCGACGCTCAAACCGGGCATGGTGCTCAACTTCGAAGAGGCGCGCTGAGGCCGCAACTCCCCTGCCCACCCGGCACTGCAGGACAGACAAATGAAAAAGCCCGGCGAAAGCCGGGCTTTTTACTTGACCCCAGACCTAGAGCTGGGATTCCTGCACCTGCACCTTGAAGCGCTTGCGCATGCCATCCACATAGGCCTTCGCCGCCGCAGCGCCATCGATCTGGCTGAGCTGCTGCTTCAACATGGACTGCTGCTGCTCACTCACTTCAGCGATATCGCCAGGCGTCACCTTGGTCACCGCGAACACCGCATAGCGACCATCGCCCATGTCGACTTTGCCATAGCTCGGCTTGTCGGCACTCGGCGGTGCTGCGGCGAATACGGCTCGATTGGCCTCAACGGTAGGCATCGGCGCGGTACGCGGCAGACCCGGCATCGGCAACAGCTGCAGTTTGTCGGATTCGGCCAGCAGCTGCAGGGTTTGTCCGCTGCCCAGCTTGGCCAGCAGTGCATCAGCGGCCTTGCTCGATGCTTCTTCCGTACGGTGTGCGCGAATGGCGGCAATCACCTGCTCACGTGCCTGCGCAAGCGGAATCGGCTGCTCCGGCGTGTGCTCGGTGACACGCAGCATCACGTTGTGGTTTGGCGCGATCTCGATCGGGTCACTGACCGTACCGTCTTCCACCCGCGCGTCGGAGAACGCCGCACGCAACACGGCCGGATTGGCAGCGATACCGCTGGCGGTCGTCCGCGTGAACGGTCCCAGCACCTGCACCGGCACGCCCACTTCCTTGGCTGCCGGCTCCAACGCGGTCGGGTTCTTGTAGACCAGATCCACCAAGCGCCCGCTCAGCTCGCTGAACGCCTTTTCGGTATCAGCCTGCAACTGTTCGGCAGCCAGCTGATCGCGGACCTCCTCGAACGGACGCCCTTCACCGCCCTTGATCTCGCGCAGCTTCAGCACGTGGTAACCGAAATCGGTCTTGACCGGCCCGGTGATCTCGCCAACCTTCATCGCATACAGTGCGTCCTCGAACGGCTTGACCATCACGTCGCGCTCGACCCAGCCCAGATCACCACCCTCGTTCTTCGAGCCCGGGTCATCGGAGTTGGCCTTGGCCAGTGCCGCAAAATCAGCCCCCTGCCTGGCTTCTTCAGCCAGCTTTGCCGCCTTGGCTTCTGCGGCCTTCTGCGACGCCGCATCGGAACCGGCGCTGATCAGGATGTGCGATGCCAGACGCTGCTCAGGCGCAACAAAACGCGCCTTCTCCTCGTCGTAGCGACGGCGCAGCGCGGCGTCATCAGCCGGCGCAACCGGCGGCAACGTCGCCGCACTGAGTTCAACGTACTCGATGGAGACACTTTCCGGCTGCAGGAAATCCTTCGGATGGCTGTCGTACCACTGCTTGATTTCGTCATCGCTGACAGCGGCGGTATCGGCTTCCGGCGAGGGCAACAGCGCGAACTCGACGTCACGGGTTTCACCCAGCAGCTTCAGCAGACGCTCGCTTTCACCCTTGGTGACAAAACCGGACTGTGCAAGCGCACTGGGAATGATCGACTGCTGCAGACTGGTGCGCACCAGCTGTTCGAACATCGCCGGTGTCCGCGGCGGCACACTCTGCGCCAGCACCAGCCGGTACTGGTCGGCATCGAACTTGCCATCGCGCTGGAACGCCGGAATGCTGGCGATGTAATCGCGCACCGCGGCATCGCCGATCACGATATGCGCGTCTTCAGCCGCCAGACGCACGACCTGCTCATCGATCAGCTGATCCAGCACCAGCAGTTTGTTTTCCGCCGTTTCGAATTCACGCGGATCGAAATTCTCGCCCTGCTGCTCACGCGCCTGCATCCGCGCCTGCTCGAAACGGGTACGGAATTCTTCGGCACTGATTTCGTGATGGCTCCACAGGAACGACATCGGCCACCAGGACGGCGCCGACTGCCACCAGGTTGGCGGCGCCGACACCTTGGCCACGTTCTGCGCACCGACACCGCCAAGATAGCTGTTGTCGATCACGAACAGGAACGGAATCATCAACAGGCCCATGATCACGGTAACGATCCAGCCCGAGGTCTTGTCGCGGAGTTTCTGCAGCATGGGAAAAATCACGGCCCGATTGGCGAGCCGGGCAGTGTAACCCGCTTCCCGCCTGACTCCCAGCACAGGTGTGCCGCATGAGCGGCCAAAGAAAAACCCCCGGCTTGCGCCGAGGGCTTTTGAGACAACTGGCGGAGCGGACGGGACTCGAACCCGCGACCTCCGGCGTGACAGGCCAGCATTCTAACCAGCTGAACTACCGCTCCACATTTAACCTGTTTGTTTTCTCCGGTCCCGGGGGACTTGAGAAAACGAGGCCCCCGATTCCTCAGGGGCCCGTATGAAGTGGCGGAGCGGACGGGACTCGAACCCGCGACCTCCGGCGTGACAGGCCAGCATTCTAACCAGCTGAACTACCGCTCCACTTTCAAACTTTTACCAATGATGCTTTGGTGGGTGCTGAGGGTTTCGAACCCCCGACCCTCTCCGTGTAAGGGAGACGCTCTACCGCTGAGCTAAGCACCCTAGGTGAGCCGCTTAGTTTACAGCGTCTTTCAGAGCTTTGCCAGCCTTGAACGCAGGATTTTTCGAAGCGGCGATCTTGATGGTGTCACCGGTCTTCGGATTACGGCCGGTGCGCTCGGCGCGCTCGCGAACCTGGAACGTACCAAAGCCGACGAGAGTCACGGCATCGCCCTTCTTCAGAGCTTTGGTGATCTCGGCGATGACGGCGTCAACTGCACGGCCAGCTTCAGCCTTGGACAGGTCGGCAGCAGCGGCAACGCCATCAATCAATTCGGTCTTGTTCATTCTGTAAAACTCCCTTTGCGGTAATGCCGCGGAATAGATGGGTGGGTCGTCGCCCGCATTTGCAGCAGCGGCAACCGGAAAATCCTTCAAACACGTTGCCTGTGATTTCACAGGTACGTGAGTCGCACTTTTATACCAGCCGCCCCCTACCCGCGCAAGCTGAAAAGCCAATAACGACGCGGGTTTCAGGGGTTTTCAGCACTGCATTCAATGCTTGACGCGCGTTGCCGGAGATGACTTGGCCTTGCCTCGTACCGCCACACGCGGCGCTTTCTTGCCCACCTTCTTCGGTGCCGGTGGCGACTCCAGTGCGATATCCAGCACTTCATCGATCCACTTCACCGGCACGATGTGCAGATCGCGGGTGACATTGGCGGGGATATCAGCCAGATCCTTGCGGTTCTCGTCGGGGATGAGCACGGTGCGGATGCCACCGCGCAACGCCGCCAGCAGCTTCTCCTTCAAACCACCGATGGCGGTGACGCGGCCGCGCAGCGTGATTTCACCCGTCATCGCCACATCCGCCTTGACCGGAACCCGGGTCAGCGTGGAGACCAGCGAGGTGACCATCGCGATACCCGCGCTGGGGCCATCCTTCGGCGTGGCGCCATCGGGCACATGCAGATGCACATCGTGTTTCTGCAGGAAATCGACATCGATCCCCAGCGTTTCGGCACGCGCACGCACCACCGACAATGCCGCCGTCGCCGACTCCTTCATCACATTGCCCAGCTGGCCGGTCAGGGTGACAGCGCCTTTGCCCGGAATCAGTGTCGACTCGATCTGCAACAGGTCACCGCCGACCTCGGTCCACGCCAGACCGGTGACCAGGCCGATCTCGTTCGCCTCCTCGGCACGACCGAAGTCGAAGCGCTGCACGCCCAGGTATTTCTCCAGGTTCTTCGCGTCCACCACCACGGCTTTCGGCTTCTTGGCAGATTTCTTTGCAGCCACTTTCTTCACCGGCTGCGGACCGGCCAGGGCAATTTCCTTCACCACCTTGCGGCAGATCTTGGCGATCTCACGTTCGAGGTTGCGCACGCCCGATTCGCGCGTGTAGTAGCGCACGATGTCACGGATCGCCCCCTCCTCGATCGCCAGCTCCTCCACCTTCAGGCCATTGGCCTTGAGCTGCTTGGGCACCAGGTAACGGGTGGCGATGTTGAGCTTTTCATCCTCGGTATAGCCCGGGATGCGGATCACTTCCATGCGGTCCAGCAGCGGACCGGGGATGTTCAACGAGTTGGAGGTGGCCACGAACATCACTTCGCTCAGGTCCAGGTCGACCTCGAGGTAGTGGTCGTTGAAGGCGTTGTTCTGCTCCGGGTCCAGTACTTCGAGCAGCGCCGAGGACGGATCGCCACGGAAATCCATCGACATCTTGTCGATCTCATCCAGCACGAACAGCGGATTCTTGCTGCCGACCTTGTTGAGGTTCTGCACGATGCGGCCCGGCATCGAGCCGACGTAGGTACGGCGATGGCCACGGATCTCGGCCTCGTCGCGGACGCCACCCAGGCTCATGCGCACGAACTTGCGGTTGGTGGCCTTGGCGATGGACTGGCCGAGCGAAGTCTTGCCCACGCCCGGCGGTCCGACCAGGCACAGGATCGGGCCCTTCATCTGCTTCACGCGCGACTGCACGGCCAGATACTCGAGAATGCGATCCTTGACCTTCTCCAAGCCGTAGTGGTCGGCATCCAGCGTGTCCTGCGCGGCCTTCAGATCCTTGCGGACCTTGGTGCGCTTGTTCCACGGCACACCCAGCAGCCATTCCAGATAGTTGCGCACCACCGCCGCTTCTGCCGACATTGGCGACATCTGCTTGAGCTTGTTGAGTTCGTTCTTGGCCTTGGCCTCGACCGCCTTGGGCATGCCGGCGTCGGCGATCTTGCGCGCCAGCTCTTCCAGCTCGCCCGGCGCGTCATCCAGATCACCCAGTTCCTTCTGGATGGCCTTCATCTGCTCGTTGAGGTAGTACTCGCGCTGGCTCTTTTCCATCTGCGACTTCACGCGCCCGCGGATGCGTTTCTCCAGCTGCTGCACGTCGATCTCGCCGTCGACCAGGCCGACCAGCATTTCCAGACGATCACCGATCTGCAGGGTTTCCAGCAGCTTCTGCTTGTCGGCCAGGCGCACGCCGATGTGCGCGGCGATGGTGTCGGCCAGGCGCGCCGGCTCATCGATACCGGCCAGCGTCTGCAGCAGCTCCGGCGGCAGCTTGCGGTTGGTCTTGACGTACTGCTCGAACAGCGACATCAGCGAACGGGCGATCGCCTCGATCTCTCGCGGCTCGCGCGTTTCATCCGATTCGATTTCCACGCCGTGCCCCTGCAGCGCGCCATCCCGCTCATGGACCTTGTCCACGGCCACGCGCGAGAGCCCCTCGACCAGCACCTTGATGGTGCCATCGGGCAGCTTCAGCAATTGCAGCACCTGCGCCAGGGTGCCGACGGTGTACAGGTCCGCCGCGGCCGGATCATCGGTTTCGGCCGACTTCTGCGCCAGCAGCAGGATGCGCTTGTCCGCCTCCATCGCGCGCTCCAGCGCCTGCATGGACTTGTCGCGGCCCACGAACAGGGGAATGACCATGTGCGGGAACACCACCACGTCGCGCAGTGGCAGGACCGGCAGGTCGAGGACTTCGAGTTGGGACTGGGCCATGGGGGCTCCGCAGGAATTCGGGGGAACAACCAGCCGGGAGCTGGTGGGTGGACAAGGCTGAAATAAAAAAGCCGATGGCCCCGTTATGGGGCCATCGGCGAGGTGTTGCAAGAGGTGTACGAGCGAGATTCTGAACGGGCAACCCAGCCCCGCAGCAGTGCGTCCCGTCGCCCCTGTTCAGTCGCCGGAAGCAGCCTTGGGCGGTGCCGGCGGCGTCTGGTAGATCACGTACGGCTCGGACTTGTTCTCGATGACCGATTCATCGACCACCACCTTGCTGACATTTTCCTGCGACGGCAGGTCATACATGGTGTCCAGCAGCACCGACTCGACGATCGTGCGCAGGCCGCGGGCACCGGTCTTGCGCTTGATCGCCTTTTTGGCGATGGCTGCAAGTGCATCAGGCCGGAACTCCAGCTCGACGTTCTCCATTTCGAACAGTTTCTTGAACTGCTTGGTGATGGCGTTCTTCGGCTCGGTTAGGATCTTGATCAGTGCCGGCTCATCGAGCTCTTCCAGCGTGGCGACCACCGGCAGGCGGCCGACAAACTCGGGGATCAGACCGAACTTGATCAGATCTTCCGGCTCGACCTCGGCCAGCACCTTGCCGATCTCCTGCTTGCGCTCGGTGCTCTTGACCTTGGCGCCAAAGCCAATACTGCTGGTTTCCGAGGAACGCTGCTGGATCACCTTGTCCAGGCCGGCGAACGCGCCGCCACAGATGAACAGGATGTTCTTGGTATCGACCTGCAGGAACTCCTGCTGCGGATGCTTGCGCCCACCCTGCGGCGGCACGCTGGCCACGGTGCCTTCGATCAGCTTCAGCAGGGCCTGCTGCACACCTTCGCCGGACACGTCGCGGGTGATCGACGGGTTCTCGCTCTTGCGCGAGATCTTGTCGAT
Organism: Stenotrophomonas sp. STEN014; assembly: GCF_056760315.1. Taxonomy (NCBI): domain Bacteria; kingdom Pseudomonadati; phylum Pseudomonadota; class Gammaproteobacteria; order Lysobacterales; family Lysobacteraceae; genus Stenotrophomonas; species Stenotrophomonas sp. STEN014. The sequence goes on along the minus strand of NZ_JBRREN010000002.1, from coordinate 246,652 downwards.
CTCATCGATGTAGACGATACCCTGCTGCGCCTTCTCGACGTCGTAGTCGCACTTCTGCAGCAGCTTCTGGATGATGTTCTCCACGTCCTCGCCCACGTAACCGGCTTCGGTCAGCGTGGTCGCATCGGCCATGGTGAAGGGCACATTGAGCAGCCGCGCCAGCGTTTCGGCCAGCAGCGTCTTGCCCGAACCGGTCGGGCCGACCAGCAGGATGTTGGACTTGGACAGCTCGACGTCGTCGTTCTTCTGACGGCTTTCGATGCGCTTGTAATGGTTGTACACCGCCACCGCGAGCGTGCGCTTGGCGCGGGTCTGACCGATCACATACTGGTCCAGGACCTCGAGGATCTCCTTCGGCTTGGGCAGCGAACTGCGTGCCGACTGGGCCTTCTCCTCAAGCTCCTCACGGATGATGTCGTTGCACAGCTCCACGCATTCATCACAGATGAACACGCTCGGGCCCGCGATCAGCTTGCGTACTTCATGCTGACTCTTGCCGCAGAACGAGCAGTAAAGAATCTTGCTGCCGTCCCCGGAACGACCTTGCCGGTCTTCGCTCATGCTTCGCTTACCCAGTTGCTTCCCCCTATGAACAGGGGGTTCAAATTCGAGAATAACACAGGGCCGGAGGGACACCAGCCCCGTTCCGACCCTGCAGAATTGCCGTGTTTTCCGGCAGTTTTTACCATCAGGCCGCTTGGATCGACTCGTCCGGACGACGCTCAAGCACCTGGTCCACCAGACCATAGGCCTGGGCCTCGGCCGCGCTCTTGAAATTGTCGCGCTCGGTGTCGCGCGCGATGGTTTCCAGCGATTGCCCGGTGTGCTTGGACAGCACCTCGTTCAGGCGAGCACGCAGGGTCAGGATTTCACGCGCGTGGATGTCGATGTCGGTGGCCTGGCCCTGGAAGCCCCCCAGCGGCTGATGGATCATCACCCGCGAATTGGGCAGCGCATAACGCTTGCCGGCCGCACCGGACGCCAGCAGCAGCGCGCCCATGGAGGCCGCCTGACCGATGCAGATCGTGCTCACATCCGGCTTGATGTACTGCATGGTGTCGTAGATCGCCATACCGGCTGTGACCACACCACCGGGCGAATTGATATAGATGCTGATGTCCTTTTCCGGATTTTCCGCTTCCAGGAACAACAGCTGCGCCACCACCACGTTCGCCATGTGATCGTCGATGGGACCGACCAGGAAAATCAGGCGTTCTTTGAGCAGGCGCGAATAGATGTCATAGGCGCGCTCGCCGCGGGCGGTCTGTTCGACCACCATTGGAACCATGTTCAGGGCTTTGGCTCGGTTGTCCATTACGTGGGGCACCTATTTTGAGAGGAACACCCCGCGCCAGCGGCGCGAGGATCAAACGCCCGCCAGTTACTGGCGGATGGCTTCCTGGAACGACAGCGACTGCTCGGTGTGCTGGGCACGCTCGGCGATCCAATCGATCACCTGCTCTTCCATCACACGGTTCTGCAGGCCAGCCATAAGCTGGGGGTCGTTGCGGTACATCTCAATGACCTGCTCGGGCTCTTCGTAGGTCGAAGCGATCAGGCGCATGGTTTCGTTCAGGCGCTTCGGATCCAGGCGCAGCTCGTTCTTGCGGGCCACTTCACCGACCAGCAGGCCGACCAGCACGCGCTTGGCAGCGGCGTCCTTGAAGCCCTCATGGGCATCGGCCGGCACTTCGCCCGGGTTGCCGCCCTGGCGACGGATGGCCTCGATCTGCTGGGCCAGCATCGCACGGGCCTCGTTCTCGACCAGACGCGGCGGCAGCTCCACCGAGGAATAGGCGGCAATCAGCTGCTCGCCCACTTCACGGCGCAGACGGTTCATCAGCGCACCCTTGAGCTCGCGCTCCAGGTTGGAACGGATGTCGGCGCGGAACTGCTCCGGATCACCGTTCTTCACACCGAAGCTCTTGATAAACGCGGCGTCGACTTCCGGAACTTCCTGTTCGGAGACTTCAACGGCCTTGACGGTGACCTTGGCCGTCTTGCCGGCCAGCGCCGGCACGCGCCAGTCGGCCGGGAAATCGACGTCCAGCGTCTTTTCCTCGCCCTTGGCCAGCCCGACCAGGCCCTTTTCAATCGACTCGAACATCATGCCCTGGCCGAGAATGATGGTGCCCTTCTCGGCACCTTCCGCCGGCAGGCGCTCGTCGCCGATCTGCGACCAGGTTTCCAGACCGACCAGATCCCCTTGCTGCGCACCGCGCGCAACCGGCTTCCAGCTGCGGCGCTGCGCACGCAGGTTCTCGATCATCTGGTCGATGTCGGCGTCGCTGATTTCAGCGGTGTGACGCACAACGTTCAGCTTGGTCACATCGACATCGCCGAAGTCCGGCACCAGCTCGACGGTGGCGACGAAATCGAACTCGCCTTCGCCGGCCTTGTCGATGCGCGGATTGCCGGCGATGCGCAGCTCATGCTGGCGCAGCGCGGCGTCGAAGGTCTCGCGCAGCAGGCCATCCACGGCCTCGGCGCGCACCTGCGGGCCGAAACGCTGCTCGATCACCTTGGCCGGCACCTTGCCCGGACGGAAGCCCTTGATGCGCGCGGTGCGAGCGATCTCACCCAGACGACCATTGATGTGGGTCTGCAGGCGCTCCTCCGGCAGGGAGAAGGTCAGGCGGCGTTCCAGGTTGCCGGTGGATTCGATCGAAGCTTGCATGTGGACTCCTGCCACCGGTGGCGCATGGGCCCCGGCTCGATTGGTAGAGAAACGGATTTGAACGGCGCACGTATCCACGCCAGCCCGGTAGTTTCGCTGATTCTGGCGGGCGCTTCCAGCCCGCTGCAAGACCGCAGCACCGAAACCGGCGCCAGGAAGATGGGACCAGCAATATCCAAAGATGGTGCGAAAGGGGGGACTCGAACCCCCACGCCTTGCGGCACTGGAACCTAAATCCAGGGCGTCTACCAATTCCGCCACTTTCGCGATGCCGATTCAGGCCGCCATTGTTGCAGGAGCGCCAGAAAAGCGGAAGAGAAGCACCCGCCCTCCATCCAACGCCCCAGACCGGCACCGTGCCTGGCAAGAAAAAAGCCGCCAGATCACTCTGACGGCTTTTCAATCTGGTGGGCTGTCAAGGATTCGAACCTTGGACCTATTGATTAAGAGTCAACTGCTCTACCAACTGAGCTAACAGCCCTGAAACTTCGGCGCCAAGTCTACACCACAGGGTGTTTTCCACGCCACCCCAAAATGCGGGGCTTACACATAAAGAAAAAGCCGGCAGATCGCTCTGACGGCTTTTCAATCTGGTGGGCTGTCAAGGATTCGAACCTTGGACCTATTGATTAAGAGTCAACTGCTCTACCAACTGAGCTAACAGCCCTGAAAATCAGGAGGCGAATTATGCCGCAACCTGGCTTTTATTGCAAGCCCGGATTTCACTCCGAAGCTTTGAAACAGTGGGGTGGCTGAGGGGATTCGAACCCCCGACCACCGGAATCACAATCCGGTACTCTAACCAACTGAGCTACAGCCACCACTGAAAACTTGCTACCTACCGCTTGCACCTGATGGTGCGCCCGACAGGAATCGAACCTGTAACCGCCGGCTTAGAAGGCCGGTGCTCTATCCAGTTGAGCTACGGGCGCTCTGACCGGATTGTCGCATTCCAACACGCGCTTGGTGCATTGGATGGTCGGGGTAGAGGGATTCGAACCCCCGACATCCTGCTCCCAAAGCAGGCGCGCTACCAGACTGCGCTATACCCCGGCGGTGAATCTCTCCGATGCCCCGGAAAGGTCGGCTATTGTCGTAACTGTGGCGCAGCCTGTCAACGGTAAATTTCACTTCGATTGATACGGGTATGCTTGATGCAGCACCCGCCCCTCATTCCTCAGCAACGGAGACTTGCATGCGCAGCGGCAACCCGGCCCTTTCCGAATCCACTTTCCTCGACCTTGGCAGTGGCAGCGTGGTCTCACGCGGCGCGCAGGTGATGACGATCAACGGTACCGTCAACAAGACCGGCCTGCTGTTGCTGCTGGCCGTGCTCACCGCCGCGTTTGCATGGAGCGGCACGATCAGCGACAGCGGCGAGCTGCTGCCGGCCGCCAAACTCTACCTGTGGGGCGGCCTGATCACCGGCCTCATCCTGTCGCTGGTGACGATCTTCAAGAAGAGCTGGGCACCGATCAGCGCACCGCTGTACGCGCTGGCCGAAGGCTTCTTCCTGGGCTCGATCTCGGCCATCTATGAAGCCCGCTTCAACGGCATCGTGTTCCAGGCGGTGATCCTGACCTTCGGCACGCTGTTCGCGCTGCTGTTCGCCTATCGCAGCGGACTGATCAAGGCCACCGAGAACTTCAAGCTGGGCGTGGTCGCCGCCACCGGCGGCATCGCACTGGTGTACCTGGCCACGATCGTATTGGGCTTTTTCAATATCAACATCCCCTTCATCCATGAGTCCGGCCTGATCGGCATCGGTTTCAGCCTGTTCGTGGTGGTGATCGCGGCGCTGAACCTGGTGCTGGATTTCGACTTCATCGAAAGCGGCGTGGAAGCCGGAGCACCCAAGTACATGGAGTGGTACGGCGCGTTCGGGCTGATGGTCACCCTGGTGTGGCTGTATATCGAATTCCTGCGCCTGCTGTCCAAGCTGCAATCCCGCAACTGAGGGCCTGCAGCAGACGGTGATGCAAAGGGCGCCCTCAGGCGCCCTTTGTTTTTGGGATGTTGCGCCGCTGACCTGCAGCGCGGGGAGTGCACAGGGCCCGGCCCCCGCCCTTTCACATAGCGAAGGCGCGGCGATGACGTGGCGGCCACCCACAGCACCCCGCCCACGCGATCAATCCAAACAGAAACGGAGCGCTTGCGCGCCCCGTTTCGTCAACCACTAGAACGTGCCTCCGCCGCAATCAGATGCGGCTGGCGATCGCCTTGGCGAAGCCCATGGTGGTGCCGGTGCCGCCCAGATCGCCGGTCAGCGAGTCCTTGGCTTCCATCGTGGCGACGATGGCCTTGCGCAGGCGCTCGGCGTTCTGCGGCTGGCCCACGTGGTCCAGCATCTGCGCCGCCCCCAGCATCAGCGCCACCGGGTTGGCCTTGCCCTGACCGGCGATGTCCGGCGCGGTGCCATGCACGGCTTCGAAGATCGCCACGTCAGCACCGATGTTGGCACCCGGAGCCAGACCCAGGCCGCCGACCAGGCCGGCACACAGGTCGGAGATGATGTCGCCGAACAGGTTGGTGGTGACGATGATGTCGAACTGCTCCGGACGCATCACCAGCTGCATGCAGGCGTTGTCGACGATCATTTCCTGGAATTCGATTTCCGGGTACTTGGCGGCCACTTCACGCGCCACGTCCAGGAACAGGCCCGAGGTCGACTTGATGATGTTGGCCTTGTGCACGGCGGTGACCTTCTTGCGGCCGGTGCTCTTGGCCAGCTCGAAGGCGTAACGCACGATGCGCTCGGAACCCTTGCGGGTGATGCGGGTGCCGGAGAACGCGGTCTCGCCGTCGGCCGACACTTCCTGGCCTTCGGCCAGGTAGGCGCCTTCGGTGTTCTCGCGCACCGTGATCATGTCGATGTTCTCGTAGCGCGACTTGGTGTTCGGGAACGAGATGGCCGGACGCACGTTGGCGTACAGGTCGAACTGGCGACGCAGGGCGACGTTGATCGAGCTGAAACCACCACCCACCGGCGTGGTCAGTGGGCTCTTCAGCGCCACCTTGTTCTTCGTGATCGATTCCAGCGTGGACGCCGGGATCAGCTCACCGTGCTTTTCCAGCGCGGCCAGGCCGGCGTCGGCGTATTCATAGGTCAGGCCGGTGTTCAGCGCGTCGAGCACGAACAGGGTGGCGTCCATGATTTCCGGGCCGATGCCATCGCCGCGGATGACGGTGATTGTCTGCGTCATTTTGGGTATTCCAAACAGGGAGGAGGGGAAAGCGCCATCCGGCTGCCCGGAACCCGGCGCGATTGAAAAGGTTTCAACTGTCAATTATGCCCGATCCGCCCCTCCGCCCCCAACTGGACCAAGGTCTGGGTTCAGCCGTGGTCGTGCCCGGCCGGCGCCTGGGCCGCCCCGCTCTCGAGCTGGTCGAGGAAATCCACCGCCCGCCGCAGGTGCGGAATGACGATCGAGCCGCCCACCACCAGACCGACCGAGAAGGTCTCGAAGAACTCCTCGCGACTGACCCCGGCCTCCTTGCACTGGGCCACGTGGTAACTGATGCAGTCGTCGCAGCGCAGTACCAGCGAGGCGACCAGACCCAGCAGTTCCTTGGTCTTCACATCCAGCGCACCGGCCTGGTAGGTCTGGGTGTCCAGCGCGAAGAAGCGCCGCACCACCTGGTTGGGCTCGGCCAGGATGCGCTGGTTCATGCGCTGGCGGAATTCGGTGAATTCGGCCAGACGGTCCTTCTCGGCCCCGGCGCTCATGCGCCTTGCCCCGCCAGCAGCGGCTCGAGCTTGCCGGCACGATGCAGCGCCATCATGTCGTCGTAGCCACCGACGTGGACGTCGCCGACGAAGATCTGCGGCACGCTGGTGCGCCGGGTCAGCGCCATCATCTTCTCGCGCTCGGCCGGATCCAGGTCGATACGGACTTCGGTCCACGACTGGTTCCTGCTCTTCAGGAAGTTCTTGGCGGCCACGCAGTAAGGACACACGGCGGTGGAGTAGATGGTCACTGCAGGTGCGCCGGACACGGCGCCGGTGACGGGATTGCTCACAAGGAAACTCCTCGCTGGAAATGTTGTCCTTATATGGTAGCGGGCGCATGGATTTTCGATGCCACCGGCAGAACACTCTGGATTAACCTGCGCTTCACACCCCGCCGCCGCTTCCCCGTCATCCTCCGCCCAGCCCTACCGGAGTCACCGTTTGCGCCCGTTGCTGCTTGCCACCGCTTTGACCTTGGCCCTGGCCACCCCGCCCGGCGCGGCCCAGGACACGAAACTGCCGGACATCGGCTCATCGGCCGGCGAGCTGCTGACGCCCGCCCGTCAAGCTGAATACGGCGGCATGATGCTGCGCGAGCTGCGCAACTACGGCTACCTGCTGGACGACCCCCTGATCGACGACTGGCTGCAGGGGATGGGCACCGGGCTGGGTGCCAGCAGCGCGCAGCCGCGCCAGCCGTTCACGTTTTTCATGCTCAAGGACCGGCAGATCAACGCCTTCGCCACCCTGGGCGGCTACATCGGCGTGAACGCCGGGCTGGTGCTGACCGCCCAGCGCGAAGACGAGGTGGCCGCGGTGCTGTCCCATGAAATCGCCCACGTCACCCAGCAGCACGTGCTGCGCGGCGTGGAGCGCGCCCAGCGCGACCAGATCCCGATCCTGCTGGGCATGCTGGCGGCGGTGGTCGCCGCGCAACAGGCCGGGGGCAACTCCTCCGGCGACGCCACCCTGGCCGCGATCACCTCGGGCATGGGCCTGATGCAGCAGCGCCAGATCAATTTCACCCGCTCCAATGAAGCGGAGGCCGATCGCCTCGGCATCCGCACCCTGGCCCACAGCGGCTATGACGTGGACGCGATGGCCGGCTTCTTCGAGCGCATGTCCGCGGCCATGCGCGGCAACGAGGGCGGCTACAGCACCCCGGATTTCCTGCGCACCCATCCGGTCAACATCACCCGCATCAGCGAGGCCAAATCCCGCGCCGAGCAGATGAAAAAAGACACCGTGCTGCTCACCACGCAGACGCCCACCGGCGTGCGCCAGGAACGGGTGAATCCCACCCTGCCGGATATCCGCGACCCGCTCGGTGCCGGCGGCAATCCGCTGCTGCCGAGCTCCCTGCAGCTGTCGCTGCCGGCCAGCAGCGTGGCCCGCGGCGCGAGCGGCCAGTTCGACTGGGCCCGCGAACGGCTGCGGGTGCTCAGCGCGCCGACGCCGTCGGAGCTGGTCCGCGAATACGAGGATCTGCGCCGCAGCCAGAAGGACGGCCTGGATGATCCCCAGCGCTACGGTGTGGCCATCGCGCAACTGCGGGACGGCGGCAGCAACACCCGGCAGGCGCTGGAGTATCTGCAGCAGCTGCACGCCACCTACCCGGACAACCTGTGGATCAGCCTGGGCTTGGGCGAAGCCGAGTCGCGCAGCGGGAAGCGCACCGAGGCCAACCAGCGCTTCGATACGCTGCTGCAACGCCTGCCGCGCAACCGTGCGGTGGCGCTGACCTACGCCCAGGTACTCAACGAGCAAGGCGGCGCCGAGGCAGGCAAGCGCGCCCAGAGCATGCTGCGCCCGCTGCTGGCCCGCTCGGGCGATGACCCGGTGTTCCAGCGGCTGTTCGCCCGTGCCTGCGAACTGGCCGGAGACCCGGTGCGTGCCAGTGAGGCCTACGCCGAGGCCGCCTATCTGAATGGCCGCCCGGAACAGGCGCTGCTCCAGTTCGAGGCCCTGCTCAAACAGCCCGGACTGGATTACATCAGCCGCGCCCGCGTGAATGCGCGCATCGAGTCGATCATGCCCACGGTGCTGGAAATGCGCCGCCTGGGTGTGCGTGACCCGGACATGTCACGGAACTGAATCACGCCGCCGCGTACCGCCGCCGGAAGTCTCATCCGATGTCACAAACCGGTCATCAAACCGTAGTCTACTGGGCGCACTCCAGATTGATGGGCTCTACGGTAGGCAGACGTGCAGAAACGCATCCTGATAGTCGACGACGAACCCGCGATCCGTGACATGGTCGCTTTCGCCCTGCGCAAGGGCGAGTACGACCCGGTCCACGCCGGCGATGCGCTGGAAGCGCAGACCGCCATCGCCGACCGGGTCCCGGACATGATCCTGCTGGACTGGATGCTGCCCGGCACCAGCGGCCTGGAACTGGCCCGGCGCTGGCGCAAGGAGGCCCTCACCCGCGACGTGCCGATCATCATGCTCACCGCCCGCGGCGAGGAGAACGACCGCGTCGGTGGGCTGGAAGCCGGCGTGGACGACTATGTGGTCAAACCGTTCTCCGCACGCGAGCTGCTGGCCCGCATCCGTGCGGTGATGCGCCGCACCCGCGATGACGATGAGGACGGCAGCGTGGCCATTGGTCCGATCCGCATTGACGGCGCTGCCCACCGGGTGTTCGCCGGCGAGGCGCCGGTGCCGATCGGCCCGACCGAATACCGCCTGCTGCATTTCTTCATGACCCATCCCGAACGCGTCTACACCCGTTCGCAGCTGCTGGACCACGTCTGGGGCGGAAGTGTGTATGTGGAAGAACGCACCATCGATGTGCACATCCGCCGCCTGCGCAAGACGCTGGAGCCGTTCGGTGCGGAGAACATGGTGCAGACCGTGCGCGGTGCCGGCTATCGCTTCTCGGCCTCCATCTGAGCGGCTTGATGCTATAACCAGCAGTCATTTCGACGGATCCATCCGCACCACCCGAGAACGCAATGCCCCGCCAATTCCGATCCGCCTGGTTGAAGACGCTGGCCGCCGTGGCCGCGCTGTTGTTGCTGGCCGGATTGCTGGGCGCACTGGTCGGCCACGTCGGGCTGACCGTCGCGGCCGCCGCGCTGGGAATCCTGGCGTGGCACTACTGGCGCCTGCGGCAGGTGCTGCTGCGCCTGACCGCGCGCCAGCGCTGGGAAACCATCAACGGCAATGGCGTCTGGAACGAACTGGACCGCCTGCTGTACCGCAACCAGCAGGAGATGCGCGCGCGCAAGCGGCGCCTGCTGCAGATGCTGCGCAGCTACCGCGCCGCCGCTGCCGCGCTGCCCGATGCGGTGGTGGTGGTGGACCGCAACACCCAGCGTGTGCAGTGGTTCAACGAGGCGGCGACCACCCTGCTCGGCCTGCAGCATCCGCACGACATGGGCGCGGCGCTGGTCGAACGCCTGCAGCCGCTGCCGCTGGCGCACTGGCTGGCCGGTGGCCGCAACGCCGAGCCGATCCTGGATGCCAACTCGCCGGTGGATTCGGGCATCCGCCTGCACTTGCGGCTGATTCCCTATTCGGACCACCACTGGCTGCTGGTCGCCCGCGACGTCACCAAGCTGCTGCATCTGGAGCAGGTACGCCGCGATTTCGTCGCCAATGTCTCGCACGAGCTGCGCACGCCCTTGACCGTGGTACATGGCTATCTGGACATGATGGAGCCGGAGGATTTCCCCGGTACCGGCCCGATGCTGATGGAGATGCGCAAGCAGTCCCAGCGCATGGCGCAACTGGTGGAAGACCTGTTGACGCTGTCGCGGCTGGAATCGCAGCAGCACACCGAACTGGAAACCGTGGCGATGACGCCGATGCTGGTGTCGCTGCGGCGCGAAGCCGAGGCGCACAGCCAGGGACGCCATACCATCAGGATCGAAGACAACGCCGGGGTGGACCTGGCCGGCTCCAACAAGGAACTGCACAGCGCCTTCTCCAACCTGGTCACCAACGCGGTGCGCTACACCCCGGCTGGCGGTCGCATCACCCTGACCTTTGCCCGCGAGAACGGCGGTGCGGTGCTCGCCGTCACCGATACCGGCTATGGCATTCCGGCCAGCCACCTGCCCCGCCTGACCGAGCGCTTCTACCGCGTGTCGAGCAGCCGTTCGCGCGAAAGCGGCGGCACCGGACTGGGCCTGTCCATCGTCAAACACATCCTCGGCCTGCACCAGGCACGCCTGGAAATCCGCAGTGAAGTCGGCCAGGGCAGCACCTTTGCCTGCCACTTCGATGCTGAACACGTCCGCCCGCGACCGGCTCCGCTGTCGCCAGCTCTCACGGAAGATCCCCCGGCATGACTCCTCCCGTTTCGCCTCCGTCGCCCACGTTTGTCAGCACCGATCCGCTGCGCGATCCGGCGCTGTATATCAACCGGGAACTGTCGCAGCTGGATTTCAATTTCCGCGTGCTGGCCCAGGCCATGGACGCGCAGGTGCCGCTGCTGGAACGGCTGCGCTTTCTGTGCATCTCCTGCACCAACCTGGATGAATTCTTCGAGATCCGCGCCGCCGCGGTACGCCACGCGCAGGAGTTCGGTTTGCCCCCGGCACCGGACGGCCTGGGCCCGCAGGCCATCCTCGGCGCGATCCACGACCGCGCCGCCGAACTGGTCGAGCAGCAGTACCACTGCTGGAACGAGGTGCTGCGCCCGGCACTGGCCGAGGCCGGCGTGGGCATCCTGCACAACCGGACCTGGACGCCACGCCAGCGCCGCTGGCTGCGCGCCTATTTCCGCAACGAGATCATGCCGGTGCTCTCGCCGCTGGGACTGGACCCCTCGCACCCGTTTCCGAAGATCCTCAACAAGTCGCTGAACATCGTCGTGGTGCTCAAGGGCACCGATGCGTTCGGCCGCGCCGGCCACTTGGCGCTGGTACGTGCGCCGCGCTCGCTGCCACGCATCATCCAGCTGCCCGAATCGCTCGGCGGCCCGCAGAACTTCGTGCTGCTGTCGGCGGTGCTGTCGGCCTTCGTCGACGAGCTGTTCCCCGGCATGGATGTGCAGGGCGCCTACCAGTTCCGGGTCACCCGCAACTCCGAGCTGGTGGTGGACGAGGAGGAAGTGGAGAACCTGGCGCTGGCGCTGCGCGATGAACTGGCCGACCGTGGCTACCGGCCGGCGGTGCGGCTGGAGATCGCGCACGACTGCCCCAAGCCGATCATGCAGACCCTGCTGCAGAACTTCGGCCTGCCCGAAAACGCGGCCTACCGCATCGACGGCCCGGTCAACCTCAACCGGGTGATCCAGGTGTATGACCTGCTCACCCGGCCGGACCTGAAATACCCGCCGATGTCCCCGCGCGTGCTCAAGACCGCCGAGGGCATCTTCGAGAGCGTGGCCGGCAACGACATCCTGCTGCACCATCCGTTCGATTCGTTCAGCACCGTGCTGGACCTGATCCGCGAGGCTTCTGTGGATCCGAACGTGCTGGCGATCAAGCAGACGCTGTACCGCACCGGCAAGGATTCGGGGATTGTCGAGGCGCTGATCCAGGCCGCGCGCAACGGCAAGGACGTCACCGTGGTGGTCGAGCTGCGCGCGCGTTTCGATGAGGAGGCCAACCTCGGCCTAGCCGACCGCCTGCAGGACGCCGGCGTGCAGGTCGTCTACGGCGTGGTCGGTTACAAGACCCACGCCAAGATGCTGCTGATCGTGCGCCGCGAGGGCCGCAAACTGCGTCGCTACGTGCACCTGGGCACCGGCAATTACCACAGCGGCACGGCCCGCGCGTACACCGACCTGAGCCTGATCACCGCCAATGCCGACATCGGCAACGACGTGCACCTGCTGTTCCAGCAGCTGTCCGGGCTGGCGCCGAAGATGAAGCTCAAGTGCCTGCTGCAATCGCCCTTCACCCTGCATGCCGGGCTGATCAAGCGCATCGAGCGCGAGACCCGGCTGGCGCAGGAAGGCAAGCCGGCGCGCATCATCGCCAAGATGAACGCCCTCAACGAGGCCCAGGTGATCCGTGCGCTGTACGCCGCCTCGCAGGCCGGCGTGCAGATCGATCTGATCGTGCGCAGCGCCTGCACCCTGCGCCCCGGCGTCCCGGGTATTTCGGACAACATCCGCGTGCGCTCCATCGTCGGGCGTTTCCTGGAGCACAGCCGCGTGTACTGGTTCGGCAACAACGGCGCCCCGGAGCTGTTCTGCGCCAGCGCCGACTGGCTGGAACGCAACCTGCTGCGCCGCGTGGAAACCTGCTTCCCGATTCTCGATGCGGAGGTCGCCCGCCGCGTGTATCGCGAAACCCTGCAGAACTATCTGGATGACAACCTCAACGCCTGGGAACTGCAGGCCGACGGCCGTTACCGCAAGTGCGCGCCAGGCAACGGTGAACCGCCGCATTCGGCGCAGATGACGCTGCTGGCCGGCGTCTGAGCCGCCGGCCCGCAACGGCTGTCATCAACAGGTGACGGCCGCGCCCGGCCATCGGCTACCATTCCGCCATGCCACTGTCCTCCACGACTCCCCCGCCCCTGCAGGAAGGCGACCTGCTGGCCGCCATCGACCTGGGCTCCAACAGCTTCCACATGGTCATTGCCCGCTACCTGCTGGGGCAGCTGCGCGTGGTCGACCGCCTGCGCGAAACCGTGCGCATGGCCGATGGCCTGGACGGCAAAGGCGGGCTGTCACCGGAGGCCCGGCAGCGCGCGCTGGAATGCCTGGCCCGCTTCGGCCAGCGTATCCGCGACATCCCGCCGTTGCGGGTGCGCGCGCTGGCCACCAACACCGTGCGCAAGCTGCGCTCGCCGCTGGCGTTCCTGATGCCGGCTGAAACCGCGCTGGGCCACCCGATCGAAGTGGTCAGCGGCCGCGAGGAAGCACGCCTGATCTACCTGGGCGTGGCCCACGCGCAGCCACCGCACCCGGGCCAGCAGCGGCTGGTGATCGACATCGGCGGCGGCTCCACCGAATTCATCATCGGCCGCGGCTTCGAGACGATCGAACGTGAAAGCCTGCAGGCCGGCTGCATCGCCAGCACCCGCCGTTTCTTTCCCGGCGGCAAGCTGAGCAAGAAGCGCTGGAAGGACGCGCTGACCGAGATCGGCGCCGAGTTCCAGCCGTTTGCCGCCAAGTACAAGGTGCAGGGCTGGAACGAGGCGCTGGGTTCGTCCGGCACGCACAAGGCGATCAGCGACATGTGCGCGGCGATGAAGCTGAGCAAAGGGGCGATCACCGCCGAGGCGCTGCCGCTGCTGCGCGAGGAACTGCTGCGCGCCAAGCACATCGACGAGATCGACCTGCCCACGCTGTCCAACGAGCGCAGGCCGATCATCGCCGGTGGCATCCTCGTGCTGGAGGCGGCGTTCCAGGCGCTGGAACTGCAGAAACTGCAGGTCAGCAAGGCCGCGATGCGCGAAGGCATCCTCTACGACATTGTCGGCCGTGCCAGCGAGAACGACCTGCGCGATGAATCCGTCGCCGCGCTGATGCACCGCTACGGCATCGACAGCACGCAGGCGCAGCGCGTGGAGGCTACCGCGCAGCGTCTGTTCGAACAGGTCGCCCCCCTGTGGAATCTGGAAACCGATGATGCGCTGATGCTGGGCTGGGCCGCGCGCCTGCACGAGATCGGCCTGGCCATTGCCCACAGCGGTTATCACACCCATGGCAGCTACATCCTGGAGAACTCGGATATCGCCGGTTTCTCACGACAGGAACAGCAGCTGCTGGCGGCCCTGGTACGCACCCACCGCCGCAACGTGCCCAAATCCGCCTTCGAGGCCCTGCCCGACCGCCTGCTGATGCCGGCCCGGCGCCTGGCCGCGTTGCTGCGCCTGGCCGTGCTGCTGCACCGTGCCCACGAAGCCGATCCGATTCCGACCCTGGAACTGTCGGCAGACGGTGACAACCTGTCGCTGGTACTGGCCCAGGCCTATATCGATGCCCGTCCGTTGCTGCGTGCGGACCTGATCGGCGAGGTCGACGGCATGACCGGCCTGGGTATCAGCTTCAAGCCATTCATCGCCTGAGCACGGGCCGGCTGTCACAACGCCGGCATCTGCGCGACATCCTGCCGCCACACCCGCCCGGCATCCTCCGCTCAAACGCCGGAGGCCGCCATGCGCTTTGCCATCGTCACCGAGACCTATCCGCCGGAGGTCAACGGCGTCGCCCTGACGGTACAGGGGCTGGAACAGGGCCTGCGCGCACGGGGCCATGCGGTGGAGGTGATCCGCCCGCGCCAGGGTGTGCATCCGGCCGCCACGCATGAACTTCTGGTGCATAGTGCGCCGCTGCCCCGCTATCCCGGCCTGCGCCTTGGCCTGCCCGCGCCGCGGCGGCTGGCCCGGCAGTGGCAGTGCCACCGCCCCGATGCGGTCTACATCGCCACCGAAGGCCCGCTGGGCTGGTCGGCGCTGCGCACCGCGCGGCGGCTCGGCATTCCGGTGGCCTCCGGGCTGCACACCCGCTTCGATGAATACCTGGCCGACTACGGCGCCCCCTGGCTGCGGGGCACCGCACTGGCATGGATGCGGCGCTTCCACAACCAGTGCCAGGCCACCCTGGTCCCCACCCGCGAACTGCAGCAGTTCCTGCAGCACAAGGGCTTCGTCCGCGCCCGCCTGCTGGCCCGCGCGGTGGATGGCCGCCAGTTCGATCCGTGCCAACGCGATCCCGCGCTGCGCGCCGACTGGGGCATCGAAGGCGAGGGGTTCGTGGCGATCCACGTCGGCCGGATCGCCGCCGAAAAGAACATCGGGCTGGCGGTCAAGGCGTTCCGCCGGATCCAGCAGGTCCGGCCGCGGGCGCGGTTCGTCTGGGTGGGCGATGGCCCGCTGCGCGAGCGGCTGGCGTATGAAAACCCGGACTTCATCTTCTGTGGCATCCAGCGCGGCCAGGCGCTGGCCCGGCACTTTGCCAGCGGTGACCTGTTCCTGTTCCCCAGCCGCAGCGAAACCTTCGGCAATGTGACCCTGGAGGCCATGGCCAGCGGCGTGGCGACGGTGGCTTTCAACTACGGCGCCGCAGGCGAGCATCTGCAAAACGGTCACAGCGGGGTGGCGGTGGACAACGAGCAGACCTTCATCGCCGCCGCCGTGCAGCTGGCCGGCGATGACGAGATGCGTGCCACGCTCGGCGCCAACGCCCGCCGCGCGATGCAGCGGCTGCATCCGGAACAGGTCGTGGCCCAGTTCGAGGCGCTGCTGCAGGAGCTGGCCGCGCAAAGGCACACCGATGCAGCCGCCTGAGGGCATCCTCGCCCGCGAGGCCCGCTGGTGCCGGCGGGCGAACCGCTACGGCCGCCGACGCGGTATCCGCACGCTGTTCTCGGTGCTGAGCCGGCTCGGTGACGGGGTGTTCTGGTATGTGCTGATGGTCGCGCTGGTGCTGGCCGACGGACTGGACGGGCTGCGCGCCGCCCTCCATATGGCGCTCACCGGTGCAGCAGCGCTGGCGCTGTACAAAGGGCTCAAGCGCTGGACCCGGCGCCCGCGTCCGTTCGCCGCCGACCTGCGCATCCGCGCCTGGATAGCGCCCCTGGACGAATACAGCTTTCCGTCCGGACACACACTGCATGCCGTGGCATTCACTTGGGTGGCGCTGACCTACTACCCGCAGCTGGCGCCGCTGCTGCTGCCGTTCTGCGCCGGCGTGGCGCTCTCGCGCGTGGTGCTGGGGCTGCATTATCCCAGCGACGTACTGGCCGCCACCGGCATCGGCCTGGGGCTCGGCGGCCTCTCCGTGCACCTCGCCCCCATGTCCGCCGGGTGAACAGCCCCTACAATGCGGAGCATGACGACACTGTTCATCTCCGACCTGCACCTGGACCCGAGCCGTCCGGCCATCACCGAGCTGTTCCTTGATTTCCTGCGTGACCAGGCGCGCCATGCCGAGGCGCTGTACATCCTCGGCGACCTGTTCGAAGCCTGGATCGGCGATGACACGCCCTCCAGCGCGGCCGATGCGGTGGCTACCGCCCTGCGCGCACTCCACGACGCCGGTATCCCGGTGTACTTCATCCGCGGCAACCGCGATTTCCTGCTCGGCAACGACTATGCCGCCCGTGCCGGCATGCGCATCCTGCCCGACCCGGCGGTGATCGAGCTGTACGGCAAACCGGTGCTGCTGCAGCACGGCGACCTGCTATGTACCGATGACACCGCCTACCAGGCCTTCCGCACACAGACCCGCGACCCGGCCTTCCAGGCCCAGTTCCTGTCGCAGCCATTGCAAGCCCGCATCGCCTTCGCCCAGCAGGCGCGGGCGGCCAGCCAGGCCCACCAGTCGGAAATGAAGGAAGGCGACCGCGCCCAGTTCGAAACCGTCACCGACGTGGCCCCGGCCGAAGTCGTTGCGACGTTCCAGCGCTACGGGGTGGACACCATGATCCACGGCCACACCCACCGCCCGGCGATCCATGCGCTGAAGGTGGGCGGACGCGATTGCACCCGCATCGTGCTGGGCGACTGGTACGAACAGGGCTCGGTACTGCGCGTGGAGGCCGATGGCTTCACGCTGGATGCGCTGGGCTAGACCTAAGCGCCACCTGGCCCAACAACGGAACGGCAGCCTCGCGGCTGCCGTTGCTGTTTCAGGGTGCGGGCACCGGCACCGCCGGATCTCGGGCGCAGCCTTTGAGGGTTTCCGCACCCAGCACAAACTCCGCCGTGTAGGGATGGGGCAGATCGGACATGCCATCCGAACAGGTCGCACGTTCGATGGTCAGGCGGAATGCGTCCTGCCCTTCACCGCCCTGCACCCGCAGGCGGCCGTCGCGCACCTCACGCGTCCCCTCGAAATGACGGGGGCTCTGCTGGGTGTCCGGGGTGGTGTAGTCCAGCGCCGCACCCTCCACGCGTACGCCCCAGAACGGCTCGGTACCGGAGGCCTGCAGAACGGCCGGATAGTCATCGGCAGCAGCCGCCGCGGTGATCGCGGAAGACGACGCGGAGGGCGCAGCGGCGACCGGTTCGGGCGCCTGCCGGGCACAGCCCAGCAGAGCCAGCATCGGCACGACCAGCCAGAGAGGCGAATGCTTCATTTCAGATCCTTTCGGGGCAATGACAAGCCTCAACCCTACAGTCCCGCCACCTGTTGCGGTACCCGCGACGGACAGCACCGGACATTGAAAGCCGGCGCTGCGGCTGGCTCAGCCCGCCTGCTCCACCAGATCGGCCAGTTCCTCGTCATCGAAGCCGGCCAGCAGCCGCGCCTCCAGATTGAACGGCCCGCGCAGATAGCCGTGGGCGTATTCGCCCAGCAGCTGCTTGAAGCGTTCGCGCGGCTCGACGCCTTCGCGTTCGCAGTACCAGCGGTACCAGCGCGAACCGGCGGCGACGTGCGCCACTTCCTCGCGCAGGATCACCCCCAGCACATCGGCGGTGGCGTCATCGCCCAGCGAGCGTAGTTTGCCGATCATCGCAGGGGTGACATCCAGCCCGCGCGCTTCCAGTACCCGCGGCACCAGCGCCATGCGCGCCAGCCCGTCATGCGCGGTCTTCTCGCACATCTCCCACAGGCCGTTGTGCGCGGGGAAATCGGCGTAGTCGTGGCCGTGCGCCCGCAGCCGCTCGCGCAACAGCACAAAGTGGCGCGATTCATCGTCCGCGCAACTGACCCAGTCCGCATAGAAACTGCCCGGCAGGCCACGGAAGCGGTACACCGCGTCCCAGGCCAGATCGATCGCGTTGAGTTCGATATGGGCGATGGCGTGGATGAAGGCCGCGCGTCCCTCCGGCGAACCCAGCCCGCGTCGCGGCACGTCGCGCGGATGCACCAGCACCAGCTGCGGTGGCCGCCCCGGCATGCGGATCGGCTGCGGATCGGACGCCTGTGCCGGCAGCTTCAGTCCCCCGGTACGGAACCGCGCGGCGAAATGCTGGGTCAGCGCCACCTTGCGCAGCGGGTCGGCCTCGACCAGGCACAGTTGCGCGGCCTGCAGCAGATCATCGACCGCAGGCATGCCGTCGGCGGCGGCACAACCGGTGTGCATGGATCAGGCGCGGCGCTGGTTCTTGGCTTCGTCCGAACGCAACTGCTGGATGCGTTCGAAGTAGCCCGACTCGATGCCGGTGACGTACTCGCCATTGAAGCAGGACGAATCGAAGGCCTTCAGCTCCGGGTTGCCCTCGCGCACGGCCGCTTCCAGGTCTTCCAGATCCTGGTAGATCAGCCAGTCGCAGCCCAAGTGCTTTTCGATGTCCTCGATGCTGCGCTCGTGGGCGATCAGCTCTTCGGCGGCCGGCATGTCGATGCCGTAGATGTTCGGGTAACGCACCGGCGGTGCGGCGCTGGCCAGGTAGACCTTGCGCGCGCCGGCGTCACGCGCCATCTGCACGATCTGCTGGCTGGTGGTGCCACGCACGATCGAGTCGTCCACCAGCAGCACCACCCGGTTGCGGAACTCCAGATGGATCGGATTGAGCTTGCGGCGCACGGATTTCACCCGCTCGCCCTGCCCCGGCATGATGAAGGTGCGGCCGACATACCGGTTCTTGACGAAGCCTTCGCGGTACTTCACGCCCAGCACGTTGGACATTTCCAGGGCGGCGTCACGCGAGGTGTCGGGAATCGGGATGATGGTGTCGATGTCATGGTCCGGACGCAGGCGCAGGATCTTCTCGCCCAGCTTCTGGCCCATGCGCATGCGCGCCTTGTGCACGGAGACGTTGTCGATCATCGAATCCGGGCGCGCGAAGTACACGTACTCGAAAATGCACGGCGTCTGCTGCGTGGTGGTGGCGCAGACCTCGGAAAACAGCTCGCCGCGCTCGGTGATCACCACCGCTTCGCCCGGCGCGACATCGCGCACGCGCTCGAAGCCCAGCACATCCAGCGCCACCGACTCGGAAGCGACGATGTACTCGTCACCTTCGGCATGGCTGCGCTTGCCCAGCACCAGCGGACGGATCCCGTGCGGATCTCGGAACGCCACCAGCCCCAGGCCCAGCACCACACTGACCACGGCATAGCCGCCCTTGCAGCGACGGTGCACACCGGCCACCGCGCGGATCGCCGCTTCCGGGGTCAGCATGCGCTGCGCGTCCAGCTCATAGGCGAACACGTTCAGCAGCACTTCGCTGTCCGAATCGGTGTTGATGTTGCGGCGATCAGCCTCGAACACCTGCTTGCGCAGCGCTTCGGTGTTGATCAGGTTGCCGTTGTGCGCCAGCGCGATGCCGTAGGGCGAATTGACGTAGAACGGCTGCGCCTCGTCGGTGCCCTCCGAACCGGCGGTGGGATAGCGCACGTGGGCGATGCCGATGCGCCCCTTCAGCACCTGCATGCGGCGCTCGTCGAACACGTCGCGCACCAGGCCATTGGCCTTCTCCACGCGCAGACGGGTGCCATCGACCGTGGCGATACCGGCCGCATCCTGGCCACGATGCTGGAGGACGGTCAGACCGTCATAGAGCTGCCCGGCGACGTTCTGGTTGCCGACGATTCCGACGATGCCACACATGTTGCGCGATCTCCGCTGGGCGATGCCCGTTAACGTGAAGGTGGCCGTACCTGGCCGGGGGACTCGACCCGTGCCGGATCGGGGTGACCCGGGCGCACCTGCGCCGGATCGATATTGGAAGGCAACGCCTTCGCCGGGTCCTGGTCGTCTGCATCCGCGGCCTGGCCAGTGGCACCTGTCAGCGCCCTGGACACAACCTGCGACAGCACGCCGCCCTTCATCATCTCGTTCAGGGCCGCATTATCGCCTGCGATGGGCAACTTGCCCACGTCCAATCGCGCATCCTTGCCCGGCTCCGGCGCAGACAGTCCGCCCACGTCCACCTCCGGCATCTGGAAGTCCGGCAATTGCGCACGCATCCAGCCGGTAGCCGGGAGCAGCAACGGCAACACCAGGGATTGCTGCCACGCGGCTTCGCGCGGCATCGGCGTGAAGCCCATCAGCAGGATCAGGAGGCAGCTGAAAAAGGCGCCGCGCAGCGCGCCCAGCGCAAATCCCAGCGCACGGTCGGTACCGGTCAGCCGGGTCGCCTGGACGAGGCTGCGCACCGCCATGCCCAGCAGCGCCACCAGCACCATCGCGCCGATGAACACCAGCACATAGCCGCCGAGGTAATTGGTCATCGAGGGCTGCGCGCCTTCGGCCAGCCAGTGCGCGGCGCGATCGCCGAACTGGAAGGCCGCCCAGCCGGCCAGCAGCCACGAAACGGTGCCGACCACGATGCCGACGAAACCTTTCATCAGGCCCAGCAGGGCCGACACCCCGATCACCGCCAGCAGCAGCAGGTCGATCATGCGCCACCTGCGGCGCGTGGCCGGGCCGGCAAGCGGGCGACGGGAGCGCTCAGGTCAACGCGCATCAGGGATGCGGTCGGACCATGCCGGCGATACCCACTTTGGCGGCGACCTGTGCCTTGAGCTGCTCGGCATCGGCGCGGCTGGCCACCGGGCCGACCCGCACGCGGTTCAACACGCCGTTGTCGGTGCGCACCTGCTCGACGAAGGCGCTGAAACCGGCCGCCCGCACCTTGTCGCGCAGCGCATTGGCATCGGCAGCCTGGCCGAACGCGCCCAGCTGCACGGCGAACCCGACCGAACTGGCCGCCGGAACCGTCGGCTTGGGCGCTGCTGCCGGAGCAGGCGTGACGGCAACCGGTTTGGCCGGTGCGGGTTTGGGCGCTTCCGGCTTCGGCGCCGGTTTGGATTCGGGTTTGGGCGCGGCGGCAACCGGCTTGGCCGGTTCGGGCGGCAAGGTCTCGGTCCGCACCGGTGCCGGCGGCGGGGCGGCGGCCGGGGTACTGGCCACCGCCTCGGGCGCCGCGGCCGGCGTGGCGGCATCGGCATTGAGCACGACCACCTGCGCGTTCACGTCGTTGCGCACCTTGCCCGCTTCCAGACGCACCAGCTCGGCCTGCGCGCGATCGGCATACGGACCGATGCGCACGCGCCAGGCCTGGCGGCCGTTGATGGTGTCGGCCTGGCGGAAGCCCGGCAGATTGGATTTCTTCAGGTGGGCGATGACCGCATCGGCATCGGCCTCGGTGGCGTAGGCGCCAAAGTTCACCGCGTAGTTGCCCGCCGCCGTTGCCGGCGGCAGCTCGGCACCCGGCTGCCCGGTGGACGGCGCGGCGGCGGCCGTTTCCGGCTGCGCGGCGGGCATACCCAGTGCGCCACCGGGCGGCGCACTCGGCGTCACCAGCGGCAGCTCACGGGTTTCGAACTGGCCCTCGGACGGCGCGATCGGCGCCTTCAGCGGCACGTCCTGCACACCACTGTCCGGCGCCGGCCCTTTGACCAGCATCGGCAGGAAAATCACGGCCAACGCCACCAGAACGATGGCACCAATCAGTCGCTGTTTCAGAGGAGTTTCCACAGATGGCGTACAAGCGGCGCGGCGGAATGCCGTGGCGATTATAGGCGGGACGCCCGGCTCACCGCTTCAACCGGCTGAACGGAGCAGCGGCAGGACCTCGGCCACGGTATGGAACGAGCCAAACACCAGTACCCGGTCTCCCGCCTGCGCCTGCGCCAGCGCGGCTTCCAGCGCCCGGCCGACGTCATCGGCCAGCACCGCGGTGGCGGCCTCGGTCTGGAGCAGCCGGTCCCGCAATTGCAGCGCGCTCTGGCCACGCGCAGCGTCGAGCCCGGCCAGGAACCAGCCGGCCACCTGACCCTGCAGCGCGGCGACCACGGCCGGCGCATCCTTGTCGGCCAGCGCTGCATACACCGCCAGCGTGCGACCGGCAGCGGGCTCGGCCTTGAGCGCGGCCGCCAGCGCCGTGGCGGCCTGCGGGTTGTGGCCAACATCGACCAGCACTTCGACCCCCTCGCGCATGAAACGCTGCAGGCGCCCGGGCACCTGCGCGGCGGCCACGCCCTGCGCCCATGCAGCCAGCGGCACCTCCCGGTCCAGCGCGCGCAGCGCGGCGATGGCGGTGGCGGCGTTGTTGCGCTGGATCGGCGCCCACAACGCCGGCTGCGGCAGCTCGACCTGGAAAGACACATCGCGCCAGCGCCAGCATTGCGCATCCACCGCCTCGGCGAAGAAATCACTGCCGAAACGGATCGCGTTGGCGCCCAGCACATAGGCGCGGCGCAGCACGCTGGAGGGCGGGTCGATCTCGCCCAGGATCACCGGCTTCCAGCCGCGGATGATGCCGGCCTTCTCCACACCGATGGTTTCGCGGTCGTTGCCCAGCCAATCGGAGTGGTCGATGTCCACCGTGGTGATCACCGCCACGTCGGCGTCGATCAGGTTGACCGCATCCAGCCGGCCACCGAGTCCGACCTCGAGCACCGCCAGATCCAGCCCCGCCTGCGCGAACACCCACAGCGCGCACAGCGTGCCGTACTCGAAATAGGTCAGCGGGGTATCGCCGCGCGCGTCTTCCACGGCGTTGAAGCCGGCCACCAGCGTGGCGTCGTCCACGTCCTGGCCGTCGATGCGTACCCGCTCGTTGTAGTGCAGCAGGTGTGGCGAGGTGTAGGCGCCCACCCGCCAGCCGGCGGCACGGGCGATGGACTCGATGAACGCCACCGTCGAGCCTTTGCCGTTGGTACCGCCGACCACGATGCTGCGTTCGGCCGGTTGACCGGGCGGCATACGCTGGGCGACCTCGCGCACGCGCTCCAGGCCCATCGCGATGTTCTGCGGATGCTGCTGTTCGATATGGGCGAGCCACTGCTCGAGCGTGGCGGGACGGACGGAAGACATGCTGACGTTTCTCAGGATCATGGCCGGGCTGCAGGCCGGCTGCGCGTTGCGCGCGGGACAGGCGCCCATGATACAGCCCGCCGTCGACGCCCTGCGTGTGATCCGGCCCCGCAGGAAGGCCGGCATGCGACCTGTGCAGCCGATGCGGCGGGTGGCTACGGCGCCGGGGCTTCCAGCGGCAACGGCTGCTGCCGCGTGCGGGCGGCGCGCAGCTGCGCCAGCGATTGCCGGCACGCCTCCAGATCACGCCCGCACAGCACGCTGCTGACCACGAACCGGCGCTGTCCGTCGTTGACCAGCCGGTTGCGCACCAGCATCGTGCCGTTGAGCTGGAACAGGCTCAGCCCCTCCTCATCGCGCAGCCAGAAATTGACCTGGTCGCCATAACGGCGGAATACCGCCAGCGGGCCGATGGCCGCGATCGCCTCGGGAATCTGCATGAAACCGATCGGCACCGGATCGGCCACGAAGCCCGGCATCCCCTGTGCGCTGTTGCCCAGCCCCGGCCGCACCTGGCCGCTACGGCGTTCTTCAAAAAACGGATCGCGCGCCCGCGCGGCGGCGCGCGCCGGCACCGCCTCGGGCAGCGGATCAAACGCGAACGGCAGACGATAGCGGGGCTGGCCACGGTACTCCGGCGCCACAACCCAGCCGCGCGCGGCCTCCAGCGCCACCGCATCCAGCGCCGCCACGCCCGAGGACTGCTCCAGGCGCGCAGCGCCGACCCGGCCACAGCGGTCGGTCTCGATGATCACGTTGACGGTGTAGTCCAGCAGCCGCCACAGCTCGTCCACCGGATAGGACGGCGCGCGGTTGGCGTGCGCCGGGAACGGCGGGCAATCGGCCTGGGTCGCCGGCTGCGCCGCCGCTGCCGACGGCAACGCCAGCAGCAAGGCCACCAGCCCGACGACGGCGGTCACCGCACGCCGCATTACAGCGCGCGGTGCTTGGCTTCGCCGAAGAACGGGGTGTGGTGCGCGCAGTCGTTCAGGCGCACCACTTCCAGATGCTCCACATCCGGGCCTTCGAGCAGGTTCAACGTGGTCGGCGCCTGGCGGAAGCTCCACAGTTTGGCAATCGGCAGGCCCAGGATCTTGCACAGGATCACCCGGTTGACCGCGTCATGGGCCACCACCAGCAGCGTGTCGTCCTCGCCCAGCCCGTCGGCGGCGGCGCTCAGGCCGCGCCAGCTGCGATCCAGCACCTGGCGCAGCGATTCGCCGCCGGGCATCAGCACGGTGTCCGGCTCTTCGCGCCACGCGCGCAGACGCGCCGGGTCCTTGTCGTTGATCTCGCTGGCAAGCAGACCCTCCCACTCGCCGTGGGCGATTTCCTGCAGGTCCGGCTCGGTCAGCAGCATCGCTTCACGGGCAGTGCCCAGCGCGGCCCTGGCGGTCGCCTGGGCGCGGCTCAGTGGCGAGGCCACCGCACGGGCGATCTGCACGTCCGCCAGCCGCTCCCCCAGCGCCCTGGCCTGGGCCTCACCCACTGGCGAGAGGGGAATGTCGATCTGGCCCTGGTAGCGGCCTTCGGCGTTCCACGGCGTTTCGCCGTGACGGGCAAGCAGGATGCGCATGCAGCATTTCCGTTGAAAGGGGGAGAACCGCCGGGTGAATGCGGCGGGACCGGCATCATAGCCTGAGCCCGCCGCGGTGCCAGAAACGGTTGCCTGCGTTACGGACTCGGCGTGTTCAGCGCATCCGCCGTCTGGCCGGAACGGCGACCGCAGGGGAGCCGGCGGCGAATGCGGGCAGACCGGCAACGGCGGGAGATGGTCGCGATCCGGCGTGACCATCCCGTACATGCCGCACAGACCTGTCCGACCGGCGGCCAAGACCGGGGCGCCAGCGCCGCCTTTTGTTGCCCGCCGCGCATTCACCCGGCGACGGCAGGCGTTACCATGCCCGGCTTCCATCGCCCAACCGGTATGACGTCCGCATGAGGGTCCGCACCTCCCACGCCCCCCAGCCGGCATGAACGACGTTCCTGTCGCACCGACGTCCCGCTCCGCCCCCTGGAGCGAACAGCGTGATCCCTGGGCCGCAGCGCTGGTCAGCGCGCTGCTGCATGCGCTGATGCTGCTGCTCCTGCTCCACTCCAATCCCCCGCTGGTATCCACGCCCCAAGGCGCGGTTGGCGGTGGCCGGGTCAAGGTCGATTTCGTCGGCGACGCACCGCCGTCAACGCAGCCAAGCAACGTGCCGCCGCAGGACAAGCCGACCCAGACTCCGCGCTCGCAACCCAAGCCCGCAACGCCCCGCCGCAGCGACAACCGCAAGCCGGTGGCCGAAGCGCGTTACATCGAGCCCCCCAGCGAACCGGAGCAGCAAGAACAGCCGACGCCGCAACCGGCACAGGCGCCGGCCGCGCCACCGCCGGCAGCCAGCCCCTCCGAATCGGTACCGCGCCGCCGGCAGACCTGGACCGGACGCCCGCCCGGCGCGCTGGACAGGACCACCGCCGCGGACGATCACGGGCATTCGGCCGGCCCGGGCAATGACAGCGGCCGCCGCATCGACCGCAGCGCGGGCGCGCCGGCCATGGAAGTGGGCGGCTACCAGATCGTCTATGACCTGATCAGCGAGGAAAAGCTGCGCGCGTGGATGGACGGGGCCAAGGAGGTCGATGGCCAGAAGGAACTGTCGATCCCGCTGCCGGGCACCACCTGGCTGATGGTCTGTCCGGCCGAAGTGGCCCTGCGCCGCGGCTCCAGCAAGTGCCGCATGCTGGCGGCGGACGCGCCCGAACTGCAGGCCATCGGCGATGCCCGCCAGTTTGTCATCGTGATGTTCGTCTACCGCTACGGCGAGCTGCTGTGGCGCGGGCCCGGCCCTTACCGCTGAGCGCGGTGCAGAATCAGGCAGCGTAGCCCGGGCAAGCGCAGCGCACCCGGAAGACGGGCGATCGTCGCCGGGGGCGCGCAAACCTCCCCGGGGGCGCGTGACTGGCCCGAGCCGCAGCTTTGGCAGGAACGACGCCGCTCGCGAATCCATCGACGCCACAACACAGCAGCGAGGTCCGCAAGTGCAGCGGCTTCGGCCAACGGCAACTTCCTCGGCTTCGCAACGGAGGTCGCTGTCAAAAAAGCCGTGACCCTCCCGGGCACAAAAAAGCCCCGGGCCGTTTCCCGCCCGGGGCTTTTCATTCACACGATGCGACCGCTTACTTGGAGGCGGCGTCCATTTCCTTCAGCAGCTGCGGCGCCGGCGCCACTTCCTGCATGATCCAGCGCATGTAGCGCTCGTCCACCGAGATCATGCGGGTCATCACCGGGTCGAACACCCAGTTGCTGGCGACCGATTCCCAGATGCCGTCAAACGCCAGGCCGACCAGGCGACCGTGCGCGTCCAGCACCGGCGAGCCGGAGTTGCCGCCGGTGATGTCCAGGTCCGACAGGAAGTTCACCGGCACGCTGCCGATGCGCTTGTCCTCGAAGCCACCGTAACGCTTGGCCTTGACCGCCTCCAGCAGCGCCTTGGGCGAATCGAACGGATCGGCGCCGGTTTCCTTGGCGACGATGCCTTCCAGGTCGGTGAACGCGGCCTGTTCCTTGCCATCCAGACCGGTGTAGCCCTTCACGTTGCCGAAGGTGATGCGCAGCGACAGGTTGGCGTCCGGATAGACGAAGCCGCCCTGGCTCTTCTTGTAGTCGGCGATGGCCTGCAGGAACAGCGGACGCGCCACCAGCTCCTCGCCGATGCGCAGCTTGCGCTGGTGCTCCAGCTCCAGCAGCGCCGGCATCACCGCCACCGCGTACTGGATGGCCGGATCGGTGCTGGCTTCAAACGCGGCCTTGTCGGCCTTGAGCCACTTCAGGCGTTCATCCAGGTTGCCCAGCTTGGAACCGTCCAGACGCGACACCGTCGCCGCCACGGCCTTGGCATCGCTGCCACCGATCCAGGTGTCGAACGCCGGCAGGCGCTGTGCGGCCGGCAGCTGCACGTACTCGTTGAGCCAGTACTGCTGGAACTGGCGGTCCATGGCCGGCACGTAGCGGCGGTCCATCTGCTTCAGGCCGCCCTCGATGGCCGGCAGGTCACGCTCCTGGTAACCCTCCTGGCGCTCGGCGTCGGGCTTGGTCCTCTCGATGGCCAGACGGTACAGGCGCACGGCGGTGCCCAGCGTACCGGTGCGGTTGAGCATGCCCAGATCCATGTCGCGGGCCTGGGTGGCGCGGGCCTGCTGGCCCAGCACCTGCAGCTGCGCATAGGCGTCCAGCGCCGGCTTGCCGGCCGCGCTCTGGCCACGCAGCCATTCCAGCACCGCCGCTTCTTCCTTCTGCTTGTGGGCCAGCACGTTGTTGCGCTTGAAGCCGTCCAGCTGGCCGTCGTAGTTCTTGCTGGTGTTGTTCCAGCTGGCCATGTTTGCGGCGTACTTCACCGCGATGTCCGGGTTGTCCTTGCTGGCCGCTTCCACCAGCGCGATCTGGTCCTTGTAGGCCTTGGCGATGGCCGGGTAGGTCCAGGTAGCGGTGTTCTCGAACTCGCTGACCAGCGCATAGCGGTCGGTGCGGCCCGGGTAACCGGCCACCATCACAAAGTCACCCTCGCCCAGCGGCTGGTTGGCCAGCTTCAGCCAGTGCTTGGGCTGGTAGGGCACGTTGTCGGCGGCGAAGGCGGCCGGCTTGCCGTCCTTGCCGACGTAGGCACGGTAGAACGCGAAATCGCCGGTGTGGCGCGGCCACATCCAGTTGTCGATGTCGCCACCGAACTTGCCGACGCTGCCCGGCGGCGCATAGGCCAGGCGCACGTCGCGGATTTCCATGTTCTTGAACAGACGGTAGGTGTTGCCGCCGGAGAAGCTGTACAGCGTGCAGGCGTAGGCCTCGTCGGTTTCACACTCGGCGATGAGCTTCTTCTCGAACGCTTCCAGCGCCTGGGTGCGCTTGAGCGGATCGGCACCGGCGCCGGCGATGGCGGCCTTGGCCTGCGCGGTCACATCGGTGATGTCGTCCAGCACGTAGATGCGCGCGTTCGGGCCGGCGCTGAGTTCGTCCTGGGTGGTCGGCGCATTGAAGCCGTCCTTGATCAGGTTCTTCTCGGCGGTGGAGTTGAGCTGGATCGCACCGTAGGCGCAGTGGTGGTTGGTGACCACCAGGCCCTGCGGCGAGACGAAGCTGGCAGTGCAGCCGCCCAGGGCCACGACCGCGCCCATCGGCTCGCCGGTCAGGTTGGCCAGCTGCTGCGGGTCCAGCTTCAGGCCGGCCTGCTTCAGCGGCCCGGCGATTTCCGGCAGCTGCTGCGGCACCCACATGCCTTCGGCGGCCTGCGCGGCCTGGGCCATGCCCAAACCGGCCACGATGGAAAAAGCGAGAAGATTCAAACGCATGGAACATTCCCCAAATTAAGGTTGCGGCGATTGTAGCGGTTGCAACCGCCGCCCCTCCCCTGCCATCGGTCAGTACCGGGTTGTTACAGACGAAAGCATATAATCGGCGCCCTCACTCACACGGCGGTTTTCCCTGCAATGGCACACAACACGATGCGCGCGCTGGTGAAGCGCGAAGCGACCAAGGGCATCTGGATGGAACAGGTGCCGGTCCCCACGCCCGGCCCCAACCAGGTGCTGATCAAGCTGGAGAAGACCGCCATCTGCGGCACCGACCTGCACATCTACCTGTGGGACGAGTGGAGCCAGCGCACCATCACCCCGGGCCTGACCATCGGCCATGAATTCGTCGGCCGCATTGCCGAAATCGGCCCGGGCGTGACCGGCTACGAGATCGGCCAGCGCGTGTCGGCCGAAGGCCACATCGTCTGCGGCCACTGCCGCAACTGCCGCGGCGGCCGCCAGCACCTGTGCCCGAACACGGTGGGCATCGGCGTCAACGTCAACGGCGCGTTCGCCGAATACATGGTGATGCCGGCCACCAACCTGTGGCCGATCCCGGACCAGATCCCGTCGGAGCTGGCCGCGTTCTTCGACCCCTACGGCAACGCCGCGCACTGTGCGCTGGAGTTCGATGTGATCGGCGAGGACGTGCTGATCACCGGCGCCGGTCCGATCGGCATCATCGCCGCCGGCATCTGCAAGCACATCGGTGCGCGCAATGTGGTGGTCACCGACGTCAACGACTTCCGCCTGAAGCTGGCCGCCGACATGGGCGCCACGCGCGTGGTCAACGTCGCCAACACCTCGCTCAAGGACGTGATGGCCGAGCTGCACATGGAGGGCTTCGACGTGGGCCTGGAAATGAGCGGCAACCCGCGCGCCTTCAACGACATGCTCGACTGCATGTACCACGGCGGCAAGATCGCCATGCTCGGCATCATGCCCAAGGGCGCCGGCTGCGACTGGGACAAGATCATCTTCAAGGGTCTGACCGTGCAGGGCATCTACGGCCGCAAGATGTACGAGACCTGGTACAAGATGACCCAGCTGGTGCTGTCCGGCTTCCCGCTGGGCAAGGTGATGACCCACCAGTTGCCGATCGACGACTTCCAGAAGGGCTTTGACCTGATGGAAGAAGGCAAGGCCGGCAAGGTCGTGCTGAGCTGGAACTGACGGCCAGCAGATGACGCACCGAAGGCGCCGCAAGGCGCCTTCGGTCGTTGCGGGAGACACCGAACGGACGCAACTCCGGCAAATCGTCGCAGCGCGCGTACGCGGCGGCCCCTTCTGATCGCCCGTCCCCCCGGCGCGAACGGCAGGTAGGCAGCTGTTGCCGGGCCGGTCAGCATCGCGCGACCTGTAGCAGGTGATGGCAGGTGGCAGCGGCAGGGCCGCGGCGGCGCGGCGCTTTCCCCGACGGCGGAACCCGCCAGGAAAAAGGCGCCTTGCGGCGCCTTTTTCACACCACATCAAACACCGATCAGGGCACGTCCACCGAGACGGTGAACACCACGCCCGGCTTGTAGGTGTCCGACTCGCGGCGCAGCGACGGCGCGTCTGCACCGAAGGTGTCGTAGTAGCCCACGGTGGCGGTGGCCGGGCCGAACGCCTTGGACACCGAGATCGAGCCGTCGTAGTAATCCTCGCGACGCGGCCAGTCGTTGCCCTGGGCCTTGATCGTGGTGTAGCCGGCCGAGGCGCCGATCGAGAAGCCGGTCTCGCCGATGTCGTAGCTGGCTTCCAGCGCGCTGTAGGTCTGCTCGGCACCGCTGTTGCTGTAGTCGTCGGCATAGCCCAGCAGGCCGCTGACGGTCACCGGGCCGGTCCAGGTGACCTTGGCCAGATATTCGTTGTAGTCGATGTCGCCGAAGTCGCTGGAGGCGCTGGTGTAGGTGTAACGGTTCACCCCCAGGTCCAGATTCCAGCGGTCGGACAGGTCCTTGCTCCAGCCGATGGCGTAGTCGACCTCGAAGTTCGGGCCGCCCTTCTCGCCGAAGTCGACGTTGGAGCCCCAGACGGTGGCATACAGGCCGAACGGCGCGCTGTAGCTGGCCTCGGCCTGGAACGCCGGGCCGTTGTCGGTCTGCGACACACCACGGAACACGTAGTCGGTGGTGACCGTCGCGTTGAAGCTGAACGGGGATGCGGCTTCCTCGCTGTCCTGGGCGCTGATAGCAAACGGTACGGACAACAGGGCGGCGCAAACGGCAGCGGCAAGGCGCTTGTTGTGCATCAGGGATTCTCCAGGCAGTGGGGGATATCGAAACCGTAGCGGCCACGATTCACGAATTTTTAACCGCATCCTATTGCGATGCAACAACTTCGTGCTCCCCGCCCCCGTATTCAGCGCTCCGTGCGCGGGAACACGCCATAGCGTCGCACCTGCAGATGCACGGTGCTGCCGGGCGTGTAGGCCGGCGCCGCCGCCGGCAACTCCAGCTCCAGTTCCGAGGCATCGGCATCGAGTTTTGCGCGCAGCCGGACCTTGCCCCCCCTGCGCTGCAGCGCGGTCACCGTGGCCGGCCAGCCGCCCTCGCCCACTGCCAGATCCTCCGGTCGCACATAGATTTCCACCGCACCCGCGGTGCTGGTCGAGGGCGCGGCCAGACTGACGCCACCCACCGCCAGCCGGCCGTCCAGCAACTGCGCTGGCAGCCGGTTGGCCTCGCCGACAAAACCGTAGACGAACGGCGACACCGGCTGGTCGTAGACCTCGGCCGGAGTGCCCAGCTGCTCGATGCGGCCGCGGTTGAGGATCGCCACACGGTCGGCCAGCTCCAGCGCCTCTTCCTGGTCGTGGGTGACGAACACCGTGGTCAGCCCGGTGCGGTCATGCAGTTCACGCAGCCAGCGCCGCAGCTCACGGCGGACCTGGGCATCCAGCGCGCCGAACGGCTCGTCCAGCAGCAGCACCCGCGGCTCGATCGCCAGCGCGCGTGCCAGCGCCACGCGCTGGCGCTGGCCGCCGGAAAGCTGTGCCGGATAGCGCCCGCCCAACCCGTCCAGCTGCACCAGCGACAGCAGTTCCTGCACCCGCGCATCGATGCGCGCCCTGGGCCAGCGCCCGGCGCCGCGCCGCACCTCCAGGCCGAAGGCGATGTTGCCGCGCACATCCCGATGTTTGAACAACGCGTAGTGCTGGAACACGAAACCGGCACGGCGGGCCTGCACGCTCAGCGCGGTGGCATCTTCGCCATCGAACAGGATGCGGCCGCTGTCGGCATGTTCCAGCCCGGCGATGGTCCGCAGCAGTGTGGTCTTGCCCGAGCCCGACGGACCCAGCAATGCCAGCAACTCGCCCTGGCGGATATCCAGGCTCACATCCTCCAGCGCGGTGAAGCTGCCAAAGCGCTTGCCCAGGTGTTGTATGCGTATGCTCATGGTGCCCTCAGCGGCGATGGATGGCGGCCAGCGATTCGCCGTGGCGCCATTCCAGGAAAGACTTGACCACCAGCGTCAGCAAGGCGGTGCCGGCCAGCAGCGAGGCGCAGGCGAAGGCCGCGCTGTAGGCGTATTCGTTGTAGAGAATTTCCACATGCAGCGGCAGCGTGTTGGTGCGCCCGCGGATATGCCCGGACACCACCGAGACGGCGCCGAATTCGCCCATCGCCCGCGCACTGCACAGCAGCACGCCGTACAGCAGGCCCCAGCGGATGTTGGGCAGGGTCACCTTCCAGAACATCTGCCAGCTGCTCGCCCCCAGCGTCAGCGCGGCCAGCTCCTCGTCATGGCCCTGCTGCTCCATCAGCGGCATCAGCTCGCGCGCGATGAACGGGAAC
Source organism: Stenotrophomonas sp. STEN014 (assembly GCF_056760315.1). Lineage (NCBI taxonomy): Bacteria > Pseudomonadati > Pseudomonadota > Gammaproteobacteria > Lysobacterales > Lysobacteraceae > Stenotrophomonas > Stenotrophomonas sp. STEN014. Next base: position 214,510 of record NZ_JBRREN010000002.1, on the reverse strand, counting down.
GTGACGAAGGTGGTGGCCAGCACGATGCCGGGAATGGCGAAGACAATGCGCGGCAGCTGCAGCAGCACCTCGCCCAGCACCGGCAGATGCAGGCGCAGGCCGTCCTCGATCAGCGGCCACAGCCAGCCGTCGCGACCGAACAGCAGGATGAACACCAGCCCGGCCACCACCGGCGAAACCGAGAACGGCAGGTCGATCAAGGTCACCAGCCAGCGCTTGCCGGGGAACGTGTGCTTGCTCACCGCCCACGCCGCCGCCACGCCGAACAGCAGATTCAGCGGCACCACGATCGCGGTCACGGTCAGCGTCAGGCCCAGCGCCGCTACCGCATCCGGATCACTGAGCGCGTTCCAGAACGCCAGCACACCGCCGCGTAACGCCTCGGCGAACACCAGCACCAGCGGCAGCAGCAGGAACGACAGCAGGAAGCCCAGCGCGCCGAGGATCAGCAGCCCCTGCACCCAGCGTGGCTCGGTGACGACGCTGGGCGTGCGCGCGACGGGGCCGGCCGGTGTGACGGGCAGCGCCTGCGCCGAGACGATGCTCAATCCGCTCATCGTGCCCCCCGCCGCTGCAGCCGCGCCTGCAGGGTGTTGACTCCCAGCAGCACCGCGAAGGACAGCAGCAGCATCGCCGCGGCAATGGCGGTGGCACCGGCGTAGTCGAACTCCTCCAGACGGATGGTGATCAGCAGCGGCGCGATTTCGGTGACGTGCGGCAGATTGCCGGCGATGAAGATCACCGAGCCGTATTCGCCCACGCCACGGGCGAAGGCCAGCGCGAACCCGGTCAGCATCGCCGGCCACAGCGCCGGCAGCACCACCCGCATGAGGGTCTGCAGGCGGCTGGCGCCCAGCGTGGCGGAGGCCTCTTCCAGTTCGCGCTCGGCCTCGGCCAGCACCGGCTGCACGATCCGCACCACGAACGGCAGGCCGACGAACACCAGCGCCACCACGATGCCCAGCGGCGTGTAGGCGACCTTGATCCCGAACGGCTCCAGCCATTGCCCGAGCCAGCCGTTGCCGCCGTACAGCGCGGTCAACGCGATGCCGGCCACGGCGGTGGGCAGCGCGAACGGCAGGTCGATCACCGCATCGAACAGGCGCCGGCCCGGAAAGCGGTAGCGCACGAACACCCATGCCACCCAGGTGCCCATCAGCGTGTTGAAGGCGGCGGCGGCGGCGGCGGTGCCGAAACTCAGCCGCAGCGCCGCCAGCACCCGCGGCTCGCTCCAGATCTGCCAGATGCCCGCAGGCCCCAGTCCGGCGGCCTTGGCGAACACACCCAGCAGTGGCAGCAGCACGATCAGTCCCAGCCAGGTCAGGGTGATGCCCATGCTCAAACCAAACCCCGGAAGCACCCGGGGGCGGCGTCGCGGCACTGCGGCCGATGTCTGCAACACGGCGCTCACGTTCTTACTTGCCCGCCTGGATCTGGTCGAACACACCACCATCGGCGAAGTGTTCGGACTGGGCCTTGGCCCATGAGCCGAATGCCTGCTGGATGGTCACCCGTTGCACCGGCGGGAGGCGTGCGATGTCGGCACGGTCGGCCTGCTCGGGATGGCGCGGCCGGTAGTAGTGGCGGGCGGCGATGCGCTGCCCCTCCGGCGAATACAGGTACTGCAGGTAGGCCTGCGCAACCTCGCGGGTACCGTGACGGTCGACGTTACGGTCCACCAGCGCCACCGACGGCTCGGCCAAGATCGACAGCTTCGGCACCACGATCTCGAACTTGTCCGGACCCAGCTCTTCCTGCGCCAGGAACGCCTCGTTCTCCCAGGCCAGCAGCACATCGCCGATGCCGCGCTGGACGAAGGTGGTGGTCGCCCCGCGCGCGCCGGTATCGAGCACCGGCACGTTGCGGAACAGCGCACGCATGTAGTTCACCACCTTGGCGCGGTCACCCTTGAAAATGTGGTCGCCATAAGCCCAGGCCGCCAGGTAGTTCCAGCGCGCGCCGCCGGAGGTCTTCGGGTTGGGCGTCACCACCGACACGCCGCTGCGCAGCAGATCCGGCCAGTCGCGGATGCCCTTGGGGTTGCCCTTGCGCACCAGGAAGACAATCGTCGAGGTATAAGGCGCGCTGTTTTCCGGCAGACGCGACTCCCAGTTGGCGGGAATCAGCCCGGATTTCTGCGCGATCGCGTCCACGTCGTAGGCCAGCGCCAGCGTCACCACGTCGGCCTCGATGCCATCGATCACCGCCCGCGCCTGCTTGCCCGAGCCACCGTGCGAGGTTTCGACCCTGACGGTGTCGCCCCGGGTTTGCTTCCAGTGCCTGGCGAAGGCGGCGTTGTAATCACGGTACAGCTCGCGGGTGGGGTCGTAGGAGACGTTGAGCAGCTGCACATCGCGCGCGAACACATGGCCGGCGGACACGGCCAGGCCGAAGGCCAGTGCCGCGCTGGCGATGCGGGAAACAAAAAAATGCTTCATGGGGCTCTCCGTCAGGAGGAAACTTGCAGGCGCGAGAAAACGGCTTTTTCATCAGGCAACGTCGCGCCACCGGCAGCTGCATCAAAACGACTGTGCAGGTAGTTGGTGGCCAGCTTCAGGTTGGCGGTGAGGTACCAGTTCGCGCCCAGCGTCCAGGACTGGATCCGCGCGGCCGAGACCGCCGGATCGGCGTAGAGCGGGAATGCCGCGTCATCGATCCGCAGTTCGCCGTAGCGCGCGGTGAGTTCCAACGCGCCCAGCCCGCCATTGACGCCCAACGGCCGTGACGGCGTCACTCCGCGGTAGCCGGCCTCCTCACCGGTAAGCACATAGCTGGCGGTGGCCTGCCAGGCGTGGTGCTCCAGTTCCTTGCGACGTGCGTCGCGTGCTACCGCCTGCCGCGAGGCGATGTACTCGGCCTGCAGACCCAGCCCGTTTCGGTAGAACCAGCCCTGCGGCGACCAGCGGCGGTGTTCACCGGCGGCGATCACCGAGCTGCGGTAGGCGAAGAACGTGGCCTGGCCCGGGGTGCGATAACGCGGCAGGAAGTTGTTGCCGCTGCCATGCTTTTCGCCGGTGCTGGTGCCGATGCCAAAGCCCAGCCCCGCCCAGCCGCTGTCCCCGCCCTTGAGCGGTTCGAAGAACACGCGGCCGGCATATTCGAAGTCATCATCCGGATTGCTGGCGATCGCGTCGCGGCCATCGACCGCACCGTTGAACACGCCCAGCGCATAGCTGAACCTGCCCGTGGCCACTTCGCCCTGCAGCTGCACGCCCAGATCGCGGTTGGGCGCCAGTTCGCTGGCCAGCCCGCGCTCAACAGCCACCAGCGCGGCCGAGGACTGCAGCCGCTCCAGGCCGACCGGCGAGGTGAACTTGCCCACCCGCAGCGTGTAGGCCGGATCGAAGCGCAGGTCGGCATAGGCATCGACGATGCTGGCAGTGTCGCCGGCGAACTCCGGGGTGAAACGGTAGGCTACCCGCTGGCCCAGCGAGCCCTCCAGCGTCGGCCGTGCGGTGCGCAGCAGGAAGGTGTCGTTCTGGCTGCTGTCGCCGAGGAAAACCCGCGCATCGCCCTGCAACAGGCCGCGCAGCTTCAGCTCGTAGTTGCCGTCGCCGGACTTGAACGCCGCACCCTTCTGGTCGATGGCGATCCTCGGCGCAGCCCTGGCTGCGGCCTCGGGCTCTTCCTCCTGCAGTTCCAGACGGCGCTCGAAAATGCGCAGGCGCTGGTCCAGATCGGTCAGGGCGATACCCTCGGCGCCGCTGGCGACACCGGCCAGACGTTCCACACGTTCCAGACGCTGCTGCAGCTGTTCCACCGTCAGCGTCTGCGCTGGGGCCGATGACCACGCCCCGCACGCCGCCACGGCCAGGCCGAGGGACAACCGCTTCCTGGTCGGCGCTGTGGATCGGGGACGGTACGCGGTCATCGGCGGACTATTTCCGGGAGTGGGCAGCCGATGCTGCAGGCGCACACCGGAGCGGAGAAATGACTTCGGCCCCGCCGCTTATAGCCTTTGCGCATGACGCCAGCGCCGAAGGTGGCGGACGGCTAAAATCGGCCATTCCTTAGCTGCTTGTATGGCCCTGCCATGACTTCTCTCCAGACCGATTCCCCGCTCACCCGGCATTACGCCGAGGAACTGGACGCGATCCGCGCGCAGGGCCTGTTCAAGTCCGAACGCATCATCACCAGCCCGCAGTCAGCCGAAATCACCCTGGACGACGGCCGCACGGTGCTGAATTTCTGCGCCAACAACTACCTGGGTCTGGCCGACCACCCGGACCTGATCCAGGCCGCCAAGGACGCGCTGGACAGCCATGGCTTCGGCATGGCCTCGGTGCGTTTCATCTGCGGCACCCAGGACCTGCACAAGCAGCTGGAAAAGCAGATCGCCGAGTTCTTCGGCAAGGACGACACCATCCTCTACGCCGCCTGCTTCGACGCCAACGGCGGTCTGTTCGAACCGCTGCTGGGCGAGAACGACGCGGTCATTTCCGACAGCCTGAACCATGCCTCGATCATCGACGGCGTTCGCCTGTGCAAGGCCAAGCGCTTCCGCTACGCCAACTGCGACATGGCCGATCTGGAAGCGCAGTTGCAGGCCGCCGACGCGGCCGGCTGCAAGACCAAGCTGATCACCACCGACGGCGTGTTCTCGATGGACGGCTTCATCGCCCCGCTCGATGAAATCACCGCGCTGGCCAAGAAGTACAACGCGCTGGTGCATATTGACGAATGCCATGCCACCGGCTTCCTCGGCGCCACCGGCCGCGGCTCGGCCGAGGTCAAGGGCGTGCTGGAGAAGATCGACATCATCACCGGCACCCTGGGCAAAGCCATGGGCGGCGCATTGGGCGGCTTCACCTGCGCCAGCACCGAGGTGATCGAACTGCTGCGCCAGCGCTCGCGCCCCTACCTGTTCTCCAACTCGCTGCCGCCGCATGTGGTCGCCGCCGGCATCAAGGCCTTCGAGATGCTGGCCGCCGCCGACGACCTGCGCGCCACGCTGCGCGAGAACACCGCCTATTTCCGCGAGAAGATGACCGCCGCCGGTTTCGACGTGAAGCCCGGCGTGCATCCGATCAGCCCGGTGATGCTGTACGACGCACCGCTGGCGCAGAAGTTCGCCCAGCGCCTGCTGGAAGAAGGCATCTACGCGATCGGCTTCTTCTTCCCGGTGGTGCCCAAGGGCCAGGCCCGCATCCGCACCCAGATCAGCGCCGCGCACAGCCGCGCCCACCTGGACCGCGCCATCGACGCGTTCACCCGCATCGGCCTGGAGCTGGGCGTGATCAAGGGCTGATCACCGCCTGGGTAGAAACAGAAAAGGCGCCGTCACCGGCGCCTTTTTCGTACCCGTGGCAAGCGGCTCAGTTCTTGCCGCGCTTGGCCGGCTTGGCCGCTTCCGGCACCGGCGCCGGCGCGCCCTTGGCCACGCGGATACCGTTGGCCTTCATCCACGCGTCGAACTGGTCGGCGCTCATTCGCTTCTCGCCCTGCTGCATCAGGAAGCGGTAATTGCCCTGCGCATCTTTCTGCGCCACCGGTGCATCCACCGTCACCGTGACCGGCTTGTCCTCGGCCTTGGCTGCCGGCTTGCCGGAGGACGCGCACCCGGCCAGAAATGCCACAGACGCCATCAACACGGCAATGGCGGAAACGCGAGCGGAAGAGTGCATGACCATGACCTCGGAAAACAGGGGATCAGTCTAATCAACCCCTGCAACAACTCCAGCTATTCGACTGAATTATTTGAACCCGATACAAAATCGTCTTGCTTGGCCAGGCCCTTGCCGCCGGCCAGCGCCTGGAGCTCTTCCGCGGCCAGCTCGCGCCATTGCCCTTTTGCCAGCTCTCCGAGCTGGACCGGGCCGATCGCCACGCGCACCAGCCGCAACACTTCCCACCCAAGAACCTGCAGCAGGCGCCGGATATGGCGGTTGCGCCCTTCGTCCAACACTATTTCCAACCAGGCGGTACGTCCGTTCTGGCGCAACAGCCTGGCGCTGTGGGCTGCCAGATGTTCGCCGGCGTCCTCAACGCCATGATGCATCCTTGCCAACTGGTCCGCATCCGGAATCCCATCGATCTGTACCCGATAGGTTTTCAGCGGTCCAGTGAGTGGGTCGGTCAACCGCGCCGCCCACTCCGGGTCATTGCTGAAGAGAAGCAGGCCCTCACTCGCCTTGTCCAAGCGCCCGACCGGCGCCAGCCACGGCAATCCCGCTCCGTCAAAGCAGCGATAGACCGTCTGCCTGCCCTGCTCGTCCTTCACCGTGGTGACCAGCCCCCGCGGCTTGTTCAGCGCCAGGTAGAGCCGCCGTGCTGCCGTCAACGGCTGCCCATCGGCCGCAATCCGGTGAACGCCCTGGATGATGGGAAATTCCGGGTCGCGGATGACCCGTCCATCCACGCTGACCCGGCCGTCCTGAATCCGTCGCGCCGCCTCGCTGCGCGAACACAAACCGGCCTTGGACAGCACCCGCGCCAGCCCGTGACGCCCCCCGGCGTTGGCCACCGGCCTGATCGGTGACGCGCCGGAAACAAAATGCCCGCTCCTGTTGCCAGGGCGGGCATTGTAGTTATGGGGGTGCTTGCGGGAGGCCATCTGTGATTGCGAAGGGGCTCCCGCCGCCTTACTTGGCCTCGGTTGCCGGTTGGGCCGGCGCAGCAGCCTCCGCCGCAGCCGGACGTGCCTTGACCACGCGCACGCCACGCGCCTTCATCCACGCATCGAACTCCTCGGCGGTCATGCGCTTGCCGTTCTGGCTCATGTCAAAACGCCACGGCGTGTTGTCGAACTCGGTCTGCGGCTTGTACGCCGCCGGATCATTGGCGTTGATCGCCGGGCGCGCCGGTATCGCGCTGGCCACGTTGTTGCAGCTTTCCACCCGCAGGCGCATCAGCACCTGGTCCAGCGACTGCCCCTCGCTGGAGCCGGAACTGAGCACCCCCGAGGGCATCCCCAGCTGCCCCTGGCGGGCGTACAGCTCCGAGGCCACCGGTGCGACTACCGTCGCCGCCAGCGGCGCGGGCATCACCGCGCTGGCCGAACAATCGACAGCGGCGTGCGCGGCGGGAACAAGAACCAAACCCAGCACACCGGCCAGTGCGATACGCAACATGGTGACTTCCATTCGAACAAGAGAACGTCGCGAGTGTAGGCAGGCACCGGGGTGCTTTCAACCGTCTTCTGCCAGCGGTTCTGTGGCCGGCCGCACACCCCGCCAAGTCAGGGGTGAAAAAGTCCCGCCAAAACAAAAAACAAGGCCCGGCAATGCCGGGCCTTGTTGTGTCTCAACTGTAGCGTCCGATCAGTTCTGGACGTTCAGCTCGGTGCGACGGTTCTTGGCGCGACCTTCCGGATTGTCCGAACCATCCGGGTTGGTGTTCGGAGCAATCGGGCGGCTCTCGCCGTAGCCGATCGGGCCGACCATACGCGAGGTGTCAACACCGTTGTCCTTCAGGTAGTCGTACACCGCAGCAGCACGACGCTCCGACAGCTTCTGGTTGTACGCGTCGGTGCCCTTCGAGTCGGTGTGACCGGCCACTTCAACACGCAGATCCGGGTAACGCTTCAGGATCTCGGCGGCTTCGCCCAGGATCGCAACAGCGTCCGGACGCAGGGTGGCCTTGTCGAAGTCGAAGTTCACGCCCTTCAGATCGATCGACACCGGCACCGGGCAACCGTCCGGACCAATGGTCTGGCCGGGCTGCGAGGTCGGGCACTTGTCGTCGCAGTTGTTGACGCCGTCACCGTCGTCGTCCAGGTCAGCGCAGCTCGGCGCGACCGGAGCCGGAGCCGGAGCAACCGCCGCGACCGGAGCCGGGCCCAGCGGGATCACGACGCCGACCGAAGCCAGCACGTCGCCGAACCAATCCTGCTGGTCGCCAGCTGCGGCGGTAGCAACGCTCTGGTCGTCGAAGTCGGCGCGGTAGGCCAGCTCGGCACGCACGGCGACGCGCTTTTCAAACGTGGTCTGCAGACCCACACCGACCTTGGCGGCCAGGTTGCCGTCCTTGCGCTGGGCCGGCGAGTCGACCGAGTTGATCACATATTCTTCTTCCGACTTCTGGTAGCCCAGACCTGCCAGCAGGTACGGGTTCCAGCCACGGCCGTCCTGGATGAAGTGGCGACGCAGGTCCAGCGAAACGCCGTACTGCGACCAGTTCAGATCCTGGTTGTTGTCGAAGTTCGGGTTCTGGTAGTTCAGCTCACCGTCCAGCGACCAGTTCGGGCTGATGAACTTGCCCAGACCCAGGGTTGCGAACGGAGCATCGTTGGTGCCACGGTCGTTGTCCTGGAAGTTGAAACCAGCAGCACCGGTCAGGTACCAGCGATCATCGAATTCCTGGGCCGAAGCGGCCTGGGCGAATGCAAGACCACCCAGCAGTGCGGCGGTAAGAATCTTCTTATTCATGAATACAACTCCTTGTGTTTCGGGGGTATGAAACCGGTAGAGGCATGGTCCAGCACAGCGATTTCATTCGTCGCGTTCAGAGACGGCCGTTTCCGCACGCCATCGCGATAAACAGTATTCGCAGGGCCGTGAAGACGATGTTAACGGCTGCGTAACAATTTGCACGGCCATCCAGTCCGTACGCTTCCGGCTGAGCGCACCGTATACAGCTTCGTCAAACCCCGCAAGATCGAGCCTTGACAAGGGCTCCCGGCCAATTGCTGCAGCGCAGGGTCCTTTTGCCATGCAAGCCCTTGAAATTCAGTGTCGAATCCCTGCGTAAGCGGCAGCTGAACAGTCCACTGCGTATCATGTCCCTGCCCCCACTGCGACGGAACTTTTCCGCATGAAAGCTGTTGGCCTGAGCCGCTATCTCCCCATCGTCGATCCCGCCTCGCTGGAAGATGTCGATCTGCCTGATCCGGGCGCTCCCCAAGGCCAGGATGTGCTGGTCAGTGTGCAGGCGGTTTCGGTCAACCCTGTCGATACCAAGCTGCGCGCGCCCAGGCCCGGCGAAGAGCGTCAGCCAAAGGTGCTGGGGTTCGATGCGGCCGGCATTGTGGTGGCCGTGGGACCGGAGGCGACCGCGTTTGAAGCGGGCGACGAGGTCTACTACGCCGGCGATGTCACCCGCCCGGGCTGCAACGCCCAGCTGCAGCTGGTGGACGAGCGCCTGATCGGGCGCAAACCCGCCACGCTGGATTTCGCTGAAGCCGCCGCGCTGCCGCTGACCACGCTGACCGCGTGGGAGCTGCTGTTCCAGCGCATGCCGTTCCAGCTCGATGGCAAGCGCCATTGCGGCCGCAGCTTGCTGGTCATCGGTGGGGCCGGCGGTGTCGGCTCGATGGCGATCCAGCTGGGCCGCCATGCCGGCTTCACTGTCATCGCCACCGCCTCGCGCGAGGAAACCCGCAGCTGGTGCCGGCAGATGGGGGCCGATCATGTGATCGACCATCGCCAGCCGTTGGCGCCGCAGTTGCAGGCGCTGGGCATTGCACAGGTGGATGCCGCGCTCAACTTGGCCGACACCGACCACTACTGGCAACAGCTCGGTCAGTTGCTGGCGCCGCAGGGTCACGTCGGCCTGGTGGTCGAACCCAAGGGGGAGCTGCACATCGGCGATCCTTACAAGGCCAAGTGCATCGGCATCCACTGGGAATTCATGTTCGCGCGCGCACGCTTCCGCACCGCCGACATGGTCGAGCAGCACCGCATCCTCACCCGTGCGGCCAGCCTGATCGATGCCGGCGAGTTGCGCACGACCTTGACCCGGCGCCTGGGGCCGATCACCGCGGCCAATCTGCGCGAGGCACATGCGCTGCTGGAATCGGGCCGCACCATCGGCAAACTGGCCCTGGAGGGCTGGGACTGATCCCGCGCCCCTGAACCGCCACCACCGCATGCGCCGGCCTGACGGCGGTGCATATCGCCCTTACCCGGCCCGCGGCAATGCGGGCCGCTCACGCCTGTCATCCGATGCCCACCCTGACGTTCACCAAGCGCCTGCTGCAGCTGTTGCTGGGGCTGTTCCTGTTCGGCATCGCGTCGGCGCTGATGATCAGCGCCAACCTCGGTATTGCGCCGTGGGATGTACTGGGCCAGGGCATTGCCGTCCGCAGCGGTCTGTCGTTCGGCCTGGCCACCAATCTGATCGGCGCCGCTGTACTGCTGATGTGGTGGCCGCTGCGACAGAAGCCCGGGTTGGGCACGCTGCTGAACGTGCTGATGATCGGCCCCAGCGCGCAACTCGGATTGACCGTGCTGCCAGCCGTGAACGGACTGGGGTGGCAACTGCTGGTGTTTGCCGCCGGGCTGGTGCTGATGGCCACCGCCACCGGTCTCTATATAGGAGCGCGTTTCGGCCCCGGCCCCCGCGACGGCCTGATGACCGGCCTGCACGCACGTACCGGCCGGGCGATCTGGCAGGTGCGCACACTGATTGAGGCCACCGCGCTGCTCATCGGCGGATGGCTGGGCGGGAATATCGGCTGGGGCACGCTGGTCTTCGCGTTGCTGATCGGCCCGCTGTGCGGGCTCACGTTGCCGCTGTTCGACCGGCAACGGCGCCCGATCGACCTCCCGCTGGCCCGATGAGGTCCGTGGCCCAGCCTCTGTGTAGCCAGCACCGGCTGGCATAGATGCCCTTTCCCGCAGCGCCACCTGCCCCGCCATATGGCGTGTCGTGGCAGCGGTGGCTGTACCGGTAATGGTCCTTGTGCCTGCGGGCTGCACACCCCTGCCAACCCGGCAGCTTCGGCACTTCCCGTGGCAGCGGCATGCGCGCGGGGGCGTACAGCCGTGCGAACCGCGTCAGCACCTGCCCGCCATCGACAGAGCGTACGGAGGCCGTCCCACCGGCGGCGCAAACTCTTCCGGAGATGCCACGGTCGTTGACCACACCACGCCGCCCGACGCTGGCAACGATTGAGAAACAGGCCGATTGGCAGTAAGAATGGACACATTCCATACGCAAGCGTATCCCACATGACGCCCGCCACCGACACCGCCTATCCACACCTGTTCACCCCTCTGGACCTGGGCTTCACCCGGCTGCGCAACCGCATCCTGATGGGCTCGATGCACACCGGACTGGAGGACCATGCCCGCGATTTCCCCAAGCTGGCCGCCTATTTCGGCGAGCGCGCGGCCGGTGGCGCGGCGCTGCTGGTGACCGGCGGGTTCGCGCCGAATGTGGTGGGCTGGCTGGCGCCGTTCGGCAGCAAGCTGTCGTGGCCATGGGAAGTGGGCCGCCACCGCCAGGTGACCACGGCGGTGCATACGCATGGCGCGAAGATCTGCCTGCAGCTGCTGCATGCCGGCCGCTACGGCTACCATCCGTTGCAGGTGGCACCGTCGAAACTGAAGGCACCGATCAATCCGTTCACGCCGCGCGCGCTGTCGTCCGGTGGCGTGGAACGGCATATCGCCGACTACGCCCGTGCTGCGAAGTACGCGCGCGAGGCGGGCTATGACGGCGTGGAGGTGATGGGCTCGGAAGGCTATCTGATCAACGAGTTCATCGCCCCGCGCACCAACGGCCGCAGCGATGCCTGGGGCGGTGACGCGACCAAGCGCATGCGCTTTGCGGTGGAGATCGTGCGTCGCATCCGTGAGGCCTGCGGCCCGGACTTCATCATCATCTACCGGCTGTCGCTGGTGGACCTGGTCGAGGACGGCAGCAACTGGGAAGAGATCGTGCAGCAGGCCAAGGCGATCGAAGCGGCTGGCGCGACCCTGATCAACTCCGGTATCGGCTGGCACGAGGCGCGCATCCCAACCATCGCCACCTCGGTACCGCGCGCCGCGTTTGCCGGCGTCACCGCCAAACTCAAGCCGTACGTGGGCATTCCACTGATCGCCACCAACCGCATCAACATGCCCGACGTGGCCGAAGGGATCCTCGCCGGCGGCGGCGCCGACATGGTGTCGCTGGCGCGGCCGCTGCTGGCCGATCCGCAATGGCCGGCCAAGGCCCGCGCCGGCAAGCCGGAGGCGATCAACACCTGCATCGCCTGCAACCAGGCCTGTCTGGATCACGTGTTCCAGCAGAAGCGCGCCAGCTGCCTGGTCAATCCCCGCGCCGCGCATGAAACCGAGCTGGTCTACCTGCCGACCAGCGCGCCCAAGCGTGTTGCGGTGGTCGGCGCCGGCCCGGCCGGGCTGGCCTGCGCCACCGTGGCCGCCGAGCGCGGCCATCAGGTGACCCTGTTCGATGCGGCCGGCGAGATCGGCGGCCAGTTCAACGTGGCCAAGCGCATCCCCGGCAAGGAGGAATTCCACGAGACGCTGCGCTACTTCCGCCATCAGCTGGCCGAAACCGGGGTCGATGTGCGCTTGAACACCCGCGCCGATGTCGAGGCATTGAGCGGCTTCGACGAGGTGGTCATCGCCACCGGTATCACCCCGCGCAAGGCCAGCTTCCCCGGCGCTGACCACCCGATGGTGGTCAGCTATCTGGATGTGCTGTTGGGCCGGGTCAAGGCCGCCGACAAGGTGGCCATCATCGGCGCTGGCGGCATCGGCTTCGACGTTGGCGAGTTCCTGGTGCATGAAGGGCCGTCCCCGGCGCTGGACCCGACCCGCTGGATGGCCGAATGGGGCGTAGATGCCAACTTCGAAACCCGCGGATCACTGGCCCGGCCGCAGCCCGCGCCCGCCGCGCGCCAGGTCTGGCTGCTGCAGCGCAGCCCCGGCAAGCCCGGTGCGCGACTGGGCAAGACCACCGGCTGGATCCACCGCGCCACGCTCAAGGCCAAGGGCGTGCAGATGCTCGGCGGGGTCGAATATCTGGGCGTGGACGACAGCGGCCTGCGCATCCGCGTGGACGGCAGCGAGCAGCTGCTGGAAGTGGGCACCGTGGTGGTCTGCGCCGGCCAGGAGCCGCGCCGGGATCTGGCCGATGCACTGCGCGCGGCCGGTCGCCCGGTGCACATCATCGGCGGCGCCGACGTGGCCGCCGAGCTGGATGCCAAACGCGCGATCGACCAAGGCAGCCGCCTGGCGGCCGCGCTCTGAGCACGCGGCGGACGGCACCCTTGCCGGCGGGCGCGGCCGATGGGGCCGGCGCCGGCAGTCGGTCTGTTTGAGCGGCTTATAGCGCTGGAAACGCGATGCGCATCACGCATTTTCACCGCTGAAATGGGGAAATCCGGGCCTCCGCGCCGTGCTGCGTGGCGCCCGCCCAAAATGTGAATACGCAAAACCGGCGCCCATTCGGCTTCAGATGCAAACCTGAATGTCAAGAAATAACGTTCAGGATGAGTTTTGGATTCGCCCCCTACCTTGCGCGCACTTCTCGCTCACCCCCAGTCCCGGTGAGCCAGGCGCGGTCCTCCCCATCTGATGGAGAGCCGCCCACGGGGCGGCCCCGATGCCATGGCCGCCTCCCCATAACGCCAAGTCCGACGTGCCGTTCTGCTCCATTCCCGGAGCAGGTTGCCGCGGGCCCATACGGAGCAAGGAGATTTATGAAACTGGCCTGGATTCTCTGGCTGTCGCAGATGTTGCCGCAGCCGGCTGCCGATTCGCTGTGCTTGAGTACCACCGTCTATCTGGAAGCCCGCGACCAGACCCTGCGCGGCCAGCAGGCCGTGGCCGAAGTCGCCCTGCGGCGGCTGGACAGCGGCCTGTGGGGCGACTCGATGTGCCAGGTGGTGACCGCGCGCAAGCAGTTCGCCCCGACCCTGGTCGCCCCCGGCACCCAGCTGCGCAACAACGATGCCTGGGCGGAAGCCGTTGACGTGGCCTTTGCCGCCGAGCGCAACTGGGCACTGCCCGTGGGCGAACGCAAGGAGATCGTGCCCGGCGCCAGCCATTTCGCCGCCCATGCCATCGCCAGCCCGAGCTGGCGCAACGCCTACCAGGTCGCGGTCATCGGCGGCCACACCTTCTATAAGGTGCAGTCGCTCAAGCCCCGCAACTCCTGAGCAGATTGAACGCGTGGCGCACTGTCTGTGCTACGCATGGCCACAAAGGGCAGCGCGCTTGTAGCGATAATGCGGAGTCCCATCCCTTCGACAGGATTCCCATGAAGCTCTACACCAAGCCCGGCGCCTGCTCGCTGGCCGACCATATCGCGCTGATCTGGTCCGGTCTGCCGTTTGAAGTCCAGATCGTGGATATGCCGACCATGAAGTCGCCCGAGTTCCTGGCGATGAATCCTTCCGGCGCGGTGCCGGTGCTGGAAGACGGCGGCTGGGTGCTGACCCAGAACGCGGCGATCCTGCACTACATCTGCGACAAGGCGCCGGCCGCCGGCCTGGACGGTGGCAGCGAGCCGCGCACCCGCGCCGAAGTGAACCGCTGGCTGTCCTTCGTCAACGCCGATCTGCACCCGGTGTACTACCCGATCTTCGGTTCGACCCGGTATCTGGAAGACGAGGCGGTGATCGCCCGCACCCAGCAGAACGCGCGCGACAGGCTCAAGGCCCTGTACCAGCGGGTGAACGACCGCCTGGCGCAGGTGGACTGGCTCGGCGGCACGCCGCGTCCGTCCATCGCCGATGCCTACACCTATGTAACGCTGCGCTGGGCGCGCGGGCTGAAGCTCGACCTGGCCGGCATGGATGCACTGGACCGCTTCGAGCAGCGCATGCAGGCCGATCCGGCGGTGCAGGCCGCCCTGAAGGCTGAAGGTCTGGTCTGACCGGCCGGAGCGCTGCGGACGGCATGCACACCGCCGCCTGAAAAACCACGGCCGCCGGCCTCACGCTGGCGGCCGTGGGCGTTTCAGGCCCGCCTCAGCCCAACACCAGCGCGCGGGTTTCCTCCAGCCAGCGGGTGGCAAAGGCCGGGCTCTTGGCCTTGCCCAACGCACCGGCCAGTTCCGGCCACAGCTGCTCCAGTGCGACCGCGGTCTTGCTGCGCTCGATCTTCAACTGGATCAGATAGCCTTTCAGCCCCAGGTGCTTGCGCACCGATTCGGCCATCCAGTCGCGCAGCTGCTGGTAGCGCAACGGATCATCGCCCAGCTGCGTGGTCACCGGCAGCGCCGGTTTGATCTCGGCACTGCCGCCCACCGCTTCGATCAGCTCCAGCGACGCCAGTTGCACCAGAACATCCCCGGGTGCACGCAGGCCCTGCGCCATCTGCGACAGTTCATGCTCATCGCGCTGGCCATCGACCAGCAGCAGCACCGAGCGCAACGCCGGCGCCAGACGCAGCCCACGGTCTTCGATCTCACGACGGCCAGCGGCCGTCTTGGCATAGATGAATGCCATTCCCCCTCCCACATGTGATGCATCGCCAACACGGCACGCATCGCGCGCGCCGGGGCCCCCGCCCCGGATCACCGCACCTGCCTGCGTACCGCCCCCTTGCGATCGCTGCTGCCTGCCAGCCCGGCGGCGCTATGTCCCCAGTGCGCGACGGATTTCCTCCAGTGCGCCCGGATCATCCAGTGTGGACAGATCCCCCGGGTCGCGCCGTTCGGCCAGGGCCTGCAGCGAACGCCGAAGCAGCTTACCCGAACGCGTCTTGGGAAGTGAATGGACGATATGGACCTGCGCCGGCCGCGCCACCGCCCCCAGCGAGGCGGTCACCGCCTGCAGCATTTCCGCTGCCAGCCGCGGCACCTCGTCCTCGGCCGCGGCCTGTTTGAGGGTGACGAACACCAGCGGCACCTGCCCCTTCAGCTCGTCATGGACGCCGATCACCGCCGCCTCGGCCACGCGCGGATGGCTGGCGATGGCCTCCTCGATCTCGCGCGTGCCCAGCCGGTGCCCGGCGACATTGATCACATCGTCGGTGCGCCCGAGGATGAAGGTGTAGCCGTCGGCGTCGCGGATGGCCCAGTCCAGCGAGCTGTAGAGCAGTTCGTTGAAGTGGCTGAAATAGCTTTTGAGGAAACGCGCATCGTCCTTCCAGACGGTGCTCATGCAGCCCGGCGGCAACGGCGGCTGGATCACCAGCACGCCCTTCTGTCCGGCGGGCACTTCGGCACCGCTCTGCTCGTCGATGATCTTCATCCGGTAGCCGAGGTTGGGGAAGCCGGGTGAGCCGAACTTGACCGGTTTCATCTCCAGACCCGGCAGCAGGGTCAACGCCGGCCAGCCGGTCTCGGTCTGCCAGTAGTTGTCGATCACCGGTTTGCGCAGCGCGCCGCTGATCCACTGCGCGGTGGGTTCGTCCAGCGGTTCGCCGGCCAGGAACAGGTACTTCAGCTCGGACAGGTCGTGACGGTCGATGAAGTCCACGTCGTGCTTCTTCAGCACCCGGATCGCGGTGGGGGAGGAGAACATCGTGCGCACTCCGTACTGCTCGCACAGCGCCCACCAGATGCCGGCGTCCGGCGTGGTCGGCAGGCCCTCGTACAGCAGCGAGGTGCAGCCGCCGATCAACGGGCCGTAGACGTTGTAGGAATGCCCCACCGCCCAGCCGACATCGGAGGTGGAGAACATCACCTGCCCCGGCGCGCAGTCGAACACCGTGCGCATGGACTGCGCCATCGCCACCGCGTAGCCACCGACATCACGCTGCACGCCTTTCGGCTTGCCGGTGGTGCCGGAGGTATAGAGCAGATAGCTGGGCTCGTTGGATTCCAGCCACACCACCGGCACTTCCGCATCACCGACCTGCGCGCGAAGCGCGGCATAGTCTTCATCGCGGCCGGCGATGCGCGGCTGGGCCGCATCCAGCCCGCGCGAAACGATCAGCACTTTCGGCGGCGGTGACTGGGCTTCGGCGCAGGCCGCATCGACCATTGCCTTGTAAGGAATGACCTTGCCACCGCGCATGCCGGCATCGGCGGTGATCAGCAGCTTGGGCGTGGCGTCGTCGATCCGCAGCGCCAGGTTGTGCGCGGCAAAACCACCGAACACCACCGAATGCACCGCGCCGATGCGCGCGCAGGCCAGCATCGCGAACACCGCCTCGGCCATGTTCGGCATATAGATGACCACGCGGTCGCCACGAACGACATTGAGCGTCTGCAGCACCGCGGCGAAGGCATTCACCTCGCGATGCAGCTCGCGGTAGGTGATCTCGCGGGTGACATCGGTTTCGGTCGAGATGGCGACCAGTGCGAGCTGATCGCCGCGCGCGGGCAGATGCCGGTCCACCGCGTTGTAGCAGAGGTTGGTTTCCCCACCGACAAACCAGCGCCGGAACGGCGGGTTGGAATAGTCCAGGATCTGCTGCGGCGGGCGATGCCAATGGATCGCCTTGGCCTCTTCGGCCCAGAAGCTCTCCGGTTCTTCGATGGAACGGCGGTAGATCTGCTCGTACTGCACGACATCCTCCGGCACCTGCGCGTTTGATCCGAGCATAGTCCGCGCCAGTGCCCCGCTCCTTCCGACATTGGTCGTAGGAGGCCTGCCAGACACGGGCAGGTGCGGCCCCAGTCAAAGCCGTCGCACCGTCCCCGACGCGGGCGACAGCGGCTTTCCGGCATGACCCGATCCTGCAACCACACTGCCCCTGTCTTTTCCGCGCTGCCGTTGCCTGCAATGCCAGCCCGCTTGCACGGCTTGCGGCCCGCAAGCGACGTCACCGAACACCGGTCAACGCGCCAGCGCCGTGCGCGTGACACCGGCGTGGCCGATGAGATGGGCCCCGGAAGCGGCGCCAGGATATGCCCAGCAGTTACTAGCGCAGCGCCATTGACACCGGGCCCCACACTCGCCGACGCTGCCGGCCTCGCTGTTCGTTGCCGTGCCCATGATCCGACCTGCGTTGATGCTCGCGATGTTGATGCTGCTTCCCCACGTCGCGTCCGCCGCGCCGGCAACTGCCAGCTCACCAGCCGAGCTGCCGCCACCGCCGGCATGGCTGGCCATTGTGGAGGCCGACTATTCCCGCCACCACGTCGATGGTCTGTCCTCGCGCATCTTCACTGCGGAGCACTGGTGGGAAATCGCCACCCCGCTGCTGACGACGGAGGCCGGTTTTCGGGTAGAGCCGATCGGCTACAGCGCCGAGGGCCGCCCGTTGCGCCATGTGCACTGGGGAGACGGCCCGACCCGCGTCCTGCTCTGGTCGCAGATGCATGGTGATGAAAGCACCGCCAGCATGGCGCTGGCCGATCTGTTCCATTTTCTCGGCCAATCCCCGGCGCATCCGCTGGCAGATCGCCTGCGCCGGCAGCTGAGCCTGCACGTCGTGCCGATCCTCAATCCCGATGGCGCGGCCCGCTTCCAGCGCCGCAACGCGCAGGGCATCGACATCAATCGCGATGCCGCCGCGCTGGCCTCGCCGGAAGCCCGTGCGCTCAAGACCCTCCGTGATCGCCTGCAGCCGGCCTTCGGCTTCAACCTGCATGACCAGCGTCCCGGCTACCGCGTGGGCGACTCCGCACGTGGCACCGCGATCGCCCTGCTCGCGCCGCCGTTCAACGAACAGCGGGAAGTCAATGACGTGCGCGGACGCGCGATCGGTGTCTCGGCGCTGATCCGCGCCGCACTGGAACCGCGCATCGGCGGCCATATCGCGCGCTGGGACGACGAGTTCAACCCGCGCGCGTTCGGTGATCTGATGACGTACTGGGGCACCAGCACCGTGCTGATCGAATCCGGCGGCATCGAAGGCGATCCGCAGAAGCAGAAGCTGCGCGAACTGAACTTCCTCGCCCTGCTGGTGGCGCTGGATGCCATCGCCAGCGGCGACTACGCCAGCGCGCCGCACGATCTGTACACCGGGCTGCCGGAGAACGGCGAAGTGTGGCCCGATCTGCTGATCCGCGGCGCCACCCTCGCCAGCCCGGGCGTGGCACCGGCACGCGCCGACATCCTGGTGGAGTTCGAGCATGCCCTCAGCGGCGAAGGGGGCCGCATCACCGATATCGGCGATCTGGGCGCACGCTCTGCCCGCACGGTGATCGATGCGCGTGACCTCTACCTCACTCCCGCCCCGGGCAGCCGCCTGGTACACAACGCCCCGGCCCGATTCGCCCTGAGCCGGGACCCGGAAGGTCTCCAGGTGGTCTGGTCACTGCTGGACGATCTGGACACCACCCAACCGATGCCGGAAAACCCCGGGCGGCATTGAGCCGGCGCCAGCACCCGGAACTCAGAACGGCGCCGGTGACCGGAAGCGCAGCGGTTGTCCGGATTCGGGATGCACGAAAGCCAGCGCGCAGGCATGCAGCGCAACCCGCTCGGCCAGAGCCGCGCCGTAGAGCACATCGCCGACGATCGGATGGCCGAGGCTGGCCATATGCACCCGCAACTGGTGGCTGCGGCCAGTCACCGGTTCCAGCGCCACCCGCGTACGCTGCGCGACGGCATCGCGCCCGATCACCCGCCAGCGCGTCAGCGCCGGTTTGCCAACCTCGAAATCGACGATCTGCCGCGGCCGGTTCGGCCAATCGCAGATCAGGGGCAGGGCCACCTCGCCGGCCTCGCCAGCCACCTCCCCTTCCAGCAGCGCCTCATAGCACTTTTCGACCTGGCGCCGCTCGAACAGTCCCGACAGCGCCGCCTGCATCGGCTTGCCGCGCGCATACAGCATCAGCCCGGACGTCACCTGGTCGAGCCGGTGCACGGTCAGGGCCTCCGGATACACCTGCTGCAGCCGGGCGATCACGCAATCCTGGTTCTCCGGCAGGCGCCCGGGCACGGACAACAGCCCGGCCGGCTTTTCCGCCACCAGCAGCTGCGCGTCCAGGTGATGCACGCTGATATCAGGGCTCATGACAACTCACATGCGAGCAACGCAACAGCGTCGCTTCGAACCGGAAAAACAATAAAAAACGGGGAAGCCCAAGCTTCCCCGTCGGTCACACCATCACACGTGTGGATTTACAGCAGGTCGGCAACGCCGGCGCGCTCTTCTTCCAGTTCGTTCAGGGTGATGTCGATGTACTTCTGCGAGAAGTCATCGATCGGCAGATCCTTGATGATGGTGTACTCGCCGTTCTCGGTGGTTACCGGGAAGCCGAACACGACGCCTTCCGGGATTCCGTAGGAGCCGTCGGACGGCACGCCCATGGTCACCCACTTACCGTTGCTGCCCAGCACCCAGTCATGGACGTGGTCGATGGCGGCATTGGCGGCCGACGCAGCCGAGGACAGGCCACGGGCGGCGATGATCGCCGCGCCACGCTTGCCGACGGTCGGGATGAAGGTATTGGCGTTCCATTCCTGGTCGTTGATCAGCTCGGCAACCTTGGCGCCGCCGGTGGTGGCGAAGCGGTAGTCCGGGTACATGGTCGGGCTGTGATTGCCCCACACGGTGAACTTCTCGAAGCTGTCCACGGTCTTGCCGGTCTTGGCGGCCAGCTGGCTCAGCGCACGGTTGTGGTCCAGGCGCAGCATGGCGGTGAAGTTCTTCGGGTTCAGGTCCGGGGCCGACTTCATGGCGATGTAGGCATTGGTGTTGGCCGGGTTGCCGACCACCAGCACCTTCACGTCACGCTTGGCGACGGCGTTCAGGGCCTTGCCCTGCACGGTGAAGATCTTGGCGTTTTCCAGCAGCAGGTCCTTGCGCTCCATGCCCGGACCGCGCGGACGCGCGCCGACCAGCAGGGCGACGTCCACATCCTTGAAGGCCACCAGCGGATCGGCGGTGGTCACCACGCCGGCCAGCAACGGGAACGCGCAGTCTTCCAGCTCCATGACCACGCCCTGCAGGGCGGCCTGGGCCTTTTCGTTGTCGATTTCCAGCAGCTGCAGGATGACCGGCTGGTCCTTGCCCAGCATTTCGCCGGAGGCGATGCGGAACAGCAGGGCGTAACCGATATTGCCGGCGGCGCCGGTGACGGCAACACGTACAGGAGTCTTCATGGGGGATTTCCTCTGCTTGATAAAGCGTGTGGGGTGAGAGTCTGCGCAGGTCGCCGTGCCAGGCACGACGGCCGGATCAAAAACGGCCACCGGATGAAGGGTGGCCGTCGAAAGGAATCAGGCGGCGAGGATCTTGTTCCACTCGGCCACGCGGTCGGCCTTGGCGGCCAGCACCGCCTCGGCGTCGCCCTCGAGGGTGATCTTGTTGATCACGTCGCCCATGGCCACGCTGTCGACCACATCCATGCCTTCGAGCACCTTGCCGAACACGGTGTGCTTGCCATCGAGCCAATCGGTCTTGATGTGGGTGATGAAGAACTGGCTGCCGTTGGTCGACGGGCCGGCATTGGCCATGGACAGCACGCCGCGATCATGGCGTACGCCGTTCTTGGTCTCGTCCTCGAACCGGTAGCCCGGGCCGCCGCGGCCGGAGCCTTCCGGGCAGCCGCCCTGGATCATGAAATCGGCGATCACGCGGTGGAAGATCAGGCCGTCGTAGAAGCCATGCTTGACCAGGTTGACGAAGTTGGCCACGGTCAGCGGGGCCTTATCGGCGAACAGCTCGACCTTGATGGGGCCGCGGGAGGTGTCGAAATGGGCGATCAGGGACATGGGAATCCTTGTGGGAGAAGACATTTTCGCTAGCCCCATAGGATACACCCGCCCCCGCACCCGGCGCTGCCCCTGCGGCCGTCACCTCTGCCGGTGCCAGCTGAACCCCCGGTCCGGTCGATTTCACAGGTACTTTTCGCGATGGGGCCACATACCGGTATAATGTTGAACTCTTTTCCCCAATTCACGGCGCCGGCTGGCCGTCTTTCGCATGTCTATCGAAAATCTTCGCAACATCGCCATCGTCGCTCACGTGGACCATGGCAAGACCACCCTGGTTGACTGCCTGCTCAAGAACTCCGACACGCTGTCCGAGCGCACGGTGCTCGCCGAGCGCGTGATGGACAGCAACGACCAAGAAAAGGAACGCGGCATCACCATCCTGGCCAAGAACACGGCCATCAAGTGGAACGGCAACCGCATCAACATCGTCGACACCCCCGGACACGCCGACTTCGGTGGCGAAGTGGAGCGCGTGCTGTCGATGGTCGACTCGGTGCTGATCCTGGTCGACGCGATGGACGGCCCGATGCCGCAGACCCGTTTCGTCACCCAGAAGGCCTTCGCGATGGGCTTCAAGCCGATCGTCGTGGTCAACAAGGTCGACCGCCCGGGCGCGCGTCCGGAGTGGGTGATCGACCAGGTGTTCGACCTGTTCGACAAGCTCGGCGCCACCAATGAGCAGCTGGACTTCCCGATCGTCTACGCCTCGGGTCTGAACGGCTACGCCGGCCTGGAAGACACCGTGCGTTCGGGCGACATGACCCCGCTGTTCGAAGCGATCATGAAGTACGTGCCGGTGCCGGACGTGGATCCGGAAGGCCCGTTCCAGATGCGCATCAGCCAGCTGGACTACAACAATTTCGTCGGCGTGATCGGCATCGGCCGCATCCAGCGCGGCAAGCTGAAGAAGAACATGCCGGTCACCGTGATCGACCGCGAAGGCAAGAAGCGCAACGGCAAGGTGCTGCAGGTGCTGGGCTTCATGGGCCTGGAGCGGGTGGAAGTCGAAGAGGCCGAGGCCGGTGACATCGTCGCCATCTCCGGCATCCAGGAACTGACCATCTCCGACACCATCTGCCACCCGGATGCCCCGGAAGCGCTGCCGGCACTGACCGTCGACGAGCCGACCATCTCCATGACCTTCCAGGTCAACAACTCGCCGTTCGCCGGCAACAAGGACCTGTCCGGCGGCAAGTTCCTGACCAGCCGCCAGCTGAAGGAGCGTCTGGAGCGCGAGACCGTGCACAACGTGGCACTGAAGGTCGAGCAGCTGGAAGATGCAGACAAGTTCCTGGTCTCCGGCCGTGGCGAGCTGCACCTGTCGGTGCTGATCGAAACCATGCGCCGTGAAGGCTACGAACTGGCCGTGTCGCGCCCGGAAGTGATCATCAAGGAAATCGACGGCCAGATGATGGAGCCGATCGAGCAGCTGGTCGTCGATATCGAAGAACAGCACCAAGGCGGCGTGATGGAGAAGCTGGGCATCCGCAAGGGCCTGCTGAAGAACATGGAAGCCGACGGCAAGGGCCGTGTGCGCCTTGACTACATGATTCCGGCCCGCGGCCTGATCGGCTTCCAGAACGAGTTCAAGACCCTGACCCAGGGTTCGGGCCTGCTGTTCCACGTGTTCGACCATTATGGCCCGAAGGAACAGGGCGCCATCGCCAAGCGCCAGAACGGCGTGATGATCGCCAACGCCCCGGGCGCCACCCCGGCCTACGCGCTGGGCCCGCTGGAAGAGCGCGGCAAGCTGTTCGCCGCCGAAGGCGACAACGTGTACGAAGGCCAGCTGATCGGTATCCACTCCAAGGACAACGATCTGACCGTCAACGCAATCAAGACCAAGCCGCTGACCAACATGCGCGCGTCGGGCAAGGATGACGCGATCAAGCTGACCCCGGCCATCAAGTACACGCTGGAGCAGGCACTGGACTTCATCGAGGACGACGAGCTGGTCGAAGTCACCCCGAAGGAAATCCGCCTGCGCAAGAAGTTCCTGACCGAAAGCGACCGCAAGAAGGCCTCGCGCGCCGGTTGATTGCATTGACCGGCACGTCGCCCTACAACCCGGATCCGCATGCGCATCCGGGCCTGGCAGCCATCGCGCTGCTGGAAGCGGGAAAGGCCCTTGCGGCCTTTCTCGCCGCGGCCGGCCTGGAAGTGTCCGGGCCCGCCCCGCTGCGCACCGTCATCAACACCCTGATCCTGCGCCTTGGCGGCGATCCCGAGCACGGATCATTCTCTTCGCTGCTCGGCCAGATCACTCCCGATACCGTCCACCTCGCCGCCACCGTACTGGCCGCTTATGGCCTGCTGCGTGCCGTGGAAGCGTGGGGGCTGTGGCGCGCCCATGCGTGGGCATCGTGGCTGGGCTGCATCTCCGCGGCGCTGTATCTGCCACTGGATCTGTACGCCATCGTCAAACACCCCGGCTGGGCGTCGTGGCTGCTGCTGGCAGTCAACGTACTGGTGGTCTGGGTGCTGGCACGGGATATCCGCAAGCGCCACCTCGACTGAGCGCGGCATTTGCAAAGCCCCCTGCCGGCTGGCTAGCCTGCGCAGATGGACACCCCCTCGCGCCGCTCCCAGCCCTTCCTGCTGACCGCCCTGACCCTGCTGCTGGGCAGCGCCTGCACACGCACGCCAGTACCCGCCGACGCCCCCGTGGCGCCATTCGCCTATGCCGAAGCCCGCATCGACGATCTGCAAGCGCTGATGGCCCGCGGTGAGCTGGACAGCGTCACCCTGACCGAAGCCTACCTGCAGCGGATCGCCAGCCTGGACCGCAGCGGCCCACGCCTGCGCTCGGTACTGCTGATCAACCCCGCCGCCCGCCGCGAGGCTGCCCAGCGCGATGCCGAGCGGCGCAGCGGCCGTATCCGCGGCCCCCTGCATGGCTTGCCGATCCTGCTCAAGGACAATATCGACGCCACGCCAATGGCCACCACCGCCGGCTCATTGGCGCTGCGCTCATTCCACCCCGACGAGGACGCCTTTGTGGTGCAGCGGCTGCGCGAGGCCGGCGCGGTGATCCTGGGCAAGACCAATCTCAGCGAATGGGCCAACTTCCGCTCCAGCAGCTCCACTTCCGGCTGGAGCGCGGTAGGCGGCCAGACCCGCAACCCCTACGCACTGAGCCACAATCCCTGCGGCTCCAGCGCCGGCAGCGCGGTGGCGGTGGCGGCCAACCTGGCCGTGGCGGCCGTGGGCACCGAAACCGACGGCAGCATCGCCTGTCCGGCGGCAGTGAACGGGATCGTCGGACTCAAGCCGACCGTGGGACTGGTCAGCCGCGGCGGCATCGTACCGATCTCTTTCAGCCAGGACACCGCCGGCCCGATGACCCGCAGCGTCGCCGACAGCGCCATCCTACTGGGCATCTTGGCCGGCCGCGACGGCGCCGACCCGGCGACCGCGACCATGCCCGGCCGGGCGGTGTACGACTACCATGCCCGCCTGCACCCGGACGCCCTGCGCGGAGCCCGCATAGGCGTACTGCACCCCGCCCTGGTCGAACAGCCTGAGATCGCCGCAGTGTTCGCCCAGGCCATCGCCGCCCTGCGCGATGCCGGTGCCACGGTCATCGAAACCCGCATCCCTACCGAGGGCCAGTGGGAGCAGGACGAGCAGACCCTGCTGCTGTATGAATTCAAGGCCGGGCTGGAGCGTTACCTCGGCACCGCCAAGGCGCCGATCCGCACGCTGGAACAATTGATCGCCTTCAATTACGAACATGCCGCACGCGAAATGGCGCACTTCGACCAGGATCTGCTGGAGCAGGCCGCCCGCCAGGGCCCCCTCACCGATCCGGCCTATATCGCCGCCCGCACCCGCGCACGACGTCTTGCTGGTCCGCAGGGGATCGATGCCGCCCTACAGGCAGACCGGCTGGATGCACTGATCGCCCCGACTACCGGCACCGCATGGCTGACCACGCCCGGCCAAGGCGATGCGTTCCCCGGCGGCAGCTACAGCGCCGCAGCCGTGGCCGGCTATCCGAGCCTGAGCGTGCCGATGGGGCACGCCAATGGCCTGCCGCTGGGGCTGCTGTTCATGGGAACGGCCTGGAGCGAGCCCAAGCTGCTGGCGCTGGGCTACGCCTATGAACAGCTCACCCAGGCCCGGCGGCCACCGGCGTTTTCCGCCAGCCCCGCCGCGCCGGCCCGCCGGCACTGAGTCCGACGGGCGCCACTCACGGGGCGGACTGCTCCTGCTTGCGCACGATCGCCATGGCAATTTCCAGCGACTGTTCGTAGTTCAGCCGCGGATCGACAGTGGAGCGGTAGGCACGCTCCAGATCACGCTCGGTCAACTCGCGTGCGCCGCCGGTGCACTCGGTCACATCCTCCCCGGTCAGCTCCAGATGCACGCCTCCCAGACGCGTGCCGGCTGCGGCATGCAGATCGAAGGCCAATTCCACCTCGCCACGGATATTGTCGAAGCGGCGGGTCTTGTAGCCGTTGCTGGTGCTTTCGGTATTGCCGTGCATCGCATCGCAGACCCACAACACCCGGCGCCCGTCGCGGCTGACCGCATCGAGCAACGGCGGCAGCTTCTCGGCGATCTGCGCCGCCCCCATGCGGTGGATGAAACTCAGCCGGCCCGGCTCGTCATCCGGATTGAGCACATCCATCAGCCGCAGCAACTGGTCCGGCTGCACCGATGGCCCGACCTTGATCGCGATCGGATTGCGCACGCCGCGCAGGTATTCCACATGCGCGCCATCCAGCGCCGCTGTACGCATGCCGATCCACGGGTAATGCGTGCTCAGGTTGAAGTGGCCGTGCTGGCGTGGCACCTGGCGGGTCAGCGACTCCTCATAGGGCAACAACAGCGCTTCGTGCGAGGTGTAGAAGTCCACCCGGTTGAGGTTGTGCACGGGCGCGCCGGCCAGCGTCTCCATGAAACGCACCGCATCGCCAATGGAGCCCACCATCTTCTGGTACTCGGCCGCCAGCGGCGAACAGCCCACCCAGCCCAGGTTCCAGTACTCGGGGTGATGCAGATCGGCGAAGCCGCCATCGATCAGCGCCCGTACGAAGTTCATCGTCAGCGCCGAACGCGAATGCGCGGTGATCATCCGTTGCGGGTCGGGAACACGCGCCGCCTCGGTGAACTCCGGGGCGTTGATCACATCGCCGCGGTAGCTGGGCAGGGTCACGCCGTCGCGGGTTTCAGTATCGGCCGAGCGCGGCTTGGCGTACTGCCCGGCAAAGCGGCCGACGCGGATCACCGGCTTGCGCAGCCCATGCACCAGCACCAGACTCATCTGCAGCAACACCTTGAGCCGGTTGGAGATTGTGGCCGATTCGCAATCGGCGAAATTCTCGGCGCAATCCCCGCCCTGGAGCAGGAAGCGTTTGCCCTCCTGCGCCTCGGCCAGCTGCTGCTTGAGCGCGAAGATCTCCCAGGAGGTGACCAGCGGCGGCAGCTGCCGCAATTGACCCAGCGCCGCTTCCAACGCCACCGGATCGGGATAGGTCGGCATCTGCAGTCCCGGCTTGCAACGCCAACTCGACGGCGCCCAGCCCGGATCTGGAACAGGATAAGCAACAGAAGGCGCAGACTGGTTCATGCAATTACCGGCAAGAGAAGAAGAAAGAAAACGGCGCGGCGATCAGCGCGCTACCCGGCGCAAGCCGGCGTACAAGGCCCACAGCCCCAGCAACACGAACCACACCAGACTCCACATCGGCATGGTCAGGCCCAGGAACTGCCAGTCGATGTTGCCGCAATCACCGGTGCCGGTAAGCACCGTGCGGAACACCTCGAACGGCCCCATGGTCTCGCTCAGGAAGCTCAACGGCGGGCCACAGCTGCTGCCGAGGTCCTTCGGCAGCAACTGCACATAGACGTGGCGCCCGGCGATGCCGGCCCCCACGCCTGCCGCGATCAGGGTCAACACGCCATAACCGGCGCGGCCAGCGCGGCTGGAAGGACCGTGCAGCGCGCCGAGCAGGAACAGGACGCCGACCGAGGCGAAGGCGATGCGCTGGTAGATACACAGCGGGCACGGCTCCAGCCCCATCTGGATCTGCATGTAGATCGCAAAGGCCAGCAACCCGGCACAGATCAAAAAACCCAGCAGGCACTGCGCACGGAAATTCCAACGCAACGGATTCATCGGCAACCCCCTTACAAATAAGGTCGCAAGAGTAGCAGCCCCCATGCCTTCCGGCAGCCGTCTTGCAGATGCCGGGTACGCAAACGCAAGAAGCCCGGCATAGGCCGGGCTTCCGCAGGATCCGTCGCTTGGCGAGTGTGCCGATTACTCGGCGACTTCCTCGGCCACAACAGCCGGACGGTCCACCAGTTCGACATAGGCCATCGGTGCGTTGTCGCCAGCACGGAAACCGCACTTCAGCAGACGCAGGTAGCCGCCCGGACGGTTGGCGTAGCGCGGGCCCAGGATGGTGAACAGGTTGCCGACGGCTTCCTTGTCACGCAGACGGGCGAACGCCAGGCGGCGGTTGGCGACCGAGTCGACCTTGGCCAGGGTGATCAGCGGCTCGGCGACGCGGCGCAGTTCCTTGGCCTTCGGCAGGGTGGTCTTGATCAGCTCGTGCTTGAACAGCGACGCAGCCATGTTCTTGAACATCGCTTCGCGGTGGGCGCTGGTGCGGTTGAACTTGCGGCCCGACTTCATGTGACGCATGGGTGTATTCCTTGGTTAATGATGGATCGTTGAACTTCGCTGTCGCCATCCAGGCGTTGAAACTGTGGACTGCGGATGGTCCTGGTCGTCCGTCCTGGACGACCTGCGTGCCGGCATCTGCACCGGTCAACGCGGGTACTGCAGACAACATTCCCCCACATGGTTACCCATGCGGGGGAATGGATTTTACTCTCAGCCGAGCATGCCGTGCTGGGAAACACCGGCCGGCGGCCAGTTTTCCAGCTTCATGCCAAGGGACAGACCACGCTGGGCCAGTACTTCCTTGATCTCGGTCAGCGACTTCTTGCCGAGGTTCGGGGTCTTGAGCAGCTCCACTTCGGTCTTCTGGATCAGATCACCGATGTAGTAGATGCTCTCGGCCTTCAGGCAGTTGGCCGAACGCACGGTCAGCTCCAGATCGTCGATCGGGCGCAGCAGCACCGGATCCACGCCGTTGTTGGCCGGCTTGGCTGCACCGCGGTCGCGGTGGGTGAAGTCACCGAACACCGACAGCTGATCGCTGAGGATGTCGGCAGCGGTACGCACTGCTTCTTCGGCGTCGATGGTGCCGTTGGTCTCGATATCGATGACCAGCTTGTCCAGGTCGGTGCGCTGTTCGACACGAGCCGCTTCCACGGCATAGGCGACACGGCGGACCGGCGAGAACGAGGCATCCAGGACCAGACGGCCGATGGCACGGGTTTCTTCGTCCGGACGACGACGCGCAGCTGCCGGCTGATAGCCGAAACCACGCTCGATCTTCAGACGCATGTTGATCGATGCATCCTTGGTCAGGTTGCAGATCACATGGTCGCCGTTGATCACTTCGACGTTGTGGTCGACCTTGATGTCGGCAGCGGTAACAACGCCCGGGCCCTGCTTGGACAGGGTCACGGTGGCGCTGTCGCCGGTATGCATACGGACTGCCACATCCTTCAGGTTGAGCAGGACTTCCAGCACGTCCTCCTGCAGACCCTCAAGGGTGGTGTATTCGTGCAGCACGCCGTCGATCTCGACTTCCGTAATGGCGAAGCCCGGGATGGACGACAGCAGCACGCGACGCAGGGCGTTGCCCAGCGTATGCCCGTAACCACGCTCCAAGGGTTCGATAACGACCTTGGCGCGGGTGTCGGTAAGGCGTTCGATCTGCGGGCCACGAGGACGCAGAACCTGGTTTGCGGTAACCGTCATGTTGCGGGTTCTCCTGCGAACCTCCGGTGCAACCCGGAGGTTCTCCATTGTGAATTACTTCGAATACAACTCGACGATCAGCGCTTCGTTGATATCCGCAGGCAGATCGGCGCGATCCGGCACGGCCTTGAAGATGCCGGCGAACTTGCCCGAATCAACCTCAACCCACGACGGACGCAGGTCGTGCTGGGCGGCAACGGTCAGGGCTTCCTGAACGCGCAGCTGCTTGGCAGCCTTTTCCGACAGCGCAACGGCATCGCCAGCCTTGACCTGGTACGAAGCCAGATTCACCGACTTGCCATTGACCGTGACACCGCGGTGCGAGACCAGCTGACGGGCAGCCGGACGGGTCACTGCGAAGCCCATGCGGTAGACGACGTTGTCCAGACGGGTTTCCAACAGCTGCAAGAGGTTCTCGCCGGTGTTGCCCTTCTTGGTCGAGGCCTTCTTGTAGTAGTTGCGGAACTGACGCTCCAGCAGACCGTAGATACGCTTGACCTTCTGCTTTTCACGCAGCTGGGTGGCGTAGTCGGACAGCTTGCCCTTGCGGGCGGTAGCGCCGTGCTGGCCGGGCTTCTGCTCCAGCTTGCACTTGGAATCCAACGCGCGGGCCGGGCTCTTCAGAGAGAGGTCGGCGCCTTCGCGGCGGGCGAGCTTACAGGTGGGACCGATATAACGAGCCATTTCTTATCGCTCCCTTAGACGCGACGCTTCTTCGGCGGACGGCACCCGTTGTGCGGGATTGGCGTCACGTCGATGATGTTGGTGATCTTGTAGCCGACGTTGTTCAACGAACGTACGGCCGACTCACGGCCCGGACCCGGACCCTTGATGCGGACTTCCAGCGACTTCAGGCCGTAATCCAGCGCAGCCTTGCCAGCCTTTTCGGCGGCAACCTGAGCAGCGAACGGAGTCGACTTGCGCGAACCACGGAAGCCGGCGCCACCGGAGGTGGCCCAAGACAGTGCATTGCCCTGGCGGTCGGTGATGGTCACGATGGTGTTGTTGAACGAAGCGTGGACGTGGGCGACGCCGTCAGTGACGACGCGCTTGATCTTCTTCTTGGTTTTTGCAGCAGCGGGCTTAGCCATTATTTAGGTCCCTTACTTCCTGATCGCCTTGCGCGGACCCTTGCGGGTGCGGGCGTTGGTACGGGTACGCTGGCCACGCAGCGGCAGACCGCGACGGTGACGCAGGCCGCGATAGCAGCCCAGGTCCATCAGGCGCTTGATTGCGATACCGATTTCGCGACGCAGGTCGCCTTCCACGATGTACTTGCCGACTTCGGCGCGGAGACGCTCGATTTCCGGCTCGGACAGTTCGCGGATCTTGGTGGTCGAAGCAACGTTTGCGGCTTCGCAAACCTTCTTCGAACGGGTACGGCCGATGCCGTAAATGCTTTGCAACCCGACCCAGACGTGCTTCTGGGCTGGCAGGTTGACGCCTGCAATACGCGCCATGACGCGGTTCTCCAGCTGAGTGATGGCCGAATGCGCACCAACAGGCGCGCCAATCCGGCAGGATGGATCAAAAAAGTTAATTAGCGATCTAACAAGGCCTCGGTTTGCTTTGAGGTCCGCATAACCCGAAGGTTCCACAGACCCGGCGTG
Organism: Stenotrophomonas sp. STEN014; assembly: GCF_056760315.1. NCBI lineage: Bacteria > Pseudomonadati > Pseudomonadota > Gammaproteobacteria > Lysobacterales > Lysobacteraceae > Stenotrophomonas > Stenotrophomonas sp. STEN014. Next base: position 183,816 of record NZ_JBRREN010000002.1, on the reverse strand, counting down.
GGGAGTGTGCCCACGCTCCGGCGCCGGATGTGCTTGGCAAAGTGATACCACCTCTGCCGCCCGCGCTACTCCTGCGCAGAACCACCACATCACACCCCCACCCGAGACCGCTGCGGGGGCCGCCCTTCTGTCTTGAAGACCCCCAACGGGAACCGGAGGGGCTCTTCTCGCTATGAAGCGGAAAGTATACCGGGTGAATCAGCCGCGCGCAAAACCGCCGCGGTTGCCGCCCTTCAGGTTGGCCTTCTTCAACAGGCTCTCGTACTGGTGAGACATCAGATGCGCCTGGATCTGCGCAATGAAGTCCATCACCACCACCACCACGATCAGCAGCGAGGTGCCACCGAAGTAGAACGAGGCGTTGAGCTGGGTGCGCATGATTTCCGGCAACAGGCAGACGATGACCAGGTAGGCCGAGCCGGCCGCCGTCAGGCGCGTCAACACACCATCGATATAGTCGGCCGTGGCCTTGCCCGGACGGATACCCGGAATCAGCGCGCCCGACTTCTTCAGGTTGTCAGCGGTTTCCTGCGAGTTGAAAACCAGCGCGGTATAGAAAAACGCGAAACCGGTGATCAGTGCAGCGAACACGATCATGTGCAGCGGCTCGCCCGGACCCAGCGCATTGGCCACTTTCTGCAGCCAGGTGGCCGAGCTGGCCTGGCCGGACCACATCGCCAGCGTGGCCGGGAAGGCCAGGATGCTGGAAGCGAAGATCGCCGGAATCACACCCGCCATGTTCAGCTTCAACGGCAGGAACGAGGTCTGGTTCATGTAGGCGTTACGGCCACCCTGACGGCGGGCGTAATTAACGGTGATGCGGCGCTGGCCGCGCTCGACGAACACCACGAAGTAGGTGAACGCCAGCACCACCAGCACAATCAGCAACAGCGAAATGAAGCTCATGTTGCCATCGCGGTACGCCTCGACGGTCTGGATCACCGCCGCCGGAAGGCCCGCGACGATACCGGCGAAGATGATCAGCGACACACCGTTGCCGATACCCCGCTCGGTGACCTGCTCACCCACCCACATCAGGAAGATGGTGCCGGCCGTGAGTGCGACCACAGCGGTCAGCACGAAACCCATGCCAGGTGCGTACACCACCGGAGCACCGCCCGGCGACACCTGGTTCTGCAATGCCAGCGCGATACTGCCGCCCTGCACCACCGCCAGGAGCACCGCGCCGATGCGCGAATACTGCGTGATCTTGCGACGACCGGACTCACCTTCCTTTTGCATGGCCTTCAGGGCCGGGAAGATGTGGACCGCCAGCTGCATCACGATGGATGCCGAGATATACGGCATCACGTTCAACGCGAAGATGCTGAAACGGTGCAGGGCGCCGCCCGAGAACATGTTGAACATGTCCACGATTCCGCCGCCCTGCGCCTGCATCAGCGCAAGCATGGCATCGGGATTGACGCCCGGCACCGGCACATAACAGCCAATGCGATAGACGAGCAATGCCCCGAGTACGAACAGAAGACGCTGGCGAAGTTCCGTGAACTTGCCCATCCCGCCCGCGAGGTTACCGATGCCAGCTTGCGCCATGTTCCAGTTACTCCTGTACGCTGCCGCCGGCAGCTTCGATCGCAGCCTTGGCGCCGGCAGTTGCCGCAACACCCTTCAGGGTGAACGCCTTGCTCAGCTCGCCCTTCAGGACGATCTTGGCCTTCTTGGCAGTGGACGGGACCAGCTTGGCAGCACGCAGTGCCGCAAAATCGATCTCGCCAGCTTCCAGACGGTCCAGATGGTAGGACAGCACTTCAGCGGTGTCCTTGGCCGTACGGGAAACGAAGCCGATCTTCGGCAGACGACGCTGCATCGGGGTCTGACCGCCTTCGAAGCCAGCCTTGATCTTGCCCTTGCCCGAACGGGCGAACGAACCCTTGTGGCCGCGGCCGCAGGTCTTGCCCAAGCCGGAGCCGATGCCGCGGCCGACGCGCTTGCGCTCGGTACGCGCGCCCTCAACCGGGCTCAGTTCATTAAGACGCAAAGTCATGGTCAATTACTCCTCAACCTGGACGAGGTACTGAACCTTGTTGATCAGGCCGCGAACCTGCGGGCTGTCCTTCAGTTCACGCACATCATTGAGCTTGTTCAGGCCCAGGGCACGCACCGACAGGCGGTGACGCGACTGGGTTCCACGCAGGCCACGCACCAGGCGCACCTTCACGGTCTTGACGTTCTGATCAGCCATGATTGAGATCCTCCACCTTCTTGCCGCGCTTGGCCGCAATGCGAGCCGGCGACTGCACGCCTGCCAGACCCTTCAGCGTGGCGCGAACCAGGTTGATCGGGTTGCGCGAACCCACCGCCTTGGCCAGCACGTCCTTCACGCCAACCGCTTCCAGCACAGCGCGCATCGCGCCGCCGGCAATCACGCCGGTACCTTCCGAAGCCGGCTGCATGAACACGCGAGCCGCACCGTGGCCGTCCTTGACGGTGTGCCACAGCGTGCCGTTGTTCAGATCAACGCTGATCTGGTTCTTGCGGGCCTGCTCCATCGACTTCTGGATGGCGACCGGCACTTCGCGCGCCTTGCCGTAGCCGAAACCGACCTTGCCTGCACCATCACCGACCACGGTCAGTGCGGTGAAGGTGAACTGACGACCACCCTTGACGGTCTTGCTGACGCGATTGACCGCGACCAGCTTCTCGATCATGCCATCGTCGACTTTTTCTTCGCGGTTGCGATCGCGATCGCGACCCCGCGACTGACGTTCTTCAGCCATTTCTATTCCTTGTTGTGTGGATTATGTACGGCTCGAAGCCGCTTATAGTTGTGGGACGAAGCGTTGACTCGTCGGCCGCTGCATAAGAGCGGAGACGCCCGGCACAGCCCGTACCGGCAGGCAGGCGGAAAGGGGCCAACGGCCCCTTTCCCGATCCCTTAGAACTGCAGGCCGCCTTCGCGGGCTGCATCGGCCAGGGCCTTGATGCGGCCGTGGTAGCGGTAACCGGAACGGTCGAACGCGACCTTTTCGATACCTGCAGCCTTGGCGCGCTCGGCAATCATCTTGCCGACCTTGGCAGCTGCGTCGCAGTTCTTGCCGTTCTTCAGGCCTTCCATGACTTCGGCCTGGGCGGTGTTGGCAGCAGCCAGCACCTTGGAGCCATCGGCGGTGAAGACCTGTGCATACAGGTGCTGGCCGGTGCGCAGGACCGACAGGCGCGCCACACCCAGTGTGCGGATGTGCGAGCGGGTCGACTTGGCGCGACGCAGACGTGCAATGTTCTTGTTCATGTTCTTTATCCTCGAAAGCTGAAAACCTAGGAATTAGGCCTTCTTGGCTTCCTTGCGAATGATGACTTCACCGGCGTACTTCACACCCTTGCCCTTGTAGGGCTCCGGCGGACGGTAACCGCGGATCTTGGCGGCGACTTCACCGACAACCTGCTTGTCCGAACCCTGGACCAGAATTTCGGTCTGGGTCGGGGTCGACAGGGTGATGCCTTCCGGCGCCACGAACACGACAGGATGGGAGAAGCCCAGCGACAGGTTCAGGTCCTTGCCCTGCATGGCGGCGCGGTAACCCACACCCACCAGCTCCAGCTTCTTTTCGAAGCCTTCGGACACGCCCTGGACCATGTTGGCCAGGATCGAACGGACGGTGCCGGTCAGCGCGTCGAAGGAGATGTCCTTCGGGCTCAGCGTGGCAACGCCATTGTCGAGAGTGATTTCAACGCCAGCGGCCTTGTTCAGCGACAGGACACCCTTCGGGCCCTTCACGGTCACAACTTCCGGCTGGATGGTCAGTTCAACGCCCTTGGGCAGGTTGATCGGCTTCTTGGCTACGCGGGACATAGTGGACTCCTTCCCTTAGGCCACGAAGCACAGGACTTCGCCGCCGACGCCCAACTGGCGCGCCTGCGCATCAGTCATGATGCCCTTGGAGGTGGAAATGATGGCGACGCCCAGGCCGTTGAGGACCTTCGGCAGTTCAGACTTGCCACGGTACTGGCGCAGACCCGAACGCGAGAAGCGCTTCAGGGTCGCGATGACCGGCTTGCCTTCGAAATACTTCAGGACGATTTCAAGCTCGGCCTTGTTGTTTTCGGTGTTGGTCACGCGCAGGTCTGTGATGTAACCCTCGTCCTTCAGGACCTGGGCAATGGCCACCTTGACCTTGGACGACGGGGCTTTCACCGTCTGCTTGCCAACCGCGGCCGCATTCTTGATGCGTACCAGCAGGTCGGCGATGGGATCAGTCATGCTCATGTAGATACCTTTGAGTGCACCGATATCCGCTTTCGCGAAAATCTCGTGTTTTCCTGGGATGGGCCAGGGCCCCTACCACACCAGCCAGCCGGTTTCGGACAGGCAAGGAGCGGGATTATACGACAAAAAGTCCGACTGGCGTCGGACTTTTTGAGTCACCTTCAGGTTGCCCTGCCGATGCCCCGGCCGGACCTTGCGGCCCGGCCGGAATTTCTTACCAGCTGGCCTTACGCAGGCCCGGCACATCGCCGCGCATGGTGGCTTCGCGCAGCTTGTTACGGCCGAGGCCGAACTTGCTGTACACGCCACGCGAACGACCGGACAGCTCGCAACGGTTGCGGTGGCGGCACGGCGACGAATCGCGCGGCAGCTTGGACAACTTCGTCGAGGCCTCGATCTTCTCTTCGTAGGTCGCGTCCACCGAGGACACGATCTTCTTCAGAGCCGCACGCTTTTCAGCGTACTTTTCAGCCAGCTTTTTCCGCTTGATGTCGCGGTTGACCATGGAGGTCTTTGCCATTTCGGTATCCTCGACGAATCAGTTACGGAACGGGAACTTGAACGCTGCGAGCAGCGCCTTGGCTTCCGCGTCGGTCTTGGCAGTGGTGGTGATGGCGATATCCATACCGCGGATCGCATCGACGGCGTCGAAGTCGATTTCCGGGAAGATGATCTGTTCCTTCACACCCATGTTGTAGTTGCCACGACCGTCGAACGAACGCCCCGACACGCCGCGGAAGTCACGCACGCGCGGCAGCGAGATGTTGATCAGACGATCCAGGAACTCAAACATGGTGTCACGACGCAGCGTGACCTTGCAGCCGATCGGCCAGCCATCACGGATCTTGAACGATGCCACCGAAACACGCGACTTGGTGACGATCGGCTTCTGACCGGTGATCTTGGTCATATCCGCGACGGCGTTTTCCAGAACCTTCTTGTTGGTAGCCGCTTCGCCCACACCCATGTTCAGGGTGATCTTGACGAGCTTCGGCACTTCCATCGGGTTCTTGTAGCCGAACTGCTTGGTCAGCGCCGGCACAACTTCGTCTTTGTAAAACTTTTCGAGACGGGAATTCATTCGATCATTCCTCAGGCGTCAAGCGCCTCACCGCTGGAGCGGAACACACGCAGTTTGCGTCCATCCTCCAGCACCTTGAAGCCAACGCGCTCGCCCTTGCCCGTTGCCGGGTTCAGAACATTGACGTTGGAGATATGGATCGACGCTTCACGCTCGACCACGCCGCCGGCAACACCTGCCTGCGGATTCGGCTTGGTGTGGCGCTTGACGATGTTCACGTTGGCGACGATCACACGATCGCCGTCGACGCGGACGACTTCGCCCTGCTTGCCCTTGTCCTTGCCGGTGTTGACGACGACCTGGTCGCCCTTCTTGATACGGTTAGCCATGATTATCTCCTGGCGCTCACAGAACTTCGGGAGCGAGCGAGACGATCTTCATGAACTTCTCAGAACGAAGTTCACGGGTCACCGGCCCGAAGATGCGGGTGCCGATCGGCTCTTGCTTGTTGTTCAGCAGGACCGCGGCATTGCCATCGAAGCGGATCAGCGAACCGTCAGCGCGACGCACACCCTTGCGGGTACGCACCACGACTGCGTCATACACTTCACCCTTCTTGACCTTACCGCGCGGAATCGCATCCTTCACGGTGACCTTGATGATGTCACCGATGTGTGCGTAACGGCGCTTCGAGCCGCCCAACACCTTGATGCACATCACTTCCTTGGCACCAGAGTTGTCAGCGACGTCGAGGTAGCTCTGCATCTGAATCATGATTCAGGCTCCTTATTTCGCTGCGCGGGTGATGATTTCCACCACACGCCAGTTCTTGGTCTTGGACAGCGGAGCAATCTCGGTCACACGCACGAAATCACCTTCATTGCAGGTGTTCTCGGCGTCGTGTGCATGCAGCTTGGTCGAGCGCTTGATGTACTTGCCGTACAGGGCGTGCTTGACCTGGCGCTCCACCAACACGGTGACCGTCTTGTCCATCTTGTTGCTGACGACACGGCCTTCGACCGTGCGCAGCGTCTTGCTTGCGTTATTTTCGCTCATAGCAGCCATCCTTACTTCGTGCTGCCGATCAGGTGCTTGACGCGAGCGATCTCGCGGCGCACCCGGCGGGTTTCGTGGGTCTTCGGCAGCTGGCCGGTGACCTGCTGCATACGGAGCGAGAACTGCTCCTTACGCAGGTCGGTCAGGTGGGCCTTGAGTTCGTCAGCCGACTTCTCGCGGAGTTGTTTGATGTCCATCAGCGCACCGTCCGGGTCACGAAAGTGGTGGTGACCGAGAGCTTGGCAGCGGCCAGGCGGAACGCCTCGCGTGCCACTTCCTCGGAAACGCCCTCGATTTCATAGATCATGCGGCCGGGCTGGATCTGCGCGACCCAGTATTCCACGCCACCCTTACCGGCACCCATTCGGACTTCGATGGGCTTCTTGGTGATGGGCTTGTCGGGAAACACGCGGATCCACATCTTGCCGCCGCGCTTGACGTAGCGGCTGATCGAGCGGCGGGCCGCTTCGATCTGACGCGCGGTCAGCTGACCGTGAGCGGTTGCCTTCAGGCCGTACTCGCCAAAGCTGACGGCATTTGCGCTCCAGCTCAGGCCGTCGTTACGGCCTTTGAACATCTTACGGTATTTGGTTCGCTTGGGTTGCAACATTGCCGTTACCTCGCTTCACGAGCCGGGCGCGACGGACGGTCACCACGGTCGCCGCGATCGTTACGATCGTTGCGCGGGCTGTCGTCCTGCTTTTCCTGGCCAACCTGGGAGAAATCAAAGACCTCGCCCTTGTAGATCCAGACCTTGATGCCGATGATGCCGTAGGTGGTGCTGGCTTCAGCGAAACCGTAGTCGATATCCGCACGCAGGGTGTGCAACGGCACGCGGCCTTCGCGGTACCACTCCGAACGGGCGATTTCAGCGCCGTTCAAGCGGCCGCCGACGTTGACCTTGATGCCCAGGGCACCCAGACGCATCGCGTTGCCGACCGAGCGCTTCATTGCGCGGCGGAACATGATGCGACGCTCCAGCTGCTGCGCGATCGACTCGGCAACCAGCTGTGCATCCAACTCCGGCTTGCGCACTTCGGTGACGTTGATGTGCGCCGGAACGCCCATCATCTCACTCACTTCCTTGCGCAGCTTCTCGATGTCCTCACCACGCTTGCCGATCACCACGCCCGGACGGGCGGTGTGGATCGTCACGCGAGCGGTCTTTGCCGGACGCTCGATCAGGATCTTGCTGATGCCGGCCTGAGCAAGCTTCTTGCGCAGCATCTCACGGACTTTCAGGTCGGCTGCCAGGTAACCAGCAAACTCGGCCTTGTTGGCGTACCACTTGGAGTTCCAATCCTTGGAAATACCGAGGCGGATACCAATCGGATGAACTTTATGACCCATGGTCTTTTCCTTTCCGCTTACTTGCCGGCGCCCACAACCACAGTGATGTGGCTGGTGCGCTTGAGGATGCGGGTACCGCGGCCTTTCGCCCGCGCCATGAAACGCTTCAGGGTCGGACCTTCATCAACCATGATGGTCTTGACCTTCAGCTCGTCGACGTCAGCGCCCTGGTTGTTCTCGGCATTGGCAATAGCCGACTCCACCACCTTCTTGATCAGGTGGGCAGCCTTCTTGTCCGAGAACTTCAGCAGGTTGACCGCACGCTCGGCCGGCAGACCGCGCACCTGGTCAGCGACCAGACGGGCTTTCTGCGCAGAGATGCGCGCGGAGCGCAGGATTGCTTTCGCTTCCATTGTCATCTCTCCTTACTTGCCCGACTTCTTGTCGCCACCGTGACCCTTGAAGGTCCGGGTGACGGCAAATTCGCCGAGCTTGTGGCCGACCATGTTCTCGTTGACCAGCACCGGAACGTGGTTCTTGCCGTTATGAACGGCGATGGTGACGCCTACCATTTCCGGCAGGATCATCGAACGGCGCGACCAGGTTTTGATCGGCTTCTTGCTGCCCGCAGCGGCCTCCACCTTCTTGATGAGGTGGTGATCGACGAACGGGCCCTTCTTGAGTGAACGTGCCATGGTCGATTAGCCCCTACGATCGCGGACGATGAACTGCTGAGTGCGCTTGTTATGGCGCGTCTTGTAACCCTTGGTCGGAACACCCCACGGGGTGACCGGATGCGGATTACCCTGACCGGCCTTGGCCTCACCACCACCATGCGGGTGATCCACCGGGTTCATGGCAGCACCACGAACGGTCGGCTTCACGCCACGCCAGCGCTTGGCACCAGCCTTGCCCAGCTTTTCCAGGTTGTGCTCGTCATTACCGACTTCACCGATGGTGGCGCGGCATTCGACCGGCACCTTACGCATTTCACCCGAGCGCAGACGCAGGGTGGCGTAGATACCTTCACGAGCGACCAGCTGCACGGCTGCACCGGCGGCACGGGCGATCTGGGCGCCCTTGCCCGGCTTCAGCTCGATCCCGTGAATGGTGGTACCCACCGGGATGTTGCGCAGCGGCAGGGTGTTGCCGGTCTTGATCGGCGCGTGTGCACCGGAGATGACCTGGTCACCCGCCTTCAGGCCCTTGGGGGCGATGATGTAGCGACGTTCGCCGTCGACATAGCACAGCAGGGCGATATGGGCGGTGCGGTTCGGATCGTATTCGATACGTTCCACGCGCGCCGGAATACCTTCCTTGTTGCGCTTGAAGTCGATCAGACGGTAGTGCTGCTTGTGACCACCACCCACGTGACGGGTGGTGATGCGACCGTGGTGGTTACGACCACCGGACTTGCTCTGCGGCTCCAGCAACGCTGCGTGCGGTGCGCCCTTGTGCAGATCGGGCGTGACCACGCGCACGGCCGAACGACGGCCTGCGGAGGTGGGCTTGAATTTCATCAATGGCATGGGATGTACCTCAGGCCTTGGCCGTTACATCGATGGACTGGCCATCGGCCAGACGCACGTACGCCTTGCGCCAATCGCCACGGCGGCCAGCGCGATTACGGAAGGACTTGCTCTTGCCCTTGACGTTCAGCACGTTGACGGCCTCGACCTTGACGTCGAACAGCTGCTCAACCGCGGCCTTTACATCGGCTTTGGTGGCTTCGCTCGAAATCTCGAAGACATACTGATTGGAAAGTTCCTGCAGGCGCGCGGTCTTCTCGGAGACTCGCGGAGCACGCAGCACGCTGAAGATTTTTTCGTTGCTGCTCATGCCAGCCACTCCTCGACCTTCTTGACCGCGTCAGCGGTGATGACGACCGTGTCGGCACCGACCAGAGCCACCGGATCCAGACCCTGCACGTCACGCACCTGCACGTACGGCAGATTGCGGGCCGACAGGTACAGCGACTCGGAAGCGTCTTCGGTCACGATCAGCGGGCGCTTGCCCACCGACAGACCCGCCAGCTTCTCGATGAGCGCCTTGGTCTTGACAGCATCGACGTCGAAGGATTCGACGACGGTGATGCGACCCTGACGGTTCAGCTCGGACAGGATCGCGCACATGGCGGCACGGTACTGCTTGCGATTGACCTTCTGGTCGAACGAACGCGGCTTTGCGGCAAACGTCACGCCACCGCCGACGAAGATCGGAGCCGTCAGCGCGCCATGACGCGCACCGCCGCCCTTCTGCTTCTTCGACTTCTTGGTCGTGCCGTTCACTTCCGAACGCGTTTTCTGAGCCTTGGTGCCGGCGCGAGCGGCGTTGCGATAAGCAACGACGACCTGGTGAACCAGATCTTCGCTGAAATCGCGACCGAACACGGCGTCGGAGACCGAGACCTTGTTGTTGCTACCCGTGATAACGAGTTCCATCGTCATCTCTCCTTATGCCTTGCTAGCCGGACGCACGATCACGTCACCACCGGCTGCGCCAGGCACGGCGCCGCGAATGGCGATCAGACCACGCTCGACGTCGACCTTGACCACTTCCAGGTTCTGCGTGCTCTGCTGCACAGCACCCATGTGGCCGGACATCTTCTTGCCCGGGAAAACGCGACCCGGGGTCTGGCGCTGACCCAGCGAACCCGGCGCGCGATGCGACAGCGAGTTACCGTGGGTTGCATCGCCCATACGGAAGTTGTGGCGCTTGATGGTGCCCTGGAAGCCCTTACCCTTGGTGACACCCTGGACGTCGACCTTCTGGCCAACTTCGAAGATGTCCGCCTTGACTTCGCCACCGACGGCGAAATCGCCGATCTGTGTGTCTTCAACGCGGAATTCCCACAGGCCACGGCCCGCTTCCACCTTCGCCTTGGCGAAGTGGCCGGCTTCCGGCTTGTTGACCAGCGCAGCGCGACGGGCGCCGACGGTCACCTGCACGGCGCTGTAGCCGTCGGTTTCGACGGTCTTGATCTGCGCGATGCGGTTCGGGGTTGCTTCAATCAGGGTCACCGGGATGGACTGGCCATCTTCAGTGAAAACGCGGCTCATGCCAGCCTTGCGGCCCACGAAGCCCAACGAATATTTCTTCGTCATGGTCGTAGTCCTCAGGTCAACTTGATCTGCACGTCGACGCCGGCAGCCAGTTCGAGCTTCATCAGCGCGTCCACGGTCTTGTCGTTGGGGTCGACGATGTCAAGCACGCGCTTGTGCGTGCGGGTCTCGTACTGGTCACGCGCGTCCTTGTCGACGTGCGGGGAAACGAGGATGGTGTAACGCTCGATCTTGGTCGGCAGGGGGATCGGGCCACGCACTTGCGCGCCGGTCCGCTTTGCCGTTTCAACGATCTCGCTGGCCGAACGGTCGATCAAACGATGATCGAACGCCTTCAACCGAATCCGGATCTTTTGGTCCGCCATGACGGTGTTCCTATAGGTCTAAAGAGCGACAGGTCCGGCCCCTGAGTGTGCCGAACCCCATGAATACGACAAAAAGCGCCGAAGCACCCTCCGTCGCGCGAATCCTTTCGATACAAGGAAGGCGGCCCGGTTTCCCGGCCCGCCCCAGACACAAACAAACGCGCAACACCCCTCCAACGATGCCGGAGCGATCCACGCGACCTGTCCTTAGTCTGGCGAACACGAGGCGCTTCCTGCACCTCTTTTCGCTGGTTGCGAAGCTGCACTGATGCGCACCTTCGCGAGTGGTCGTGCATTCTGTCAGTTATTGCCAGCCACCGCAAGTCACCCTGCAACCGCCGCACAGAGGCTTCAGCCAATAGACAGACAGACCGCCCGTTCAGGCAGGTGGCCCGCGGCCCCGGAGCTGGCCCAGGCCGCGCAACGGCGGCCCGGACCGGGATCGGATCTCAGTTCTGCGCCGCGTCCGATCCACCTGCGCGCAGCAGGCCATTGAACAGCAACTTGAACGAGCCATGGGTCTGCGCGCGGAACGTGATGTCGGTGCCCACAAAGGTCAGCCGTCCCGTACCGATATCCGCCTCGGCCGCCAGCACCCCGCCCTGCAGATGCTCTTGTCCCCAGGCCCACCCGGAACGCAGCGGGGCCGGACCGGCAAAGCTCAGCAGCGGCCGGATGTCCGCCCGCCCCGCCGGCAGCTCGAATACCGGCGCATTGTCCCAGCGACCATCGGAGAAATACACATCCAGCTCCGACGGCAAGCCCCAGCTCAACGGACTGGACTTGTCCACCGCGACCTGCAGCACACTGCCCGGGATGTAGTACTCACGCTGACCGAGCGCGCGCATCCCGCCCTCAGCCGCCGGCGTACGCAGATGGCTTTGCAGCGGCAACCCCAGCGCCAGCGCCAGCCCGCTGGAAGACCCGGTCGCCACCACATGTCCGCCCGACTCGAGAAACCCGCGCAGCACCGGCACCACCTTTTCCGCCGTCAGCTCGCCGAGCAGCGGATGGTACTGGTCAGGAATCGTCGCCGGATCCGGGGACGCCGGCACCCTGCCAGCCTTGCCCTCGATTGCCAGCGCCTCCGGCAATGGCAGTGCCCCACTGGGCAGGATCATCACGTCGAACCGCTCACGCAGCCCGCCCTTGAGGATCTGCTGCGGATACACCACCTGGTAGTCGAAGCCGAAATTCTCCAGCACCAGGCGCGTCCATCCGGACACCATCGAACCGCCGTAGTGATCCCACAGCGCAATGCGCGGCGCGTGCACCACTTCGCCCGCCTCCACCCGGCCCTTGGGCACCACCGCGCGAACACCCGTGCCGCGCAGCGCCCGCTCGAGCTGCGGCACAGGCACCGCGGGCAGGAAGAAGGCACCGTCCCGCCCGGGCAACCGCCGGATCTCAACCCCATCCCTGAGCAGGCGATTGACCACCAGCACGCTGTCATTGACCCGCGCATCCAGCAAATAACCGCGCGAGGAATGCGCCACAGGCAAGTCAACAGGCGTTTGCAGCTGCCCGATCGACAGCGCCTCGAACGGGCCGGTAAAGCCGTCCATGACCCGATCAAACCTCACCCCCATCTGGTAGGCCAGCGTCCACCCCGCCGAGTCATACGGCGCGATCGGCGGACCACCGTCATATTCGAAATCGTGGGGATGATCCTGCGGTTCGAACATGTCCCGCACGTGCGGGCGGAAGGCCTGATCGCCACGCACCACGAAGGAACCGGCCGGGTATTTTTTGCCTGCGACCGTGAACTCACGCGAGGCGCGCATCACCTCCACACCGCCCAGCTGCAAGGCATCGACGAACTTCACCGCGGTCGGGAAATCCGCCTGGTCGGCCGGGATGATATAGCCACGCGCATCACGCTGATCGGGCTGGCGCAGCAGTTGCTGCACCTGCGCCGCGGCCAACGCGCCCTTGTCCCTGCCCGCTTTTTCCACCGCCAGCTTCGCCTGCGCCAGAGCTGTCGGACTTGGCGTCCAGCTGTCGCGGCTGCCCCGCTCGATCGAGTTGCGCCCCATGCGGTAGATGTTCAACAACAGCTGTTCACGGTTGCGCGAGGCGTAATCCAGCAGCGCCCAGTTGGCCGTCAGGCTGTAATCGATGGACTGGCGGAAATGCCAGGTCTGGGCCGCCACCGGCGCAGGCAGATTGCTGTCTGGCAACTGGCGCTCTGGAATGAACGGGATGTGCATCGGCGTCGGGTTGCCGGTGATCTCGGTCAGCACGCCCATCATGTTGTGGAAGTACGGCATTGTGCGCAGGCCGCCGCTCCACCACGTCGAGTACACGCTGCCACGCTTTGAAACCGCACCCGGCTTGCCCTCCTGCAGGTAGCGCAGGTTCATCGCCGACCCCAGCGCCTCCAGCCCGACCGGAATCATCGCGTCGATGTTGTAGTTGTACGGATCGCGATAGGGCGGGATCACGATCACCGTGCCCTTGGGCGAGGCCTGGTGGTGGTTGTAGACAATCTGCGGATACCAGCGGGTGTACATCGCCCGATTCAGGTTGCGCGTTTCCTGCAACGCCGCCATGTAGAAGTCACGGTTGTTGTCGTGCCCGGCGTACTTCTGATACAGCCGCGGCGGCTTGTCGAGCACCCGCTTCTCGGGCACCGGCTCCCGCATGTACCAGTCCGCATACAGCTCCTGCCCGTCCGGGTTGGCATGCACCAGCAGGATGATGGTGTCCTCCAGAATGCGCCGGGTTTCGGCATCGTCGCGGCTGGCCAGCTGCCAGACCGTCTCGATCAGCTGGTGGGCGCCGACCGTCTCGTTGGCATGCAGGCCGCCATCGATCCACACCACCGCCTTGCCCTGCGCCGCCAGCGCCCGCGCGGTGGCCTCGTCATCCCGTGCCCGCGCCATGCGTCCGGACAGCGCCCGATATTCCTCCAGGCGGGCGAGATTGGCCGGCGACGATGCCACCAGCATCAACTGGGATCGCCCTTCCGAAGTCGTGCCCAGCTCCTGCAGCAAGAACCGGTCGGAAGCGGCCGCCACTTTGCGGAAATACGCCTCCGTCTGCGTGTAGTTGGCGAGCATGTAGTCATCGCCGATATCGAATCCAAAATGCTCGCGCGGCGAAGGCGCAGCGGCCTGCCCCATACCTGCGGCCAGCAACATCACCAACGCAAGGGCGATACGCCCGCGCCATTGTCCAAATCCGTACTTCACTTCCTCTCCCCAGGAGCAGCCCTGCACCAGATACCGGCACGGCCACCCCGCAACAGCCATATTCGGCACCGGAGTCCGCGCATGCACACAGCCCCGACACCCCTGGCCCAGTCACCGTGAATACTCCGACGACAGGCAACAAAAAGACGCACGGACGCGGCTTTTCCGCCATCCCGCCGGCGACCGAAACCACCCGAACACCTTATTTCAGGCAAGCAAACGAAGAAGGGCAGCCCAGAGGCTGCCCTTCCCGATGACATCCCGCCTGAAGCACCTTCTTTGAAGAGGGTGCTCGAACCGGGCTATTACTTGGTGATCTTGGAGACCACGCCGGCGCCGACGGTACGGCCGCCTTCGCGAATCGCGAAGCGCAGACCTTCGTCCATGGCCACCGGGTTGATCAGGGTGACGGACATCTTCACGTTGTCACCCGGCATCACCATCTCGACACCTTCCGGCAGCTCGCAAGCGCCGGTGATGTCGGTGGTACGGAAGTAGAACTGCGGACGGTAGCCCTTGAAGAACGGGGTATGACGGCCACCCTCGTCCTTCGACAGCACGTACACTTCGGCTTCGAACTGGGTGTGCGGGGTGATCGAACCCGGCTTGGCCAGCACCTGGCCACGCTCGACGTCATCACGCTTGGTGCCACGCAGCAGCAGACCGGCGTTGTCACCTGCCTGACCCTGGTCCAGCAGCTTGCGGAACATTTCCACGCCGGTGACGGTGGTCTTGACGGTCGGACGGATGCCGACGATCTCGATTTCCTCACCCACCTTGATCACGCCACGCTCGATACGACCGGTCACCACGGTGCCGCGGCCCGAGATCGAAAACACGTCTTCCACCGGCATCAGGAACGGCTTGTCGACGTCACGCTCCGGGGTCGGGATCCAGCTGTCCAGTGCATCGACCAGCTTCAGGATGGCCGGCACACCGATCTCGGACTGGTCGCCTTCCAGCGCCAGACGAGCCGAACCGGACACGATCGGGGTGTCATCGCCCGGGAAGTCGTACTTGGACAGCAGCTCGCGCACTTCCATTTCGACCAGTTCCAGCAGCTCGGCATCGTCCACCATGTCGGCCTTGTTCAGGAACACGACGATGTACGGCACGCCGACCTGACGCGACAGCAGGATGTGCTCACGGGTCTGCGGCATCGGGCCGTCAGCGGCCGAGCAAACCAGGATCGCGCCGTCCATCTGGGCGGCACCGGTGATCATGTTCTTGACGTAGTCGGCGTGACCCGGGCAATCCACGTGGGCGTAGTGACGGGTGGCGGATTCGTATTCGACGTGCGAGGTCGAAATCGTGATACCGCGAGCCTTCTCTTCCGGCGCCTTGTCGATCGCGTCGTACGCGTGGAATTCGCCACCGAAGCGCTCAGCGCCAATCTTGGTCAGCGCAGCGGTCAGCGTGGTCTTGCCATGGTCGACGTGACCGATGGTGCCGACGTTGACGTGCGGCTTGGTACGTTCGAACTTACCCTTTGCCATTTTTGTTCTACCTTAAATAGTTCGTAAGTGGGGTCAGAAGAGGCTGAGCGAGGCTCAGCCCTTCTTGATGACGGTTTCGGCGATGTTGTTCGGCGCCGGCTCGTAATGGTCGAATTCCATCGTGAAGGTTGCGCGACCCTGGGTCTGCGAACGCAGCGCGGTGGCGTAACCGAACATTTCGCCCAGCGGGATCATCGCATTGATGATGCTGGCCGAACCGTCACCGGTGGTGCCCGAGCCCTGCAGCACGCCACGACGGCGGCTCACGTCGCCCATCACGTCACCCTGGTAATCCTCCGGGGTCACGATCTCGACCTTCATGATCGGCTCCAGCAGCACCGGCTTGGCCTTGGCGAAGCCCTGCTTGAAGGCCATCGACGAAGCGAGCTTGAACGCCATTTCCGAGGAGTCGACGTCGTGGTACGAGCCGAACACCAGCTTGACCTTGACATCCACCACCGGGAAGCCAGCCAGCGGACCGCTGGTGATAGTTTCGCGCAGACCCTTTTCCACGGAAGGAATGAATTCCTTCGGGATCACGCCGCCGGTGATGTCATTGATGAACAGGAAATCGTCCTTGATCAGCGGAGCGATCTTCGGATCGGCGCGGTCTTCAGCGGTGATCGGCGACAGCTCGATCACAACGTGACCGTACTGGCCCTTACCACCGGACTGCTTGGCGTGCTTGTAATCGGACTTGACGTCAGAGGCCTGGATGGTTTCACGGTAGGCCACCTGCGGCTTGCCGACGTTGGCTTCAACGTTGAACTCGCGCTTGAGGCGGTCAACGATGATGTCCAGGTGCAGCTCGCCCATGCCCGAGATGATGGTCTGGCCGGATTCTTCGTCGGTCTTGACGCGGAACGACGGATCTTCCTGCGCCAGACGGCCCAGGGCCAGACCCATCTTTTCCTGGTCGGTCTTGGTCTTCGGCTCGACAGCCATCGAGATGACCGGCTCCGGGAAGGTCATGCGCTCAAGCACGATCGGTGCATCGATCGAGCACAGGGTGTCACCGGTCGTGGTGTCCTTCAGACCCACGGCAGCGGCGATGTCACCGGCCAACACTTCCTTGATTTCCTCGCGGTTGTTGGAGTGCATCTGCAGGATGCGGCCGATACGCTCCTTCTTGTTCTTCACCGAGTTCAGCACGGTGTCGCCACCGTTCAGGGTGCCGGAGTAGACACGGAAGAAGGTCAGCGCGCCGACGAACGGGTCGGTGATGATCTTGAACGCCAGCGACGAGAACGGAGCCTTGTCGTCGGACTTACGGGTCATTTCCTTGGTTTCGTCGTCGACGTCCACACCCTTGACGTCCGGCACGTCCACCGGCGACGGCAGCAGCTGGATGACGCCGTCGAGCATGGCCTGCACGCCCTTGTTCTTGAACGCCGAGCCGCAGTACATCGGCACGATCTCGGTGGCCAGCGTACGGGTACGCAGCGCGCCAATGATCTCGGCCTCGGACAGCTCTTCGCCGCCCAGGTACTTCTCCATCAGCTCTTCGCTGGCTTCAGCGGCGGTTTCCACCATGAAGTTGCGGGCTTCTTCGGCCGGCGCCTGCAGCTCGGCCGGAATTTCGGCGTACTCGAACTTCATGCCCTGGGACGCTTCATCCCAGTGGATCGCCTTCATCTTGAGCAGGTCGACCACGCCCTTGAAGCCTTCCTCAGCGCCGATCGGCAGCTGCATCGGCACGGCAACGGCGCCGAGCTTGGCCTTCAGCTGGTCGCGGACCTTGAAGAAGTTGGCACCGGTGCGGTCCATCTTGTTGACGAACGCAATGCGCGGAACCTGATACTTGTTGGCCTGGCGCCACACGGTTTCCGACTGCGGCTGCACGCCACCGACGGCACACAGCACGAACACGGCACCATCGAGCACGCGCAGCGAACGCTCCACTTCGATGGTGAAGTCGACGTGCCCGGGGGTGTCGATGATGTTGAAGCGGTGCTCAGGCAGGGACTTGTCCATGCCCTTCCAGAACGCGGTGGTCGCAGCGGACTGGATCGTGATGCCACGCTCCTGTTCCTGCTCCATCCAGTCCATGGTGGCGGAGCCATCGTGCGTCTCGCCCAGCTTGTGGTTCTTGCCGGTGTAGAACAGGATGCGCTCGGACGTGGTGGTCTTGCCGGCATCGATGTGGGCCATGATGCCGAAGTTACGGTAACGCTCGATGGGAGTAGTGCGGGCCACAGGGAGCCTCTCAGATTCTTCGTATTTCGGAATGGCCGAACGCCGCCTTTCGGCGGCCTTCGGGTTGAAGCGGCGCTCAAAGCGCCACAGTGGCACCAGTTGGTGCCCGGGACCCAGTACTCAAGGTCCCTTTGGAACTCACCAGCGGTAGTGCGCGAACGCCTTGTTCGCTTCCGCCATACGGTGGGTTTCTTCGCGCTTCTTGATAGCGCCGCCGCGGTTTTCCGAGGCGTCCAGCAGTTCAGCAGCCAGCTTGCGCGGCATGGTGTTTTCACCACGCTTGCGGGCCGAATCGATCAGCCAGCGCATGGCCAGCGCCATCTTGCGCGAGGAACGCACTTCGACAGGCACCTGGTAGGTGGCACCACCAACGCGGCGCGACTTCACTTCGACCGACGGAGCAACGTTGTCCAGGGCCTTCTGCACCAGCTCAACGGCGTTCGGGTTCTTTTCACCGATCACGTCCATGGCGCCATACACGATCTTCTCGGCGACGGACTTCTTGCCGCTCAGCATGACCATGTTGATGAAACGGGCGATGGTTTCGCTTCCGTGCTTCGGATCCGGCAGGACAGCGCGCTGCGGAGTATTACCTTTACGGGACATAGTCTACTCCTTAAGCCTTCGGACGCTTGGCGCCGTACTTGGAACGGGCCTGGCGACGCTTGGCAACGCCGGCAGCATCGAGCGAACCGCGCACGGTGTGGTAACGCACACCCGGCAGATCCTTGACGCGACCACCGCGGATCAGGACAACGGAGTGCTCCTGCAGGTTATGACCTTCACCACCGATGTAGCTGATGACCTCTTCCTGGTTCGTCAGGCGCACTTTGGCAACCTTACGCAGAGCCGAGTTCGGCTTCTTCGGGGTGGTGGTGTAAACACGGGTGCAAACGCCACGACGCTGCGGGCATTTGTCGAGTGCCGGCGAGGCACTCTTGTACGTGGTCGCTTGCCGCGGCTTGCGGACCAGCTGGTTGATCGTCGCCATCAGTAGGTTCTTCTGATTGGGGCCGTAAAAACGGCCAGAGATGCGGAAATTGTAAAGCAGGCCAAATTTTTGGCCTGCTGAGACAGACGATTGTAGCAACCCGTCAAAAGCACAGTCAAACGCGCCTCAGTCAGGCCGGCCCTGATCCAGAGCCGTTACAGGGGGGCCTCCATGTACCCCGTTCAGGTCGAACCGCCGGCCCGCTACCGGGCCGGCCAGTCGTCACTATTACTCTTCGCCACCGACAGTCTGTTCGACTTCGGGGGCTGCAACCTCCACTTCGGGAGCCGCTGCGGTGCCGGACAGGGTCTGGATTTCAGACTCGGTCAGGCCGGACGCACTGCGACGGCGCTTAGTGTGGTACGCAAGACCGGTACCCGCCGGAATCAGGCGGCCGACGATCACGTTCTCCTTCAGACCGCGCAGATTGTCCGAGGTGCCGCGGACGGCCGCTTCGGTCAGCACGCGCGTGGTTTCCTGGAACGATGCGGCCGAGATGAACGATTCGGTCGCCAGCGACGCCTTGGTGATACCCAGCAGCACCGGATCGAAACGGGCCGGCAGCTCATTGCGGGCGATCAGCTTCGCATTTTCCTCGATCACGCGCTGGCGCTCGGCCTGCTCGCCATTCAGGAACTTGCTGTTGCCCTGATCGGTGATTTCCACCTTGCGCAGCATCTGACGCGAGATCACTTCAATGTGCTTGTCGTTGATCTTCACGCCCTGCAGGCGATACACGTCCTGGATTTCCTTGACCAGGTAGCGGGCCAGCTCTTCCACACCCTTCAGGCGCAGAATGTCCTGCGGGCTCGGCTCGCCGTCCACGATGGTTTCGCCGCGGCTCACGTGCTCACCTTCGAACACGATGATCTGGCGGTACTTCGGAATCAGCTCTTCGTGCTCCGAACCATCGGTGTCCTTGATGATCAGGCGCTGCTTGCCCTTGGTGTCCTTGCCGAAGCTGATGATACCCGAACGCTCGGCCAGGATCGCCGGATCCTTCGGCTTGCGCGCTTCGAACAGGTCGGCAACGCGCGGCAGACCACCGGTGATGTCACGGGTCTTGGAGGCTTCCTGCGGGATCTTGGCGACCACGTCACCCACGCCGACCGGCACGCCGTCCTGCAGGTTGACGATCGAGCGCGGCGGCAGCAGGTACTGCGCCGGCAGATCGGTACCCGGGATGGTCAGGTCATTGCCCTTGGCATCGACGATGCGCACGATCGGACGCAGATCCTTGGCCTGCGAACCGCGACGCTTCGGATCGGTGATTTCACGCGAGGCCAGACCGGTCAGCTCGTCGGTCTTCTCGATGACGGTGACACCGTCGATGAAGTCGATGAAGCGGATGAAACCGGCCACTTCCGACACGATCGGGTGATTATGCGGATCCCAGGTCGCCACGGTCTGGCCAGCCTTGATTTCCGAACCGTCCTTGACCGTGATGTTGGCACCGTACGGCAGCTTGTAGCGCTCACGCTCGCGACCGTGCGGATCCAGGACCGAGATTTCGCCCGAACGCGACACCGCCACCAGCGAACCGTTGGCGTGCTCGACGTGCTTGAGGTTGGAGAACTTCACCGAACCGGTGGTCTTGACGGTGATGTTATCCACCGCCGCCGCACGCGATGCCGCACCACCGATGTGGAACGTACGCATGGTCAGCTGGGTACCCGGCTCACCGATCGACTGTGCGGCGATCACACCGACCGCTTCACCGATGTTGACGATGTGGCCACGGGCCAGATCGCGGCCGTAGCAGAGACCGCAGACACCGAATGCCGATTCACAGGTGATGGTCGAGCGGACCTTGATGGACTCCACGCTGGCTTCTTCCAGCTTGGCCACCCACTGCTCGTCGAGCAGCGTGTTGCGGGTCACGATCGGATCCTCGTCGTTGCCCGGCAGGAACACGTCCTCGGCAACCACGCGACCCAGCACGCGGTCCTTCAACGGCTCCACCACGTCGCCGCCTTCCACGATCGGCGTCATGGTCAGGCCTTCGACGGTGCCGCAGTCGACTTCGGTGATCACCACGTCCTGGGCCACGTCGACCAGACGACGGGTCAGGTAACCGGAGTTCGCCGTCTTCAGCGCGGTATCGGCCAGACCCTTACGGGCACCGTGGGTGGAGTTGAAGTACTCCTGCACGTTCAGGCCTTCGCGGAAGTTCGCCTTGATGGGCGTCTCGATGATCGAGCCGTCCGGACGCGCCATCAGGCCACGCATACCGGCCAGCTGACGGATCTGCGCCTGGCTACCACGCGCACCGGAGTCGGCCATGATGTACAGCGAGTTCATCGACTTCTGGTCGACGACCTTGCCTTCGGCGTCTTCCACCTTCTCGGTACCGATGGTTTCCATCATCGCCTTGGCGATGCGCTCGTTGGTGCGCGACCAGATGTCGACCACCTTGTTGTAACGCTCGCCCGCGGTGACCAGACCGGACTGGTACTGCTCCTGGATTTCCAGCACTTCAGCTTCGGCTTCGCCCAGGATGCCCTTCTTCGCATCCGGGATCAGCATGTCGTCGATACCGATCGACACGCCGGCGCGGGTGGCGTAGGCATAGCCGGTGTACATCAGCTTGTCGGCGAACACCACGGTGTCCTTCAGACCCAGCAGACGGTAGCTCTGGTTGATCAAGCGCGAGATGTTCTTCTTGGTCATCTCGGTGTTGCACAGCTCGAACGGCAGGCCCTCGGGCATGATCTCGCTCAGAAGCGCACGACCCACGGTCGTGTCCTCGATCGAGGTGCGCTTGACCTTGTTGCCATCGGCATCACGCTCGACGTGGGTGATACGCACCTTGACCTGGGCATGCAGCTCGACCAGACGATTGTCGTAGGCGCGCTTCACTTCGTCGGTGTTGGCGAAGACCATGCCCTCGCCCTTCTTGTTCACCAGCGAGCGGCTCATGTAGTACAGGCCCAACACCACGTCCTGCGACGGCACGATGATCGGCTCGCCGTTGGCCGGCGACAGGATGTTGTTGGTGGACATCATCAGCGCACGCGCTTCCAGCTGGGCTTCCAGCGAGAGCGGCACGTGGACGGCCATCTGGTCACCGTCGAAGTCGGCGTTGAATGCGGTACACACCAGCGGATGCAGCTGGATGGCCTTGCCTTCGATCAACAGCGGTTCGAACGCCTGGATGCCCAGACGGTGCAGGGTCGGCGCACGGTTCAGCAGCACCGGATGTTCGCGGATGACTTCTTCCAGGATGTCCCAGACTTCGCCTTCTTCGCGCTCGACCAACTTCTTGGCGGCCTTGATGGTGGTGGCCAGGCCGCGACGCTGCAGCTTGGCGAACACGAACGGCTTGAACAGCTCCAGCGCCATCTTCTTCGGCAGGCCGCACTGGTGCAGCTTCAGGTACGGACCGACGGTGATCACCGAACGGCCCGAGTAGTCCACGCGCTTGCCGAGCAGGTTCTGGCGGAAGCGACCCTGCTTGCCCTTGATCATGTCGGCCAGCGACTTGAGCGGGCGCTTGTTGGTGCCGGTGATGGCGCGGCCGCGGCGGCCGTTGTCCAGCAGGGCGTCAACCGATTCCTGCAGCATGCGCTTTTCGTTGCGCACGATGATGTCCGGCGCATTGAGCTCCAGCAGGCGACGCAGACGGTTGTTGCGGTTGATGACGCGGCGGTACAGATCGTTCAGATCCGAGGTCGCGAAGCGGCCACCGTCCAGCGGCACCAGCGGACGCAGGTCCGGCGGCAGCACCGGCAGCACGGTCATCACCATCCACTCCGGACGGTTGCCCGACTCCAAGAAGGCTTCGACCAGCTTGATGCGCTTGGTCAGACGCTTGAGCTTGGTTTCCGAACCGGTGCTGGCGATTTCCTCGCGCAGGCGGACCATTTCGGCCTGCAGGTCGATGGTGCGCAGCAGTTCGAACACGGCCTCGGCGCCCATGGCGGCGTCGAAATCGTCACCGTGCTCCTGGCGGGCCTGCAGGTACTGCTCTTCGGTCAGCAGCTGACGGCGCTCCAGCGTGGTCAGACCCGGCTCGGTCACCACGTAGGCTTCGAAGTACAGCACGCGCTCGATGTCGCGCAGGGTCATGTCCAGCATCAGGCCGATGCGGCTGGGCAGCGACTTCAGGAACCAGATGTGGGCGACCGGCGAGGCCAGGTCGATGTGGCCCATGCGCTCGCGGCGCACCTTGGCCAGGGTCACCTCGGTGCCGCACTTCTCGCAGACCACGCCGCGGTGCTTCATGCGCTTGTACTTTCCGCACAGGCACTCGTAGTCCTTGACCGGGCCAAAGATGGCGGCACAGAACAGGCCGTCGC
The DNA here is from genome assembly GCF_056760315.1 of Stenotrophomonas sp. STEN014. Taxonomy (NCBI): domain Bacteria; kingdom Pseudomonadati; phylum Pseudomonadota; class Gammaproteobacteria; order Lysobacterales; family Lysobacteraceae; genus Stenotrophomonas; species Stenotrophomonas sp. STEN014. Next base: position 160,622 of record NZ_JBRREN010000002.1, on the reverse strand, counting down.
GTTCCGGCTTGAAGGTACGGTAGTTGATGGTTTCCGGCTTCTTCACTTCGCCGAAGGACCACGAACGGATCAGGTCCGGCGAGGCCAGCGCGATCTTGATCGCGTCGAAGTCCAGCGTCTGGCGCTGCTGGTTGAAGAGGTTGAGCAGGTCTTTCATGGTGTTCTCCGAAAGGAGGAAATCTTTGTCGATGGGCTGTCAGTTCACTGCGGGCGGCGCTGCTGCATCAAATGTAGCAGCGCCTGCGCGATCAGTTGCCTTCCAGTTCCATGTTGATGGCCAGCGAACGGATTTCCTTCACCAAAACGTTGAAGGATTCCGGCATGCCCGCGACCATCTCGTGCTCACCGTCGACGATGTTCTTGTACATCTGGTTGCGGCCCTGCACGTCATCGGACTTCACCGTCAGCATCTCCTGCAGGGTGTAGGCCGCGCCGTAGGCTTCCAGCGCCCAGACTTCCATTTCACCGAAGCGCTGGCCACCGAACTGCGCCTTGCCGCCCAGCGGCTGCTGGGTGACGAGCGAGTACGGGCCGGTCGAACGGGCGTGCATCTTGTCGTCGACCAGGTGGTTCAGCTTCAGGTAGTGCATGTAGCCCACCGTGGTCAGACGGTCGAACGCCTCACCGGTACGGCCGTCATGCAGCTGCATCTGCGTCTTGGTGGCGTTGAAGCCCAGACGTTCGGTTTCCGGAGCGCCATCCGGGTATGCCAGGTTCAGCATCTCGCGGATTTCGTCTTCGTGGGCGCCGTCGAACACCGGGGTAGCCATCGGCACACCGTCGGTCAGGTTCTTGGCCAGGCCGAGCAGCTCCTCGTCGCTGAACTGGCTCAGATCCACGCGCTCGCCGGCGGTGCCGTTGTCGTGGTTGTAGATCTTGCCCAGGAACTCGCGCAGCTCGCTGACCGCACGCTGTTCTTCGAGCATCTTCTGGATGCGCTTGCCCAGACCCTTTGCGGCCCAGCCCAGGTGCACTTCCAGAATCTGGCCGATGTTCATACGCGACGGCACGCCCAGCGGGTTCAAGCAGATATCCACCGAGGTACCGTCAGCCATGTACGGCATGTCCTCGACCGGCACCACGTTGGAAACCACACCCTTGTTGCCGTGACGGCCTGCCATCTTGTCACCCGGCTGGATGCGACGCTTCACGGCCAGGAACACCTTGACCATCTTCAGCACGCCCGGTGCCAGATCGTCACCCTGGGTGATCTTGCCGCGCTTGTCGGCGAAGCGACGCTCGAATTCCTTCTCGTGCGCCTGGATCTGCATCTGCGCGCGCTCGATGGCTTCGGCTGCGTCGTCATCCTTCATGCGCAGGGTGAACCAGTCGGACTTCTTCAGCCCGTCCAGCAGCGCGTCGGAGACGATGTCGCCCTTCTTCAGGCTGGCACCGCCGTTGGCGACCTTGCCCACGATCTGCGAGCGCAGACGGGCATAGATGGCCGCTTCCAGGATGCGGAACTGGTCGTCGAAGTCCTTCTTGACGCGCTTGATCTCGCTTTCCTCGATCTGGCGTGCACGCTTGTCCTTCTCGATGCCGTCGCGGGTGAAGACCTGCACGTCGATGACGGTGCCGTCCATGCCCGGCGGCACGCGCAGCGAGCTGTCCTTAACGTCGGACGCCTTCTCACCGAAGATCGCGCGCAGCAGTTTCTCTTCCGGAGTCAGCTGGCTCTCGCCCTTCGGCGTGACCTTGCCCACCAGGATGTCGCCGGAGCGCACTTCGGCACCGATGTACACCACGCCGGACTCGTCCAAGCGGTTCAGCGCCTGCTCGGACACGTTCGGGATGTCGGCCGAGATTTCCTCCGGCCCCAGCTTGGTGTCACGCGCGACGCAGGTCAGCTCTTCGATGTGGATCGTGGTGTAACGATCCTCTTCCACCACACGCTCGGACAGCAGGATGGAGTCTTCGAAGTTGTAGCCGTTCCACGGCATGAACGCGATCAGCATGTTCTGACCCAGCGCCAGCTCACCGATATCGGTGGACGGACCATCGGCCAGCACGTCGCCACGCGCGATCACATCACCCACGTTCACCAGCGGACGCTGGTTGATGCAGGTGTTCTGGTTAGAGCGGGTGTACTTAATCAGGTTGTAGATGTCCACGCCGGCATCAGCGGCGTCGGTGATCTCGTTCTCGTTGACCTTGACCACGATGCGGCCGGCGTCGATCTGCACGATCTCGCCACCACGACGGGCGTTCACGGTCACGCCGGAGTCACGCGCCACGGCACGCTCGATACCGGTACCGACCAGCGGCTTCTGCGCACGCAACGTCGGCACGGCCTGACGCTGCATGTTGGCGCCCATCAGTGCACGGTTGGCGTCATCGTGCTCCAGGAACGGCACCAGCGCCGCGGCGACCGACACGGTCTGCATCGGCGAGACGTCCATGAAGTGCACTTCGGCCGGCGGCTTGAGCAGCGATTCGCCCTGGTAACGGCACGGCACGAAGGTCTCGGTGAGCATGTTGTCGCCGTCGGTCAGGGCATTGGCCTGGGCGATGACGTACTCGTTTTCTTCGATCGCCGACAGATACTCGATATCGTCGCTGACCTTGCCGTCGTGCACCTTGCGGTACGGGGTTTCCAGGAAACCGTACTCGTTGGTGCGCGCGTACACGGCCAGCGAGTTGATCAGGCCGATGTTCGGGCCTTCCGGGGTTTCGATGGTGCAGACGCGGCCGTAATGGGTCGGGTGCACGTCGCGCACTTCGAAGCCGGCACGTTCGCGGGTCAGACCGCCCGGGCCCAGCGCCGAGACACGACGCTTGTGCGTCACTTCCGACAGCGGGTTGTTCTGGTCCATGAACTGCGACAGCTGCGAGGAGCCGAAGAACTCCTTGATCGCGGCAGCCACCGGCTTGGCGTTGATCAGCTCCTGCGGGGTCAGGCCTTCGGACTCGGCCATCGACAGGCGCTCCTTGACCGCGCGCTCGACGCGGACCAGGCCCACGCGGAACACGTTCTCGGCCATTTCGCCGACCGAACGCACGCGACGGTTGCCCAGGTGATCGATGTCATCGACCACGCCGCGACCGTTGCGGATCTCGGTCAGCACCTTGATCACGTCCAGGATGTCCGAACCTTCGCCATGGGCGGCAACCAGACGCTTGGATTCCTCGTCGTTGCGCTCGCCGAAGTACTTGCGGTCGTACAGCACGGCTTCGCCGGTGACTTCCTTGCGGCCGACACGGCGGTTGAACTTCATGCGGCCGACCGTGGACAGGTCGTAACGCTCGAAAGTGAAGAACAGGTTATGGAACAGGTTCTGCGCGGCATCCTTGGTCGGCGGCTCGCCCGGACGCATCATGCGGTAGATCTCGACCAGCGCTTCCAGCTGCGTCTTGGTCGGATCGATGCGCAGGGTGTTGGACAGGTACGGACCACGATCCAGATCGTTCACCCACAGGGTGCCGACCGCATCCACCCCCGCCTTGCGGAAGTTCTGCAGCTGCTCGTCGGTGATCTCGTCGTTGGCCTGGGCCAGCAGCTCACCGGTGTTCGCATCGACCACGTCGTGCGACAGGATGTGGCCGACCAGGTAGTCGTCCGGCACCGCCAGCGCGGCGATGCCCGAGGCCTGCAGCTGCTTGATGTGGCGGGCGGTGATGCGCTTGCCGGCTTCCACGATGACCTTGTCACCGTCAGCCAGGTCGAAGTTCAGCGTTTCACCACGCAGACGCTCCGGCACCAGCTCCAGCTGCACGCCTTCGTCCGGGTTGATGTGGAACGTGTTGATCTCGAAGAACTCGGCCAGCATCTCTTCGTTGCTGTAGCCGAGCGCGCGCAGCAGGATCGATACCGGCAGCTTGCGGCGACGGTCGATACGGGTGAACAGCGCATCCTTCGGGTCGAACTCGAAGTCCAGCCAGGAACCGCGGTACGGAATGATGCGGGCGCTGTACAGCAGCTTGCCCGAGCTGTGGGTCTTGCCACGGTCGTGGTCGAAGAACACGCCCGGCGAACGGTGCAGCTGCGACACGATGACGCGCTCGGTACCGTTGACGATGAAGGTGCCGTTGTCGGTCATCAGCGGGATTTCGCCCAGATAGACCTCCTGCTCCTTCACGTACTTGATCGCCTTGGTGGACGATTCGCGGTCATAGATGACCAGGCGCACGGTCACGCGCAGCGGCGCGCCGTAGCTCATGCCACGCTGGCGGCACTCGCGCTCGTCAAACACCGGGTCGCCCAGCTTGTAACCTACATATTCCAGCGCAGCGTTGCCGCTGTAGCTGGAGATCGGGAACACCGACTTCAGTGCGGCATGCAGGCCGTGCTCCGAGCGCTTGGCCGGATCAACGTTCTCCTGCAGGAATTCGCGGTACGAATCGACCTGGATGGCGAGCAGGAACGGCACTTCGAGGATCGAGCGCTGCTTGCCGAAGTCTTTGCGGATTCGCTTTTTTTCGGTGTACGAATAGGACGTCATGAGGTCTTCCACCTTGTTGTGCGAGCCGTGCGTCCACGACCCGTAAGGAAACTTGAATTGCCAGTTGGAAGTCGCTGGTATTGCCGGCACCAGCACGCCTTCTCCTGCTACTTCCAACTGCCAACTCGCTTGGAACACGGAGTTGGGCTTTACCAGCGCGTCAGATCGTCACCAACCGCGCGCCAGGTACCGTATCCGCAATCCACTTGCGGTTTGAAACGACCAAAGGCCGGGGACTTACGTCCCCAGCCTTGGCTGCATCGCCGTGAATCGATGACGATGCAAGAACTGATTACTTCAGCTCGACGGTAGCACCGGCGGCTTCCAGATCCTTCTTGAACTTCTCGGCGTCTTCCTTCGAAGCGCCTTCCTTCACGACGCCACCGGCTTCGGCCAGATCCTTCGCTTCCTTCAGGCCCAGGCCGGTGATGGCACGAACGGCCTTAATCACTTCGACCTTCTTGGCGCCGGCATCCTTCAGGATGACGTTGAATTCGGTCTGCTCTTCAACCACAGCAGCCGGGCCGGCAGCGGCAACGGCAACCGGAGCAGCGGCGGAAACGCCGAACTTCTCTTCGATGGCCTTGACCAGCTCCATCACTTCCATCAGGGACTTTTCGGCGATTGCGTCGACGATCTGATCGTTGGTAAGGGACATTTTGATTACCTTTTGAAAATATTCTGGATTGAGGTTCCGTACGGAACCACGGGGACGTCGAACTTAGGCGGTTTCAGCAGCCGGCTCGGCAGCTTCTGCAGCTGCGCCACCTTCCTGCTTTTCACCGACAGCCTTGACGGCGCGCGCGAACATGGTGACCGGCTCGGTCAGGACGCGGGCCAGCATGGCCAGGGCCTGATCACGGGTCGGCAGCGATGCCAGCACGTCAACGTGGCCAGCCGGGAACAGTTCCCCGCCGATTGCCACGACTTTCGCCTTCAGCTTGTCATTGCCCTTGGCGGCATCCTTGATCAGGCGACCGGCTGCGCCGGGCTCCTCGAGCGAAAACGCATACAGCAGCGGACCAACCAGCTGGTCCTGGGCGCATGCGAAATCGGTGCCTTCAACGGCACGTGCGGCCAGCGTGTTCTTGACAACTTTCAAGAAAACACCGGTTTCACGCGCCTGCTTGCGCATAGCGGTCATCTGGGCGACCGTGGTGCCAGCGTATTCGGCTGCGATCAAGGAGTGGGCCTTGGCGGCGACGTCTGCCAGCTCGGCGACTACTTCTTGCTTCTGGGACAGATTGAGAGCCATTGCACTCCTCCTATTGAACTCCGCTTACGGCTCCTGCCGTGTGCGGTCCTGGGCGGCTTCCATCCTGGACGCCGGGAGCATCGGGGTGACGCTCCGGTGGTGGCCGTTCTAGAGCTGGAGTGGGCGAACCTGGGTTACCCCAGACGTGCGTGAACCAGAAAAATTCCAGAAAGGCGGCACCATCTACGCAGGGTGATTCAGAACGAATCGATTAAGCGCTCCCGCTATGCCGGCGGCGACTCCTTGCCAGATCGAGCTTCCGTGCCCGTCGCCGGTATGCGCTGACCGCGCCTGCGGTCTTTGACGGCTATCACCCGGGCGGACCCGGGCAACGCCTTCAAAATGACGGATGCGGCGCCCATAGGCACCGCACCCGCTTGAAACGATTACTTCAGGGTCAGCGAGGACTGATCAACCGTCACGCCCGGGCCCATCGTCGAGCTCACCGAAACCTTCTGCAGGTAGGTGCCCTTCGAGGTGGCCGGCTTGGCCTTGATCAGATCGACCAGCAGCGCCTGCAGGTTCGACTGCAGTGCGGCGTTGTCGAAGCTGGCCTTGCCGATGGTGCAGTGGATGATGCCGGCCTTGTCGGTGCGGTAACGCACCTGACCCGACTTGGCATTCTTCACCGCTTCGCCCGGGTTGGCCGACACGGTACCGACCTTCGGGTTCGGCATCAGGCCGCGCGGGCCCAGCACGGTGCCCAGCTTACCCACGACGCGCATCGCGTCCGGGGTGGCGATGACCACGTCATAGTTCAGATCGCCGGCCTGCATCTTCTCGGCCAGATCGTCCATACCGACGGCTTCGGCGCCAGCGGCCAGGGCTTCATCCGCCTTGGCACCGGCCGGAGCAAACACGGCCACACGGACCGACTTGCCGGTACCGGCCGGCAGCACGGTCGAACCGCGCACCTGCTGGTCGGACTTCTTCGCATCCACGCCCAGACGCACAGCAACGTCGATGGACTCGACGAACTTGGCCTTGGTGGCGGTCTTCAGGATGTTGATCGCTTCTTCGAAGGCGTATGCCTTGCCCGGAACGACGGCGGCCTTGATGGCCTTCTCACGCTTGGTCTGTGCCATCAGATTAACCCTCTACCACCAGGCCCATGGAACGGGCGGAGCCCGCGATCGTACGCACGGCGGCGTCCAGGTCAGCAGCCGTCAGATCCGGCTCCTTCGCCTTGCAGATTTCTTCCAGCTGCGCGCGCGTGACCTTGCCCACCTTGTCGGTGTTGGGCTTCTTCGAGCCCGAGGTGATGCCGGCAGCCTTCTTGAGCAGCACGGTGGCCGGGGTGCTCTTGGTGATGAAGGTGAAGGTACGGTCCGAATAGGCCGTGATGATCACCGGCACCGGCAGACCCGGTTCCAGCTTCTGCGTGGCGGCATTGAACGCCTTGCAGAATTCCATGATGTTCAGACCGCGCTGACCCAGCGCCGGGCCGACCGGCGGCGAGGGGTTGGCCTGACCGGCCTTCACCTGCAGCTTGATGTAGCCAATTACTTTCTTAGCCATGAGTTTTTCTCCGGGTGCTAGCGCCTTTCGACAACAGGCTCCCCATCGGACCGGGAATCACGCGTCCCGGCTTTCGCGTTTTGAAATCACACCAAAGGCCACCTCTCGGCAGCCCTTGATCGCACCTTTCCGAGGAAAGAGCCGAAAATTATAGCAACTTTTACGCCAATCGCCTGAATGGGCGAATGCCTATCGATCAAGAGGCCTTTTCGACCTGACCGAACTCCAGCTCCACCGGCGTGGAACGACCGAAAATGAGCACCGCAACACGCAGGCGACTCTTTTCGTAATTGACTTCCTCGACGACGCCATTGAAGTCATTGAACGGCCCCTCGATGACACGGACCATCTGACCTGGCTCAAACAGCACCTTCGGACGCGGCTTCTCCACACCTTCCTGGACACGATCCAAGATGGCAGCCGCCTCCTCGTCGCGAATCGGCAACGGGCGATCGGCAGTGCCACCGATAAAACCCATGACCTTCGGAGTTTCCTTCACCAGATGCCAGCTTTCGTTGTCGATACGCGGAATACCGGCCTCTTCATGGGTCTCGATCTGAACCAGCACGTACCCGGGGAAGAACTTGCGCTCGGAACGGCGCTTCTGACCGGAGCGCATCTCGACCACCTCTTCGGTGGGAACCAGCACATCACCGAAACGCTCCTGCATCTCGTCACGCACAATGCGATCACGCAACGCCTGCGCAACCGACTTCTCAAAACCTGAATAGGCGTGGACGACGTACCAACGTTTCACTGTTTTCTCCTCAACGCCCAAAGAACCACTGGGTCAGTTTCTGGATCACGAAATCAAAACCACCCAGCAGCAGGCTCAGCACGATCACCACCAAAATTACCACCCACGTCATGCGGATGGCCTCCTGGCGGGTCGGCCACACAACCTTGCGCAGCTCGAAACGGGATTCGGAAAGAAATTCGCGAACCTGATGCCCCTTACCGGTCATCATGAACACGGCAACACCTGCCACCAGCCCGACGACGACCGCCAGCACACGCAACTGACCCGACCACGCACCCAACCGGGCCGCCTGCTCGGGCGAAGAGAACCAGAACCAGAAGAACAGACCCGCCAGAGCCAACAACGCAGCCCCGACGTACTTGGCGATATCAACACCCGATGCGGTGCTCTTGGAGTGCTCGATCTTGCTATTCATCCGACTCTTGCTGCTGGTGCGACCAAGGTCACTGGATAGAGTGGGGCAAGTGGCACGCCAGGAGGGACTCGAACCCCCAACCTGCGGTTTTGGAGACCGCTGCTCTGCCAATTGAGCTACTGGCGTATGACTTGGCCTGTTTACACGTCCCTTAGACGGCGAAGGCGGACCGGGGTTCCCGGCCCGCCATTCGCGTAACCAGCAGTTGTGCCGCTGGATACTGCAGAGGTATTACTTGGTGATCTTGGAGACCACGCCGGCGCCGACGGTACGGCCGCCCTCGCGAATCGCGAAGCGCAGACCTTCGTCCATGGCCACCGGGTTGATCAGGGTGACGGACATCTTCACGTTGTCACCCGGCATCACCATCTCGACACCTTCCGGCAGCTCGCAAGCGCCGGTGATGTCGGTGGTACGGAAGTAGAACTGCGGACGGTAGCCCTTGAAGAACGGGGTATGACGGCCACCCTCGTCCTTCGACAGCACGTACACTTCGGCTTCGAACTGGGTGTGCGGGGTGATCGAACCCGGCTTGGCCAGCACCTGGCCACGCTCGACGTCATCACGCTTGGTGCCACGCAGCAGCAGACCGGCGTTGTCACCTGCCTGACCCTGGTCCAGCAGCTTGCGGAACATTTCCACGCCGGTGACGGTGGTCTTGACGGTCGGACGGATACCGACGATCTCGATTTCCTCACCCACCTTGATCACGCCACGCTCGATACGACCGGTCACCACGGTGCCGCGGCCCGAGATCGAGAACACGTCTTCCACCGGCATCAGGAACGGCTTGTCGACGTCACGCTCCGGGGTCGGGATCCAGCTGTCCAGCGCATCGACCAGCTTCAGGATGGCCGGCACGCCAATCTCGGACTGGTCGCCTTCCAGCGCCAGACGGGCCGAACCGGACACGATCGGGGTGTCATCGCCCGGGAAGTCGTACTTGGACAGCAGCTCGCGCACTTCCATTTCGACCAGTTCCAGCAGCTCGGCGTCGTCCACCATGTCGGCCTTGTTCAGGAACACGACGATGTACGGCACGCCGACCTGACGCGACAGCAGGATGTGCTCGCGGGTCTGCGGCATCGGACCGTCAGCGGCCGAGCACACCAGGATCGCGCCATCCATCTGGGCTGCACCGGTGATCATGTTCTTGACGTAGTCGGCGTGACCCGGGCAATCCACATGGGCGTAGTGACGGGTGGCGGATTCGTATTCAACGTGCGAAGTCGAAATCGTGATACCGCGAGCCTTCTCTTCCGGCGCCTTGTCGATCGCGTCGTATGCGTGGAATTCGCCACCGAAGCGCTCAGCGCCAATCTTGGTCAGCGCAGCGGTCAGCGTGGTCTTACCATGGTCGACGTGGCCGATGGTGCCGACGTTGACGTGCGGTTTGGTGCGCTCAAACTTACCCTTGGCCATGGCTGCTTCTTCTCGGTAATCAGATGAAAGTGTTACGTCAGTAAGATGGTGCTCACGAAAGGAATCGAACCTTCGACCTCCTCCTTACCAAGGAGGTGCTCTACCGACTGAGCTACGTGAGCGAGTTGTCTATTATGACATGTTTTCAATTTCGTTCAATGGAGCGGGAGACGGGAATCGAACCCGCACCATCAGCTTGGAAGGCTGAGGTTCTACCGTTGAACTACTCCCGCACCGGGAACACATGCATAACGTAAAACTGGTGGAGGGAGGTGGATTCGAACCACCGAAGGCGTAAGCCAGCAGATTTACAGTCTGCCCCCGTTGGCCGCTTGGGTATCCCTCCGCACCACTCCCTTGTCTAGGACCTTGGCCTTACCGGTCAGGGGTGGGTGAGCCCGCTATTTTGGTGATGAGCGCCGACCCTGTCAACAGAAATCTTCACATTCGATGAAAATATTTCTGACTGCAGCGGCGTACCGATCATTCGCCGGGCATCTTAAGCTTTTCGTCCGCAAAGATGGCGACATGCGGCACGCCATCCATTCCGATCCAGCCGCGATACATGCCTTCGGTATTGAACGGGGTCGACGCCTTCCCATCTGCGGACAACACGATGGCGCCACCATCCCCACCGAGCTCCGGCACGCGCTTGACGATGACTTCCTGCCCGGCCTGCGCCGGGGTCTCCTGCAAGTACTGCAGGCGCGCGCAGATCTCATGCGCTACCGCCAGGCGGATGTAGTACTCGCCCCAGCCGGTGCCGGACACGGCACACTGCGCATTGGCGTAGGTGCCTGCACCGATGATTGGCGAATCCCCTACCCGGCCGTAGCGCTTGTTGGTCATGCCTCCGGTCGAGGTCCCGGCTGCCAGTCGGCCCTCGCGATCCAGCGCCACCGCGCCCACGGTGCCGAAATGTTTGGCGGTTTCCAGATCCGCGTGCGGCTGCCCGGCAACCTCTTCCTTCAGTGCCCGCTGTAGCTGCTGCCAGCGCTTCTCGGTGCGGAAGTAGGACGGATCGACCTGTTCGATCTTTTGCTCGGCGGCAAACATCTCCGCACCCTCGCCCACCATCATCACGTGCGGGGAATGCTCCATCACCGCACGCGCCAACAGGATTGGGTTCTTGACCGTGTGCACCCCGGCCACCGCACCGGCGCGCAGCGTGGCGCCATCCATCAGCGAGCTGTCCAGCTCGTTCTTGCCATCGTGAGTGAATACCGCACCGCGGCCCGCGTTGAAGGTCGGATCGTCCTCCAGCACGGTGATGGCGGCGGTCACCGCATCCAGTGCCGGCTTGCCCGCCATCAACGCCTCATGCCCCTTGCGCAACGCTTCGGTGAGCGCCGCGCGCGCCGCGCGCTCTTCTTCGGCACTGAAGTCCTTGCGTTCGACACCCGCGCCACCATGGATCACCAGCAAAGGTGATGGCGCAGCGGCCGCAGCCGCCCCACAGGACAGCGTTGCCAGGCCCAGCAGTACTGCAGAAGTCAGCTTCATGTGTCGTCACTCCAAGGTAGAGCCCGATTCTAGTCACGCCGCGCCGGGTCTGAACAGACACCGCCAGGATGCCCCGCTCCCTCGGTATTCGAATGGAGCCGGATCCAGACAGGCGGTACCGGCATGGCACCGCCCACGAAACGCAGCAATCCCGGCCGGGCCCGGAAAAGAAAAAGGGGCCGAAGCCCCTTTTTGACGCAGACACCCCGAAGCTCAGTCGGGCTGCAATTCAAGCTCGCCATCCACAACACTGGCCATCGCGGTGAATGCGGCATCGTCAACGGTGAATCCATCCAGATACAGGCGGCTACCGGTACCCACACCGGTCACCGGAATCGAACTGAACTCAAGCGGTTCGCCATCGCTGAGGCGATCTGCGGTGTGGCGCGGCATGACCAGCCACGCATAGCCGTCATCCAGCGAATAGACGCGCCCACGCCCATCCGCCTCGACACACAGCGCCGTGTCCTCATCCACCCCGATACCGACGATGTCGCCCTGACCCCGATCCTGGGCGGCGCGTGCGACAAATGCGATCAAGCGGCCCAGACGATCACGTTTGGCAAAATGCGTGTCGGTCACCACGTTGGACAGATACGGCATGGCTAGGAAGTCTTTGTCCATGGTGACTTCGCTCCCCATCGGATCGCTCAGCGCGGCCGGTGAATTGACGCTCCCCCCATCCAGGGCGCCATAGGCATACCCGCCCAGGATTGCCAGCCCGGCACTGGTTCCGCCAATCGGCTTGCCGGCGCGCACATGGGCATTTAGCACCTCATTGAGCCCGGTACCCTTCCAGAAACGGATGTAGCGCGACTGGTCTCCGCCGGCGATGAAAATCGCATCGGCGCCACGGACCACCCGCAGTACCGCCGGATCATCCGCGGCCTTGCGGCTGTCGAAAACCAGCGTCTGTACTGCGGTGACACCACCGATGTCGTAATAGAGCTCCTTCTGCAGCTCATCGCCACCGGATGCGCGCAGGATCACCACGCGCCCATTGCCGGCGCGCTCAACCCACCACTGGAACGCCTCCGGCACCCAATCGCCGCCCCCCATCAGCATCATCGCCGCCTGCGTTTCACCCGGGCGCGGTGTATCCAGATCACCGACTTCGTAGTACCGGTATCCGGGCTGCGAGAGACCTCGGTTTTCCTCGGCGGCAGCCATCCCCGCCCCTACGAATGCCAGGGCCATCAGCGCCAACCTTCCCAGCCACAAAACCTTGCGCCCCATACCGCCCTCCGCGCCGCACATGTAATCGCTTACACCCCTAATGCCAGACTTTCAGGCAGTGGTCAACAATGTAAAAAAGGTGTTAGATGGGTCACCCCATTCACATTTTCCTGACCGGGGCGCCCGGCATTACCGAGCGTGGCAAGGACATTTTCCAGAACACTTTTCATCAGAGAGCTGAGTCATGCGTAAGCACGCAATGGTGTGTTCAATCCAACTGGCCTTGCTGTCCATGGCCGCCCCCGCTCTGGCGCAATCCACCTCGCAAGGCCAGCCCCAGCAACTGGATACCATCCAGGTCACCGGCTCACGCATTCCCCGCGCCCAGGTGGAGGGGCCGGCCCCGGTAACCGTGGTGACCGCCGAACAGATCAAATCGGCCGGCTTCACTTCCGTCCCGGATGTACTGCGCTCACTCAGCCAGAACAGCGGCAGTGTCCAGGGCCAGCAGAACACCACCGGCGCGCAGTCCACGCCCGGCGCGCAAGCAGTCGACCTGCGCGGCCTTGGCCCCAACCACACGCTGGTACTGATCAACGGCCGCCGCACCGCCGATTTTCCGTTGCCGCTCAATGGCAAGAGCAACTTCACCGACATCGGCAACATTCCGCTGGGGATGATCGACCGTATCGAAGTGCTTACCGGCAGTGCCTCGGCGGTGTATGGCTCCGATGCCATGGCCGGCGTCATCAACTTCATCCTGAAGAAATCCACGGATGGAACCACCTTCGACTACCGCTTCGGCGATACCAGCCGCGGCGGTGGCTCCTCGCGTAATTTGACGATCACTACCGGCTTTGAGCAGGACAAGTTCAGCGGCATCGTCGGCGTTGAACTGATCAACAAGCACCCACTGTGGGGCACCGACCGCAACGTGCAGGACTCAACGCTGGATTCGCCGGCTGAAGAGCGTCGCCTGCCACGCCTGATCGCCCAGCTGCAGAACTGGGACGACGATGAAAACATCGCGCCGGATGACGGCTGCGCCGCGATGGCCGGCCTCAATGGCGGCACCACCGTGCTCGCCGAGAACGACTACGGCCCGTATTGCGGCAGCGAACGCGCCATTGCCTATCGCACCATCCAGAACGAGCGCAAAGGTTTCAACGCCTACGGCTCGTTCGAGTACCGCTTCAATGACGCCCTGTCATGGTTTGCCGATGTCCAGCTGGGCCGGCAGAAGGTCAAGCTGCTGACTGGTACCAACGGCAACGATGTCGCCAGCGACCATATGGGCTGGGAGTTCCACGACCCGAACTCGACCAACAACTACCGCAACAAGATCTTCTACAACGCCACCACCGAGCGGTACGAAAACTGGGCGCGCCAGTTCACCCCGGAGGAGGTTGGCGGCCTGCGAAACCGCATGAATACCACCACCCAGAAGACGTTCGCGGTGACTACCGGCCTCAAGGGCATGTTCGCCGAGGAATGGAACTGGGAGGCCGCCTACAACCACTCCCAGTACAAGGCTGACGTCAAGATGCCGCGCATCAAGGCGGCGGCAGCCAACCGACTGTTCCTGGGCGAGCTGCAGGGCTATGACGATGACGGCATCGCGATCTACACCCCGGATCCGACGCGCCTGTTCACACCACTGACCACCGCCGAGTTTGCCTCGATCGCGGCGATGTCCACCTTCCGCCCGGAAGCCAAGAACGACAACCTCAGCTTCACCGTCGATACCGCGTCGCTGTTCTCGCTGCCTGCAGGTGACGTCGGTTTCGCTGGTGCAGTGGAATACGGCGAGCAGTCCTACAAGATCAATCCCGACCCACTTGCACTCACCGAAGACGCGTACTACGGCCCGCGCTATGGTGATGGCAGCGGCGACCGTGATCATTGGAGTGCCGCCGGCGAACTGCGCCTGCCAATCGCCTCCACCCTGCAGGCCAGCGTTGCCGGCCGCTATGACCGTTACAGCTACGGCAGCAAGAACCCGGGCAAGTTCACCTACAGCGCCGGCCTGGAATGGCGCCCGCTGGATACGCTGCTGTTGCGCAGCTCCTATGGCACCGGCTTCCGCGCGCCGGACATGCACTACCTGTTTGCCGGAAACGACTATTACCGCACCCGCTTCGCCACCGACTACTTCCAGTGCCGCACCGCCGAGCCGGGGGTCACCGATGGCTACTGTTATCGCGACGGCAGCTATGACGGCAGCACGTTCGATGTCTACAGCGGCAACATGAACCTGGACGAGGAGACCAGCAAGTCGTTCTCGGCCGGTTTTGTCTGGTCGCCGGTGGCCAATTTCGATCTGGCGGTGGATTACTACAAGATCCGGATCGAGAACCAGGTGCAGACGCAGGACCGCGAGCTGCTGCGCATCACCGAAGCCAACTGCCGCCTGGGCAGCACCGACAGCGGCGCCGCCGTGGACATCAACTCGCCGACCTGCGTGGACGCGTTGGCACGGGTGATCCGCGACGGTGATGGCAACATCACCAGCGTGCGCTTCGGCCCGATCAACATCGCCAACGAGGAAACCTCGGGCATCGACGTGGCTGCCAATTACCGTCTGCAGACCGCGAATGCCGGTGATTTCAGCATCACCGGCCAATACAACTGGACCCATCGCCACACCCGCCAGCAGTTCCCGGGCGATCCGAAGGAAGACATGCTCGATGTGAGCTTCAGCGCCACCACGTTGCCGCGGGTGAAGTCGAATATCGGCGTCAGCTGGGACAAGGGCGCCTGGGGTGCCAGCCTGTTCGGCAACTACCTGGGCAAGGTCGCCAACTACGACAACGATGCCTGGACCGAAGCCACCTGGCGCTTCAATGCCGGTGCACGCTACGACGTCACCGACCACCTGCGTGTCTCGGTGTCGGTCAACAACCTGTTTGACAAGATGCCGCCGAAGGATCCGACCTGGTCGAACTATCCCTACTACGACACCTCATGGTTCGACAGCATGGGCCGCAGCTACTACCTGCAGCTCACCTGGAAGCTGGGCGGCAAGGCGCTGTAGGGCCTGTCTGCATGTATGTAGTACCAACAAGGCCCGTCAATAGCGGGCCTTGTTGTTTTACGCACGCTGCAAAGTGCCTGCAATCCACCAGTAGCACGGGTCGCCCGGGTAAGCGCAGCGCACACGGGCCACGGGAAGATCCGGACCTGACGGCGCCGGCATTTCTCCACAGCCGCTGTGTGCAATGGATGGAGAAGACTGTGGACAACTGTGCACAGGCCTTGCGCTGCAATGCTTTCAAAAGCGTGGTGAATTTTTCGCCAGTACATCGCGCCGCACGCCGTACAGCCCGCCTTGCAAGAGCGGCGGGAGACGCGAAGCAAGTGCATTGTCAGGTTGCATAAGTGCACCGCGCTTCAAGCATGCCCGCCTCATGGCTTACGTCACTCCAAGCCGGCGGTTCTCCACAAGCGCTGTGCGCAATGGATGGAGAAGGCTGTGGACAACCGTGCGCAGGCCTTGCACCGCAAGGGTTTCAAAAACGTGGCGAAATATTGACCATGCAACAAACCACAGATACAACAAGGCCCCGCAGTGCGGGGCCTTGTTGGTGCGGCAACGCCGGTGGGATCAGACGTTGAAGCGGAAGTGCAGCACGTCGCCTTCCTTGACGATGTAGTCCTTGCCTTCCAGCCGCAGGCGGCCGGCTTCCTTGGCGCCCTGCTCACCCTTGAGGTTGATGAAGTCGTCGTAGGCGATGGTTTCGGCGCGGATGAAGCCACGCTCGAAGTCGGTATGGATCACGCCGGCGGCCTGCGGCGCGGTGGAACCGGCACGCAGCTGCCACGCGCGCACTTCCTTCACACCCGCGGTGAAATAGGTCTGCAGACCCAGCAGCTTGTAGCCGGCGCGGATCACCCGGTTCAGGCCCGGCTCGTCCAGGCCGAGATCCTTGAGGAACTCGTCGCGATCGGCATCATCCAGCTGCGCCATTTCCTCTTCGATGGCCGCGCACACCGGTACCACTTCGGCACCTTCGGCTGCGGCACGCGCACGCACCGCATCCAGGTGCGGATTGTTCTCGAAGCCATCCTCGGCGACGTTGGCGATGTACATCAGCGGCTTGAGGGTGATCAGGAACATGTCACGGATCAGCGCCTTCTCCTCGGCATCCAGACCGGCCGAACGCGCCGAACGACCCTGGTCGAGCACGGCGGACAGCTTTTCCAGCACCGGCTTGCGGGCCAGCGCCTCCTTGTCATTGGCCTTGGCCGCACGGGTGGCACGGTCCAGCGCCTTCAGCACCGATTCCAGGTCAGCCAGCGCCAGCTCGGTATCGATGGTTTCGATATCGGCGATCGGGTCGACCTTGTTGGCGACGTGGATGACATTGCCATCCTCGAAGCAGCGAACCACGTGGGCGATCGCATCGGTCTCGCGGATGTGCGCCAGGAACTTGTTGCCCAGGCCCTCACCCTTGGAGGCACCGGCGACCAGGCCGGCGATATCGACGAACTCCATGGTCGTCGGAATCACCCGCTCCGGCTTGACGATCGCCGCCAGCGCTTCCAGACGCGGATCGGGCACCGGAACGACGCCGGTGTTCGGCTCGATCGTGCAGAACGGGAAGTTGGCCGCGGCGATGCCCGCCTTGGTCAACGCATTGAACAGGGTCGACTTGCCGACGTTGGGCAGACCGACGATGCCACATTTGATACCCATGCTTACTCCACGATTCGAGATTCCGGTTTGCACTCTCGCCAACATCAAGCCGCGAAAGCACAAGCCGCAATCATGGCCGTGCGGTGTGCAACCGCTTCATGGCCTCATTGAAATCACCCGCCACCGCCAGCGGCAGCACGTCGATGGCCGCATCGATGGCCTGCTCCATCAGCACCGCGTCCTGCGGCGACGGACGGTTCAGCACCCAGCCCACCACGCGGTCCTTGTGACCGGGATGGCCGATACCCAGACGCAAGCGATGGAACTTGCCATGCCCGAGCAAGCGGATGGTGTCACGCAGGCCATTCTGGCCGCCGTGGCCACCGTCGAACTTGAGCCGCGCCACGCCGGGCGGCATGTCCAGTTCGTCGTGTGCAACCAGGGTCTGTTCCGGCTCGATCTTCCAGAACCGCTGCGCGGCGGTGATCGACTTGCCGGAGAGATTCATGAAGGTCGCCGGCTTGAGCAGCCACACAGGCTGACCGCCAATATCGACCTTGGCCACTTCGCCGAACAGCTTGCTCTCCAGCGTCCAGCGCACACCCTGCCGCTCCGCCAGGGCCTCAACGAAATGAAACCCGGCATTGTGCCGGGTCCGGGCGTGTTCGGGTCCGGGGTTTCCCAGACCGACGATCAGTCGCAATCCTGTCATGTCAGACGCACCGCAGTGCCCGCCCCGGAAGGCGGGCACTGTCTGGCCGATTACTCGGCGGCCGGAGCCTCTTCGGCACCCGCGGTCTTGGCGATGACAACCGCATCGTCGTGACCCTTGCCCAGCTTCAGGGCCGGAATTTCCACACCGGCCGGCAGCTTCAGGTTCGACAGGTAGATCACGTCGCCGGCCTTCAGCTCGCCCAGGTCGACCACGATCGACTGCGGCAGATCCTTCGGCAGGCAAGCCACGCTGACTTCCTTCAGCTCGTGGGTCACCAGCACGTCGGAGGACTTGCCAGCCGGCGAGGTGTCTTCGTTGATGAAGGTCAGCGGCACCGAGGCGTGCAGCACTTCGTTGTCGCTCACGCGCTGGAAATCCAGGTGCATGATCAGCTGCTTGTACGGGTGACGCTGCATGTCACGCAGCAGCACCTTGTGGATGGTGCCGTCCAGGTTCAGGTCGATGATCGACGAGTAGAACCAGTCGTTGAACTGGGCCAGCCAGATTTCGTTGTGGTTGAACTGGACCATTGCGGGTTCGCGATCACCACCGTAGATGATGCCCGGCACCACGCCGGCATGACGCAGGCGGCGGCTCGCACCCTGACCTTGCACGTCACGACGGACGACTTTGATTTCGTGAGACTTTGCCATTGTTGACTACTCTTGGTTGATGCACCGCCTCGCGGCGCTGCGTAAAGACTCTTCCGCGACCAGAAGAGTCTGTTGTGGTCCCCGGCAGGCCGGGAACCGGATTCATCAATCCACGTACATCGAGCTGACCGACTCACCGAAGGCGATGCGGCGCATCGTCTCGGCCAGCATTTCGGCCACGCTGATCTGGCGGATCTTGGGACAGACGCGCGCCGCTTCGGACAGCGGAATCGTATCGGTCACCACCAGCTCGTCGAGCTGCGAGTTGTTCAGGTTGTCCACGGCCGGGCCCGAGAGCACGGCGTGGGTGCAGTACGCGGCCACCTTCAGCGCGCCACGCGCCTTGAGGGCAGCAGCGGCGGCACAGAGGGTGCCCGCAGTGTCGACGATGTCGTCGACCATCACGCAGGTCTTGCCCTCGACGTCACCGATGATGTTCATCACCGTGGCGACGTTGGCACGCGGACGACGCTTGTCGATGATGGCCAGGTCGGCATCATCCAGGCGCTTGGCCACGGCACGGGCGCGCACCACGCCACCCACGTCCGGACTGACCACGATCAGGTTGTCGGTGCCGTAGGCGCGCCAGATGTCGGCCAGCAGCAGCGGCGAGGCGTAGACATTGTCCACCGGCATGTCGAAAAAGCCCTGGATCTGGTCGGCATGCAGGTCGACGGTGAGGATCTGGTCGGTATTGACCGCCGAGAACATCTTGGCCGCGACCTTGGCGGTGATCGGCACGCGCGAGGAACGCATGCGGCGATCCTGGCGGGCGTAGCCGAAGTACGGCACCACCGCGGTGACGGACGAGGCACTCGCGCGCTTGAGCGCGTCGATGATCACCAGCAGTTCCATCAGGTTTTCCGCGCTGGGCGCGCCCGTGGACTGCACCACGAACACGTCCTGCTTGCGCACGTTTTCCTGGATCTCGACCTGCACTTCGCCGTCGGAGAACTTGGACACGAGCGCCTTGCCGGGCCTCACCCCCAGTTCCTTGCAGATGCTCTGCGCAAGATGGCGGTTGGCATTGCCGGAAAAGACCAGCAGGTTCGGGGACTCTTGCATGACAGCTCTCTCGGGCGGGGGCGAGTAGCGAAAAGACATCAGGGGTGCAGAAGTGGCGCGTGTTGCGTGTCGCGCACTCCATTGCGCTTACAGCCGTAGGAAAGAGTGGCAGGGGCGGTAGGATTCGAACCTACGAATGCCAGGATCAAAACCTGGTGCCTTGGGCCTCTTGGCGACGCCCCTGCATCAAACAATTCCTGTCGTCTCCAGCGCATCGAGCAGTGGCGAGTGATCAACACCCGCAGCCACCCATGCCCGCAGCTCCTTCGGCAATTCCGCCAGGGCCTGCTCTGCGGCAGCGCATGTGGCGAATTCGACGAAACAACCGCTTCCCGACCCCGTGAGCCGTGCCCGACCAATGCCTGCCAATGCCTGGAATACCGCCTCGATGGCAGGTTCCCGACGCCGCAGCACCGGCTCGAACGCATTTCCGAGGACGGTCCCGGAAGCGAAGTCGGCTATTTTCACGGGTGTGGCATCCCGCGTCAAATCCGGTGAACGGAAAAGTTCAGCCGTGGGCACATGGACACCCGGATCCACCAGCACATACCACGCCTGCGGCAGGGTCAGCGGCGTGAGCTTTTCGCCCACCCCTTCGGCCCAGGCGTTGCGCCCGCGCACGAACACCGGCACATCCGCGCCCAGTCCCAGCGCCAGCGCGGCCAGCGCGTCTTCATCCAAGCCGGTATCCCAGAGCAGGTTCAACGCCACCAGGACGGTGGCCGCATCGGAGGAACCGCCACCGAACCCGCCGCCGGCCGGAATGTGCTTTTCGACCCGGATATCGGCCCCCAGCGTGCTGGCGGACGCCTTCTGCAACGCCAGCGCCGCGCGCACCACCAGGTCGTCGGCCTCGGCCACGCCGGGAACAGACGGTCCCTCGCGATGGATCTGACCGTCTTCACGCACACGCAGGCCGATCCGGTCACCCCAGTCCAGCAGACGGAACACGCTCTGCAGTTCGTGGTAGCCATCGGCCCGGCGGCCGGTGATATGCAGAAACAGATTCAGCTTGGCCGGCGCCGGCCAGTACGACCAGCACGGGCCATCGACAACCGTGTTCATGGAGTGCCCATTCCCCATTCATCGACGATCAGGCGCACCTTGGCATCGCCATTGACCGCCTCGATCCGCCGCGGAAGCGACGGGCGCCCGGCTTCGGCCGGGTACCAGTCCAGGTAGTCGACCTGCCAGCCCTGCTGGCGCAACACCCGCGGCCGGCCTTCGGCATCGAACCCCAAATGATCGGGGGCCACCGCATCCTGCGCCGACAGACCCCGCACCCAGTCGGGCAGCTGGGCGACCGGGATTTCCCAGCCGGTGGCCTGCAGCAGCACCAGACCGGCATCGTCACCGGCGCGCGGGCCACCCTCCAGGCCGTCCAGCCGCGCCGGCTGACCGGGACCGCCGCTGAGCTGCCAGCTCTGGCGGGTGACCGGCGCAGCCAGGCTGATGCGGTAGTC
Source organism: Stenotrophomonas sp. STEN014 (assembly GCF_056760315.1). NCBI lineage: Bacteria > Pseudomonadati > Pseudomonadota > Gammaproteobacteria > Lysobacterales > Lysobacteraceae > Stenotrophomonas > Stenotrophomonas sp. STEN014. Next base: position 139,602 of record NZ_JBRREN010000002.1, on the reverse strand, counting down.
CTGTGCCTGCTGCTGCCAGTCGATGCGGCCGTTGCCGCCATTCTTGCCTTTGCTGATCGCCACGCGTCCCTGGAAGGACCATTGCGACTGCGCGCGCACGGCGGCCTGCCGCGCCTGCTCGGCGGCCTGCGCCGCGGCCGACACCTGCGCCACCTCGGCGGCCAACGGCGCTTTCTGTTTCGTTCCGACCGAACCACAGGCGCCCAGCGCCGCAGCCGTAACCAAAACCAGCGGTATCCGCCACATCAACGTATTCATGCACCCAACTTCTCAGTCGCACGCTGCAGCGCGCGGTTGTCCGGATCCAGCTTGCGGGCCTCCTCGAAGAAGCGCCGGGCTTCCTCCTTCTGGCCCAGCACCCACAGCACTTCGCCCACGTGGGCGGCAATTTCCGGGTCCTTGTTCAAGGTCCAGGCGCGGCGCAGCTGCACCAGCGCCTCCTCGTTGCGCCCGAGCCGGTAGAGCACCCAGCCGTAGCTGTCGACGATGGCAGCATTGTCCGGCTCGGCGACGCGGGCGCGGTCGATCAGCTCCAGCGCTTCCTGGTAACGGCTGGTGCGATCGGCCAGGGTGTAGCCCAGCGCATTGAGCGCGGCCACGTTTTCCGGCTCGGTGACCAGGATCTTGCGCAGATCGGCCTCGGCACGCGGCACGTCGTCATTGCGTTCCCACGCCAGCGCCCGGGCATACAGCAGGGCGTTGTCATCCGGGTAGGCCGCCAGCCCGCGCGCCAGCACATCCAGCTCGCCACGCGCATCGTCATCGCGCAGCCGCAGCTCGGCCTCCAACAGGTAGGCGTCGCGGCGCACCTCGTCATCGACCGCGGCATCGCCCTGGATTGCACGCACCTCCTGGGTGGCCTGTTTCTTTTCGCCCAGCTCGTGCAGCGCATTCACCGCCCGCAGGCGGGCCTCGCCACGCTGCGGCCCGCCGGGAACACCGTGATACCAGTCCACGGCTTCCGGGTAGCGCTTGAGGTACTCGGCGATCTTGCCCAGCAGCAGGCGCTGCTCGGGATCGGGCTTGCTGGCCTTGGCCGAGATGTCCCGATACAGCGCCAGCAGCGCCGCATCGTCCTTCTGCTTGGCCAGCAGCGAGGCGCGCATGCCCCAGGTCTGCAGGTTCTGTTCACCGATCGACAGCACACGCTCTGCCGCCGCCGGCGCGCCGAACGCGTCGTAGGCGAAGGCCAGCGCGTTGCGCAGCTCCTCGTCTCCCACGGCCTTGGGCTCGACGCCTTTGAGCAGCGCCAGCGCCTCATCCTTTTTGCCGGCCTGGTTGAGCTGGGAGGCATGCAGCAAGGTCACCCGCGGCTCGTCCGGGAAACGCCTGACCACTTCCCCGACCATGCGCCGGGCCAGCTCGGGCCGCTCCATTCGCAGCGCCAGACGGCCGAATTCCTGCCAGGCCTCCAGGTCATCGGGAATCGCGCCGGCATCGACCAGCGCTCCCAGCACCTGCGCCGGCACCGCCGGATCACGCCCGCCAGTGGCCAGCGCCAGCAGCGCATAGCGCCAGCTCCGTGGCTCTGGCGCGCGCAGGACTGTCAGCAGCTCTTTGCGCGCCAGTCGTGTATCGCCCTTGCGCATGGCCAGCGAGGCACGGGTGCCATGCACCGCCAGCGAACCTGGATCCCGCCGCGCCCACAGCGCCAGCGCTTCGGCGGCGCGGGTGTCATCGTCGGCCAGCATCGCGATGCGCGTGGCCCGTTCGGCCAGCCCCGCATCATCCTTGCCTTCTTGCGCGGCCTGCAGGTACCAGCGCGCGGCATCGGCCAGCTTGCCGGCCTGGAGCGAAAACTCGCCGGCCAATACCGGCGTCAGCGAGGCACTGTGATCGGCTGATTCCTTGGCCCAGGCGGCCTGCGGCGGGGCCGCCGACAGCGGAAATACCGGCAAACAGAGCAACAGAACGGTGCATATGCGATTGAGTACGGGCATCTGGCGCGACCGGGCCGTAAAATGGCGGCCTTGAATGGCCAGCAGCTTATCGCAAGCAACTGAACGAATGACCCTGTGGGTGCTCGGACTGAATCACCAGACCGCGCCGGTGGAACTGCGCGAACGCGCGGCCTTCGGCGGCGACGCCCTGCCCCGTGCACTGGAATCGCTGCGGCAATCGGCGGAGCTGTCCGAGGCCGTGCTGCTGTCCACCTGCAACCGCACCGAGCTGTACGCGGTGGCGGAGGACAGCCAGGCGCTGGCCCACTGGCTGCAATCCCACGCCGGTGATCTGCAGGGCTACCTGTACCAGCACTGCGATGGCGAGGCGGTGCGTCACCTGTTCCGCGTGGCCACCGGACTGGATTCGATGGTGCTGGGCGAGCCGCAGATCCTGGGACAGGTGAAGGATGCCTGGGCACTGGCCCGCGACAGCGGTGCGATCGGCCAGCAGCTCGATCGCCTGTTCCAGCAGACGTTCTCGGTCGCCAAGCGTGCCCGCACCGACACCCGGATCGGCGCCAACCCGGTCTCGGTGGCATCCACCGCGGTACGGCTGGCGCAGGACTCTTTCGCGCGGATGGACGAATCCAGCGTGCTGCTGGTGGGTGCCGGCGAAACCATCGAGCTGGCGGCCAAGCACCTGAGCGAGGCCAAGGTGAAGCGGCTGCTGATCGCCAACCGGACGCTGGCCCACGCCCAGGATCTGGCTACCCGTCACGGTGGCGTGGCCTTGCCGCTGGGCGAACTGGAGCGGCATCTGGGCGAGGCCGACGTGGTGTTCTCCGCCACCGCCGCGCGCGAACCGGTGATCCTGCACCGCCATGTCGCCACCGCGCTGCGCTCACGCCGGCACAAGCCGATGCTGCTGTTCGACCTGGCGGTGCCGCGCGATATCGAAGCCGAAGTAGGCAGCCTGTCCGATGCCTACCTGTACACGGTGGACGACATGGAGCGTGCGGTGGAGGAAAACCGCCGCGGACGCCGTGAAGCCGCGGCCGAAGCCGAAGCCATCATCGACCTGCAGGTCAGCCGTTACCAGGAAAGCCTGCGCGCGGCACACCTGCAGGCGCCGATCCGGCAGTTGCGCGCGTTCGGCGAGGCCACCCGTGCCGAACTGCTGGCCAAGGCCCGGCAGCAGCTGGCCCATGGCAAGCCGGCCGAGGACGTGCTCGACCAGCTCGCCCACAGCCTGACCAATCGCCTGCTGCATCCGCCCACCGCCGCGCTGCGCCAGGCCGCGCTGGAAGGCGACACCGAACTCACCCGCGCCGCCGAGCGCCTGTTCCCGGCCACCCCCGGGTATCAACACCCTGTTGCGAGGACCGATGACGCCGACCCTGCGCCGTAAGCTGCTGGCACTGGCCGAGCGCCGTGAAGAACTCGAACGCCTGCTGTCCGAACCGGACGTGGTCGCCGACAACGAGCGCTTCCGCAACTTCTCCCGCGAATTCTCCCAGCTCGAACCGGTCGCCACCGCGCTGGCCGAGGAAGCGCGGGCCAAGGCCGACCTGGCCGCGGCCGAAGCGATGCGCGCCGACCCGGAACTGCGCGAGCTGGCCGAGGAGGAGATCGCCGGCGCGCAGGCGCGCCTGCAGCGGCTGGACGAGGAACTGGCGCTGTTGCTGGTGCCACGCGATCCGCGCGACGACGGCAACCTGTTCCTGGAAGTGCGCGCCGGCACCGGCGGCGACGAGGCGGCGATCTTCGCCGGCGACCTGTTCCGCATGTACGCCCGCTACGCCGAGCGCCAGGGCTGGAAGGTGGAGATCGAGTCGGACAATCCCGGCGAGCATGGCGGCTACAAGGAAGTGGTGGCGCGCGTGGTCGGCCGTGGCGCGTACTCGCGCCTGAAATTCGAATCCGGCACCCATCGCGTGCAGCGGGTGCCGGCCACCGAATCGCAGGGCCGCATCCACACCTCGGCTGCCACCGTGGCGATCATTCCCGAGACCGATGACGTCGAAGACGTCGTCATCAACCCGGCCGATCTGCGGGTGGACACGTTCCGCTCTTCCGGTGCCGGTGGCCAGCACGTCAACAAGACCGAATCGGCGATCCGCATCACCCACGTGCCCAGCGGCGTGGTGGTCGAATGCCAGACCGAGCGCAGCCAGCACGCCAACCGCGACAAGGCGATGAAGCGGCTCAAGGCGCAGCTGCTCGATGCCGAGCGCAGCAAGCAGGCCGCGGCGCAGGCCGAATCCCGGCGCCTGCAGGTCGGCAGCGGCGACCGCAGCCAGCGCATCCGCACCTACAACTTCCCGCAGGGCCGCATCACCGACCACCGCGTCGAGGGCCTGACCCTGTACGACCTGCCCAACATTATCGAAGGCGACCTGGACGCGCTGGTCGGCCGCCTGCAGCACGAGCACCAGGTCGACGAACTGGCGCGACTGGCCGAGGGCAGCTGACGATGGACGCGCTGGGCGAACGCGACCAGTTGCGCGCGGCGGTCGCCCGCCAGCCGGCCGATTTCATCGCCTGGGTGATGCTGGCCGACGCCGAGCTGTCGCTGGGCGAGCTCGCGGCTGGCGAGAACGCGGCATTGCGTGCCCTACAGCTGCGGGCCGCACATCCCGAGGCGCTGGCCCGTCTGGGCCGCGTCCGCTGGATGCAGGGACGCCATGACGAGGCGGCAACGGCGCTGCAACAGGCTGCCGCCGCTGCTCCGCAGCACCCGGGTATCGCGTTGTGGCTGGGGCATGTTCTGGAAGATGCCGGCCAGCCCGAAGCCGCCGCCGACGCCTACCGCCGTGCCCACATGCTGGTGCCCGACGAGGCCTATATGGCCGCACAACGGCTGAACTGGCAGCGCCGCCTGTGCGACTGGCGCGATCTGGAAGCGCTGTCCCAGCAGGTGCGCGCGGCCGTCGCCGCGGGCAATCCGGCGGTGGAACCGTTCGCCTTCCTCAGCGAGGACGCCAACGCCGCCGAACAACTGGCCTGCGCCCGGCAGCGCGCGCAGGTGATCGCCCAATCCGCCCCGCGCCTGCCTGCCACCTCGCTGCGCACGCACGGGCCGCTGCGCATCGGCTTTCTGTCCAACGGCTTCGGCGCCCATCCCACCGGCCTGCTGACCGTGGCGCTGTTCGAGCAGCTGCGCGCGCACCCGTCGCTGCAGATCCACCTGTTCGCGATCAACCGCGACGATGGCAGCACGATCCGCCAGCGCCTGCGTACGGCCAGTCACACCCTGCACGACGTGGAGGGACAACCGCACACCGGCATCGCCCGGCGCATCCGCGGAGCCGGTATCGACATCCTGTTCGACCTGCGCGGGTGGGGCGGCGGCGGCACGCCGGAGGTGCTGGCAATGCGCCCGGCGCCGCTGCAGATCAACTGGCTGGCCTACCCCGGCACCTCGGGTGCGCCGTGGATCGATTACGTGCTGGCCGACAGTTTCGTGCTGCCACCCGCGCTTGAACACGGTTTCAGCGAGAAGGTGCTGCGCCTGCCGCGGGCGTTCCAGCCCTCGGACAACACCCGTGTGCCCGAACCGCCGCCGGCGCGGGAGGACTGCGGCCTGCCCGCAGACGCGGTGGTGCTGTGCTGCTTCAACAACAGCTACAAGCTCAACCCGCGCAGCGTCGGGCGGTTGCTGGAGATCCTGCGGCAGGTGCCCGACAGTGTGCTGTGGCTGCTGTCCGGACCGGGCCAGGCCGATGCGCGGTTGCGCGCGATCGCCCGCCAGCAGGGTCTGGATCCGGCGCGTCTGGTGTTCATGGCCAAGCTGCCGCACCCGCAGTATCTGGCGCGCTACCGGCATGCCGACCTGTTCTTGGACACGCATCCGTACAACGCCCACACCACTGCCTCGGACGCGCTGTGGGCCGGTTGCCCGGTGCTCACCGCGCCCGGCCATACCTTTGCCGCACGCGTGGCCGGCAGCCTCAACCATCACCTGGGCCTGGACGACATGAACGTGGCCGACGACGCTCGCTTCGTCCAGACAGCCGTGGCGCTGGGCAACGACCGCAGCGCGCTGCAGGCGCTACGCGAGCGGCTGCGCGCCGCCCGCGCACACTCGGGCCTGTTCGACATGCACGGTTTTGCCAGCGACTTTGCGGCCCTGCTGCAGCAGCTTGCCCTTCACCACGGCTGGCACGGCACTGACGCCGGCTGACCGCGGCCTGCGCTAGGCTCGGCGCTTCCCGACCTGGAGGGCCTATGGGCAAGCTCAAGCGCAAGCAGTACGAACAGCTGCTCGAACCGATGCAGCTGGAACTGGCCAATATGGCGCGCTGGGCCGCGCACCGCGGACAACGCATCCTGGCGCTGTTTGAAGGCCGCGACACCGCCGGCAAGGGCGGCGCGATCCAGGACATCGCCAAACACCTGAATCCGCGTCAGTGCCGCGTCGTCGCCCTGCCCCGGCCGACCGAGCGCGAAAGCACCCAGTGGTATTTCCAGCGCCACATCGCCCACCTGCCCGCCGCCGGCGAGATCGTGCTGATGGACCGAAGCTGGTACAACCGCGCCGGCGTGGAAAAGGTGATGGGTTATTGCACCGATGCGCAGTACCAGGCATTCCTCGCGCAGGCTCCTGCCTTCGAGAAACTGCTGGTGGACGATGGCATCCTGCTGTTCAAGTACTGGCTGGGGGTGGACCAGCAACAGCAGGAAGAGCGTTTCGCGCAGCGTCGCGACGACCCGCTCAAAGGCTGGAAGCTGTCACCGGTGGATCTGAAGGCACGCCCCGCCTACGCCGAGTACGGCAAAGCTCGCGACGCCATGCTCGCCGCCACCCACACCGCACACGCACCGTGGACGCTGGTGGATTTCAACGACCAGAAGCGCGGGCGCCTCACCCTGATCCGCAATCTGCTCGACCGGCTGCCGGACACCCGTGTCGACGAGCCGCCGATCGAACTGCCGCCACTCGCCGGCACCCCCCAAAAAGAGAAATACAGCGTGCTGCAACCCGTGCCGGATTTCCCCGTCGGCGCTTGAACACCCGGCGGCTGCGACGGACGACATGCCCCGGAGCGGTGGCGTCCACGCCGCGCCCAGGCAGGCCCGGCCACCGCCGCTCCGGGGCTGGACCCGTACAGATCGAACAGGCGGACACCGCGCTTGCCGATGGCCCGCTGCCGGAACGATCGGATCCTGGCCCGACCTGTCCCGGCCCGCGTGCAGGATTACAGCACCTTGCCACCCGCGGCGGTGATGGCCTGCTCGATCTCCTGCGCGTTCACCGGTCCCAGGAACTGCTTGGCCACCTTGCCGTCCGGGCCGATCAGATAGGTCATCGGCAGACCGCGCGGGGTGGCAAAGTCGCTGGGCGGGTTGTAGGTGTCGATGATGGCGATCGGATAGGCCACCGGATGTGCCTGGAGGAAGGCCTGCATCTCCTCCAGCTCGATGTCCTCGTAGGCCAGCCCGATCACTTCGACATTGCTGCGCATGGCGTGCAGCGCCGACAGCTCGGGCATTTCCTGCAGGCACGGCCCGCACCAGGTCGCCCAGAAATTGATCACCACCCACTGCCCGCGTTGGCCAGCCAGATCGTAGGCCTTGCCATCGACGGTCTGCACCTGCAGCTGCGGCATCTCCGCGGTCTGCTGCACCACCTCCGCCTGCGCGGCCGCAGAACTGTCCGATTCGATCGCGGGCGGCGCCGGAGGCGGTGGCGCGGCGGGCTCCTGCGGCGGTTTGCAACCGCTCAATATCAACACCAGCAGCGCGAATGGAAGGAGCTTGGCGGTCATCGGTGATCTCCGGTAATAACGTAGATATCGTCCACGCGACGTCTGAGCAGCTCGCGCAGCGGTACGCGCAGTTCATCCAGCGCGCGGCAGGCGGCCTGACCCAGGCTGTCGTCGCGGAACGGCAGGTATTCCTCGGCAGCGGGAATGCGCAGCTGCAGGCTCTCGTACAGGTCTTGCAGGCTGATGCTGTCCAGATCGCGCGACAGCAGCCATTCGCCGCGTTCGTCGCAACGCAGCAGGTTGATCTGCTCCAGCTGCTCCAGCAACTGTTGCAGCAGCGAATCGGTGAGCATCGGCTCCAGGCTCAGGATCTGCCCCTCGTCCAGACCCTGCCCGTTCTGGCGCGCTTCACGGAAACGCCCCAGCAGGCGCAGCAGCGCATACAGCTCGCAGCCCTGCGGCAGGCGCAAGGCCGCCGGCTGGTAGCGGAACGCGGCGATGGAAGAAGCCAGCGACGCTCCCAGCAATACCGATACCCAGCCCAGGTAGATCCACAGCAGCAGGATCGGCACGAACGCCACCGTGCCGTACAGCTTCTGGTAGGACTGGAAGCTGCCCAGATACAGGCCCATCCCCCACTTCACCAGCTCCAGCATCAGCACCGCCAGCAAGGCGCCGGGGATGGCGTGGCGCCACTTCACCGTGTGATGCGGTACCACCCGGTAGATCAGCACCACACTGACGAACTCGATCAGCACCGGCGCCAGCCGCAGGCCCAGATCGGCCAGCCAGCGGCCCTCGGTTGTGCCAAACAGCGGCAGCGACAGCACCTTGGCCGACACCGCCAGTGAGGCGGCGGCCAGCAGCGCGCCCAGCGTGAGCACCGTCCAGTAGACGAGAAAGCGGGTCAGTTTGGGCCGCGCCGACGCCACCCGCCAGATCCGGTTGAAGGTCTGCTCCACGCTGTTGAGGGTGATCAGCAGCGATACCACCAGCGCGATGAAACCGGCCGCCGTCAGCTGCCCGGCGCTGGCCGAGAACTGGCGCAGATAGCCCTCGGCCGCGCGCGCCGCCGAGGGCACGAAGTTGGAGAACACATAGTCGCTGAGCGCCTCGCTCCAGCGGTCGAACATCGGAAACGCCGACAGCACCCCGAACACCACGATCGCCAGCGGCACCAGTGCGAACACGGTGGTGTAGGCCAGCGAGCCGGCCGCCTGGAACAGGCGGTCATCCAGGAAGCGGCACCACAGGAACCGCGCGAAACTGGTGGTCCGCGCCCGGTCGCGCAGCCGTTCCATCCATAGATTGAGTGAATCCAGAGGTTCCATCGGGCAAGGGTACCCGATGCAAAGCGCGGCCCGCATCGCCGATACTGCCGGCTCCTGCGTGATGAGTGGATGGTGTGATGGCGGAAATTCTGGTGCTGTACTACAGCCGTGGGGGTTCGGTGGCACGGCTGGCGCGGCAGATCGCCCGCGGTATCGGCGAAGTCCCCGGCATGAGCGCCCGCCTGCGCACGGTGCCGCCGGTGGCGGCCGTCACCCAGACCAGTGCGCCGCCGGTACCCGAGGACGGCGCGCCGTATGTGGAGATCGCCGATCTGGCCGAATGCGCCGGCCTCGTGCTCGGCAGCCCGACCCGCTTCGGCAACATGGCCGCACCGGTCAAGCACTTCCTTGATGGCCTCGGCGCCGAATGGGTCAACGGCACCCTGGCCGGCAAACCGGCGGCGGTGTTCACCTCCACCGCCTCGATGCATGGCGGGCAGGAATCCACGCTGCTGTCGATGCACCTGCCGCTGCTGCACCACGGCTGCCTGATCGTCGGCATTCCCTTCACCGAGCCGGCGCTGAGCCACACCAGCAGCGGCGGCACGCCCTATGGCGCCAGCCATGTGGCCGGTGCGCAGGATGATCCGCAGCCGACCGACGACGAGGCCCAGCTGGCCCGTGCCCTGGGCCGGCGCGTGGCCGATATCGCGCGGCGACTGGCGCCATGACCGCGCGCGCGCGCGACGGTGCACTGGCAGCCGCCTTGCTGCTGCTGGCCGCCCTGTACGCGGGCTGGTTCCGTGCCGACCGCCATCTGGTCGCGGTCCTGCTGGTGTTCGTGGCGCCGCCACTGCTGTTGCTGGTCGGGGTGCTCGCGCAGCGCGGCTACGCGCGCTTCTGGGCCGGCGTGCTGGCCCTGTTCTGGTTCAGCCACGGCGTGATGCATGCCTGGGCGCATCGCGATATGGCGCTGTATGCGTGGGCCGGGATCGTGCTGTCGCTGCTGATCGTGGCGCTGGTCAGCGTGCCGGGCATGCGCGCGCGTTTTGCCGCCAAGCGTGGCGCGGGCGGCGCTGGGTCAGGCCACTGAGCAGGCGCGGTGACGCCAACGCACCCCTGCCGCGGTCGGCGGACGCGCCTTATCATGCCCGCCAGCGCGGCGCGTTCGCCGCAGGCAGTCACCGCAAGGATTTACCGCAATGATGGAAGAACTCCTGATCGTCACCACCGGCGGCACGATCGACAAGATCTACTTCGACGACAAATCCGACTACCAGATCGGCGATCCGCAGATCGGCATGATCCTGCGCGAGCTGGGCGTCACCTTCCGTTTCAACGTGATCCCGATCCTGCGCAAGGATTCGCTGCACATCACCGACGCCGACCGTGAGCTGATCCGCGCCACCATCGCCGCGCAGCCGACCCGCCATGTGCTGGTCACCCACGGCACCGACTCGATGGTCGCCACCGGCAAGGTGCTCAGCACCCTCCCGGGCAAGACCATCGTGATGACCGGCGCGCTGAGCCCGGCCCGGTTCCGCGGTTCGGACGCCGAGTTCAACATCGGCTGCGCGATCGGCGCGGTGCAATCCTTGCCGGAAGGTGTCTACATCGCCATGAACGGCCGCATCTGGAACCCGGAAAAGGTCCGCAAGAACGTCGACGCCAACCGTTTCGAAGCGCTGTAAGTGGCCAAGGGCACCCGCGCCACCGCCGCGTTGGCCAGAGCCGGCGTCGCCCATGACGTGCATGCCTACGACTATTCGGCCGAGGTCGACAGCAAGGGGCTGGCCGCCGCGCAGGCGCTGGGCATCGTGCCGGCACGGATGTTCAAGACGCTGATGGCCTGGGTGGACAAGCAGCCGGTGGTGGCGGTGATTCCCTCCGACCAGCGGCTGTCGCTGAAGAAGCTTGCCGCCCACTGCGGTGGCAAGCAGGCGCAGATGATGGAAGTCCCCGAAGCCGAGAAGCGCAGCGGCTACAAGGTCGGCGGCATCAGTCCGTTCGCCCAGCAGCGACCGGCCGCAATCGTGTTCGCCAGCTGTGCGCGGCAACACGCCACGCTGTACATCAACGCCGGCCAGCGCGGCCTGCTGCTGGAGATCGCCCCCGCCGATGCCGTGTGCTTCCTGCAGGCGACGCTGGCCGATATCTGCGAGGACTGACAGCCCACCGTCCCGCGCAACAAAAAGCCCCGCGGCAGGCGGGGCTTTTTGTTGGATAAGCCGGGCCGGACTCAGGCGTCCAGACGCACCAGCCAGCCGTGGCGGTCCGGCTGACGCCCGTACTGGATATCGGTCAGCTCCTTGCGCAGCGACATCGTCACCTCGCCGGCCGGCGCATCCAGGTTGCCCACCGAGAAGCCCTCGCCCTTGAGCTGGCCGATCGGGGTGATGACCGCGGCGGTACCACAGGCGAACACCTCGGTGATCTCGCCCGAGGTCACGCCCTGCTTCCACTCGTCGAGGGTGACCTTGCGCTCTTCCACGGTCATGCCGCGGTCGCGCGCCAGCTGCAGGATCGACTCGCGGGTGATGCCTTCCAGGATGCTGCCCGACAGCGCCGGGGTGACCAGCGTGTTGGTCTTGCCGTAGACCAGGAACACGTTCATGCCCCCCAGCTCTTCCAGGTACTTGCCCTCGACCGGATCCAGGAACAGCACCTGCGAGCAACCCTGCGCCTGCGCCTGCTGCTGCGGCAGCAACGAGGCGGCGTAGTTGCCGCCGCACTTGGCCGCACCGGTACCGCCCTTGGCCGCACGCGCGTAGTCGGTGGAGAGCCAGATCGCCACCGGCGCCACGCCCTTGGCGAAGTACGGGCCCGCCGGGCTGGCGATCACGTAATAGCTGGCCTTGTGCGCGCCACGCACGCCGAGGAAGGCCTCATCGCCGATCATGAACGGGCGGAAGTACAGACTGGCCTCGTCGGCATCGGACACCCAGTCCTTGTCCACGGCGATCATCTGCTTGAGCGACTCGACGAAGATCTCCACCGGCAGCTCCGGCAGGGCCAGGCGCGCGGCCGAACGCTGCAGGCGGCGGCCATTGGCCTCCGGGCGGAACGTCCAGATCGAGCCGTCGGCATGACGGTAGGCCTTGATGCCCTCGAAGATCTCCTGCCCGTAATGCAGCACGGCCGCGGCCGGATCCAGCGCGATCGGCCCGTACGGCATCACCGCCGCGTCATGCCAGCCGGTGTCCTTGTCCCAGCGTACGGCCACCATGTGGTCGGTGAAGTGCAGGCCGAAGCCCGGCTTCTCCAGGATCTTGGCGCGCTCGGCGGCGCTGCGGGGATGGTCCGAACGGGTGACGGCAAAACTCAGCGAAGACTGGGACACCGGATAATTCCTTCCAGATTGCGGGTTGGGACGCTGCCCGATGCCAGGCCGGCACCGGGTCGGGAACTACAGCATGCCGGTTTCGAGCCGGGCGGCCTCGGACATCATGTGCCGGCCCCACGGTGGATCGAACACCAGATCGACGTCAGCTTGGGCCACCGTCGGAATCATTTCCAGCTTGCTGCGCACGTCGTCGACCAGGATCTCGCCCATGCCGCAGCCAGGCGCGGTCAGCGTCATCTTCACATCGACTTCGCGCTTGCCGTCGTCCAGATGTTTGATGTCAACCTCATAGATGAGGCCAAGATCAACGATGTTGAAGGGAATTTCCGGGTCGAAGCAGGTACGAAGCTGCTCCCACACCAGTTTTTCCACATCTTCGTCACCGGCGTTCTCAGGCAGCTCCAGCCCCGGTGGCGGCTCCTTGCCGATGGCATCGCCGTCCTTGCCGGCAATGCGGAACAGATTGCCCTCGACAAATACGGTGTAGCTGCCACCCAGTGCCTGGGTGATGTAGCCGTAACTGCCGGCGGGCAGGGTCACGCTGTCGCCCTGCGGCACCATCACGGCCGGGCAATCGCGTTCGAAATGGACGGGTTCGCTGCTGCGGGAATACATGTAGAGGGATATGGGGACGCGGAAACTTCCCGCAAGGCGGCCATTTTATCCGACTGGGCACCCTCGCCGCTGAAACGCTATGCTGCCGAATCTGTTCGGGAATGCCCCATGTCCTTAGTTTCCTCGCCGGCCGGTCGCCCCCACCACTGGCTCTGGCCGCTGTTGCTGCTGCTGGGAAGTATCACCATCGCCGTCGCGTGGCTGCTGGCCGCGCTGGCCACCGGTACCCAGGCCGGCTGGATGGCGGTCCTGGCCGCGCTGGAAGCAGCCTGGATGCTGCGCCTGGGCACCTTCCGCGCGGGCCGCGCGCGGGTCGTCATCGCCATCGCCGCCACCGTGCTGATTGCCGCTGCCGCCAACTGGGGCATCGCCGCCGCGTATATGGGCGGGCCGATGGGCCTGAACCCGTGGGAATCGGCATTGCGTATGGGCCCGCACCTGGCGTGGACGCTGCTGGCACTGGCCAACGGCCTGCCCGAAATACTCTGGCTATCCATCGCGCTGCTGGTGGCGTGGCGCGCAGCGCGCTGACGCAGGCTGTTGTTCCGGGTGCAACGCCGGTCAAATAAATCCCAATCCTGCCGGGGCGAAATGTCAGTTCCGGCACATAGACCTGTGCCTGATGCGCACACTCATCGGCGTTAAATATTCGTAATTTCTTCGCACCGAGTACCCACCCTGCGGAGTCAAACGTGAGTATCCAGCCCCTGAGCCACGCCATTCGTTGCGCCCTGCTGCCGATGTCCACCGCCGCGCTGGCGCTGGGCGCGGTCGGCGACGTCCTCGCCCAGGACACGCCTCCCAAGGAAGAAGCCACCAACCTGGATCGCATCCAGGTCACCGGTTCGCGCATCAAGCGCGCCGACCTGGAAACCTCCAGTCCGGTGTTCGTGATCGATCGCCAGAACATCGACAACTCCGGCGCAGCCACGGTCGGCGAGTTCCTGCAGCGCACACCGGCCATTGCCGGTGCCGCCACCAATCCCCAGGTCAACAACGGCGGTGGCGCCGGCGCGGCCACCATCGACCTGCGCGGCCTGGGCGTGAACCGCTCGCTGGTGCTGGTCGACGGGCGTCGCTGGATCGGCACCGTCAGCAACGCCAACGGCGCGGTAGACGTCAACTCGATTCCGATGGCGGCCATCGAACGCGTGGAGGTGCTCAAGGACGGCGCCTCTGCGATCTATGGCTCCGATGCCATCGGCGGCGTGGTCAATTTCATTCTGCGCAAGGATTTCGATGGCCTGGAGGCCTCCGCCTACTACGGCATCTCCTCGCGCGGCGATGCCGGTACGCAACGCTTTGACGCGACCTTCGGTATGACCGGCGAGAAGGGCAACCTGATCCTGGGCGCGAGCTATGACAAGGAGGATTCGGTCAGCGCAGCCGACCGTGCCTATTCCAGCCAGCCCTACCAGCTGTATGCCGGCGAAAAAGGCATCGGCGGCACCAGCCGCATCCTCACCGGCCGCTATGTGCTGCCGCGCGATGTCGCGCTGGCCCGTGGCGCCACGCTCGATGCGAACTGCGCCCAGCCCAGTGCCGCCAACCCCAATCCGAACGTGGTGCTGACCCGCATCGACGGCCGGCCGGGAACCTTGGGCTCCGACTTCCGCTGCTTCAACGGCCAGACCGACGTCTACAACTTCCAAGCCGACGGCAACCTCAACCTGACGCCGCAGGAACGCACCAGCATGTTCGTCAGCGGCAACTACCGCCTGAGCCAGCATGTCGAAGCCTTCCTGCTGGGCTCCTGGCTCAAGACCGAGTCCTCGTTCTTCATTGCGCCGCTGCCATTCGACGGCCGTGCCGCGGTCGACAACGTGCCGATCAGCAAGGACAGCATCTACAACCCGTTCGGCGTGGACATCACCGATGCGCGTCTGCGCCTGCGTGACTTCATCCCGACCCGTACCACCCGATTCGAGACCGATACCTACCAGATCACCGCGGGTTTGCGCGGCAATTTCGGCGACAGCAGCTGGAGCTGGGATGCGGCCTACTCCTATGGCCGGACGCCACAAAGCTCGTCGGTACGCGGCTACCTGTACAGCCCCGGCCTGACCGATGCGCTTGGCCCGTCGATGATTGACCCGGCCACCGGCAACCCGATCTGCGTACGGACACCGGGCGATGCCACCACGGCTATCGCCGGTTGCCTGCCGGTCAACTTCATGGGCCCGGCCCCGGATCCGAACACCCCTGCCGGACAGGCGCAGCTGGCGGCCTTGAACCTGATCAACCCCACCATCACCAATTCCAACGAAAACGACCTGAAGGTCTTCAGCGCCAATATCACCGGTGACATGTTCGAGCTGCCCGCCGGTATGGCCTCGCTGGCAGTCGGCGTGGAACGCCGCGAAGAATCGGCCAGCTCCACCAGTGACTTCCTGACCATCATCCCGCCGGGCGAAACGGTGTGTCTGATCACCCAGGAAGCCTGTACGTTCGGTGATATCTCGGGTTCGTTCGATGTCAACGAGATCTACGCCGAAGCCCTGCTGCCCCTGCTTTCGGATATGCCGTTCGCCGACAAACTCACCGTCACTCTCGGCACCCGCTACTCGGACTACTCCAACTTCGGCGGCACCACCAATTCCAAGATCGGTGTGGAGTGGAAGCCGTTTGCCGACCTGCTGGTCCGCGCCACCTACGCCGACGTGTTCCGCGCTCCGACCATCGGCGATCTGTATGCGCCGACCGTCCCCAGCGCCAACACCTATACCGACCCCTGCAACGGCTACACCGGCGGCAACCCCGTCGCCTGTGCTGGCGTTCCCACGGATGGCTCGTTCCAGCAAAGCAACAACCAGGTCACCTCGTTCCAGGTTGCCGATCCCAACCTGCAACCCGAGGAAGGCAACGTCCTCACTTATGGCTTCGTCTACAGCCCCGGCTGGCTGGAAGGTTTCAGCGTCACCGCCGACTACTGGCGGGTGAAACTGGACCAGTTCATCACCAACCTGCCGGAAAACGTGATACTCAACCAGTGCTTCAACCAGGGCCGCTACTGCGACACCTTCGTCCGTGACGACGCCGGCGACGTTGCCCAGATGACCAACGTGATCGGCAACTTCGGCAGCCTGAAGACCTCCGGCGTGGACATCGGCATGCGCTACATGTTCCCCGAAAGCGCCTGGGGCAAGTTCTCCTGGAACCTGGATGCCACGTATCTGGCCGAGTACAACGTGCGGCTGCTGGCCGGCGATCCCACCAGCGACGTCGGCGCATTCCCGGAGATTCCGGAGAGCGTTGGCCTGGCCGGCACCTTTGTCGACAATGCCTCCTCCGGCTTTGGCAACCTGGCCCGCTGGCGCGCGCTCAACGACATCAGCTGGTCGCTCGGCAATCTGAGCGCCAGCATCACCACCCGCTATGTGCACCACGTCTACGAGGCGCCGGATGTGGCCGATCCCAGCGAGCCGGGCTTTGTCGCCAAGCGCCGGGTGCCGTCCTACACGCAGACCGACTTCCAGATCGGCTACCAGTTCGAGGAACTCAAGAACAGTTCCATCCAGGTCGGCGTGCGCAACCTTACTGACCGCCAGCCGCCGTTGATCTATTCTGGCTTCAACGCCTCTACGGACATGCGGACCTACGATGCCATCGGCCGTTACTACTGGATGCGCTGGACTGCCCGGTTCTGAGTCCACCCTCGCAACAGCATCATCCGCCGCGGCCAACGCCGCGGCGGATGCTTCCGGAGCGGACCTGCGCCATTACATCCGTACCTACGATCACAGCCTGCCCGCTGAGCTGTGCAGCAAACTCATCGACTCTTTCAATTCGCTGGCCCGCTTCCAGCAGCGTAACGGGCGCGGCGTGCGCGCGGGCCTGGATGACAGCGCCTGGACCGAGCTGGACGTGAGCCGTCTGTCCGATGCCCCGTTTCTGTCCTTCTTCCGGCAACTGGTCAGCCAGGCATTGCACCGCTACAACGCCGACGTGGGCCTGCCGATTGCCGTACCCGACAGCCCCCTGCTCAGTCCGCTGATCCTCAAGCGCTACCGTGCGGGGAACGAGGAAAAATTCCAGACCCACTTCGACTCCATCAATGAGGTCTGCGACCGTTATCTGGTGTTTCTCTGGTATCTGAACGATGTCGACAACGGTGGCCGGACCTGGTTCCCGGGCCTGCACACCGGGATCGCGCCGCGCGCTGGACGGTTGCTGATGTTCCCGCCGTACTGGATGTACGCGCATCAGGGGCAAGCCTCGCCGGACCAGGACAAGTACATCCTGTCGACGTACCTGCGCTTTCCGCAGCGTCAGTCCCATCTGTAGCCGTAGCGCTCCACCCAAGGCGCCAGCGTGGCCAGCGTGGCGTCACTGAAATGCGCGCGATAGCGTTTCCAGCGGTCGATGGCATTGGCATTGACCGGCTGGATCACCTGCGCGTAACTGGGCGTGTTGATGCGTCGGGTGCGCGTTGCCGACGCGCGGTGTGAGGCCAGTTGTTCCGGCGCCGTCGACAGCGAAAGAAACCCCATCAATGCCTCCAGCCGTGCGGGCACCTCCTGCACAAGGTCCTCATAGCGCAGTACATGCACGCGCACAGGCACCCGCTGGCGCTGCGCCTCCCACCACGCCATCACCGCCGCATAGGTGCGCGCGGTGGATTCCAGCGACGCAAAGGCCAGGGCGCCGCCGTTCATGCCGAATGCCTGCATGTGGCAACTCAACACGCAATCACAGGGATGGCGCAGCAGCAGCAGCCAATCCGATTGCGGAAAAAGACGTGCCACATACGGCAGGCGCGTCATCGTCAACGGATATTTGTCGACCAGGCGATGCCGCGGCTGTACATGACGGCGCACTTCGCTCCAGTAGCACTGACGCGCCTGCACGATCTGCGCGGGCCTGAGCGCGGCCAGCGAATGATCCAGATCGCTGTCCCGCCAGTGGGCGTCATTGCGCAGCTGCTCGATGGCAACCTCCAGCGCCGGCCGCTCGTCCAGCACATCCAGCTGCGGATGGGCGTCCAGCATCCGCTCCAGCAGGGTGGTACCCGAGCGGGGAAATCCGACAAGAAATACCGGATCCACCGGCGCCGCATCTTCAACCGGAGCCCGCCATGACACAGGTGCGGGATGGCGCATGCGTTGCTGCAGCCAGCCCAGGGGGGCCGGAGGCCGGGTATCCGGCAGACGCTCCAGGAACGCCGCCCCTGCCGCATCGTGGGCGTGCGCCAACGCCGCCATAGCGTCATCGACGGCACCCTGCATGTCGTGGCACTTGGCCAGCTCAAACTGCAACTGGGCCCGCATGGCGGCCGGCAGCTCGCGCGACAAGACAGGCATCAATCGTGCGATCGCGGCACCGGCATCGCCAAGCCGCCGCGACACGCGCGCCGAGGCCAACGCGAACATGCCGGCATCGGACGCTGCCGCTTCCGGCGCGATCGGATCAATTACGGTGGCGGCTTCGGGGAGGCGGTTCAGCCGTTCCAGCAGCAAGGCGAGCCGGATGCGCGATTCATGATCGCCAGGCGCCTGCTGCAGCAGGCGCCGATAGAACGCCAACGCCTGTTGCTCCCTGCCGGCCTGCGCCCACAGCCAGGCCAAAACCCGTTGCTGCTCTGCATTGAGTCCTGCTTCATTCACGCCATCAAGACACTGCGCCAGCGCGTCGAACCGTTCCAACTCTGAAAGTGATTGCGCGTAGGCCAGACGCACATCGTCAGCATCGGGCTCTGTTGCGAATGCTCGTGCCAACCAGTCGTTGGCTTCAACGAAACGGTGCAATGCAAGACACGCCAACCCCTGTCCCAGCCAACACGCCACTGTCTGGCTTCCCAGCGCCCGCGCACGCTGGAACGCAAGATCGGCGCCGGCGTGATCACGACATTCCAGACAGGCATTGCCCAGATTGATCCACAGCTCGGATGACTGCGGCTGCAGGCGTGTCGCCCGGTCCAGCAGCTGCCGAGCCGTCCCGGCTTCGCCCTGCTGGGCCATCGCCAGCGCCAACACCTGGAGGCCTTGAACCGAATCGGGGGTCAGCTCCAACAGCTGGCGCATCAATGCCGCTGCCTGCCGTGGTTGACCGCGATTGAGGTAGTCGAGCGCCTGAGCAAGCTGGATCTGCACCACCGCCACGTCTCCCGATCAGTTTCAGAAGGAACAATAAGCAGATGAATTCGCAACAATGGTCTATCCGAATGCAAAGCCAGGCACGGCCTTGATCGAACCATGCAAGCAGCATAAAGCCGTCCGGAAACCTGGCAACTCTCTCCCAGGCGAGACCCTGGCTCAGCCCTCGATACCAACAGGGCAAGCAGGGGGCATTCCGGAGCTGCCCGGCATGTCCGGGCTTTTTTCATTACATCTTCACTCCCCGTCCCGAACATTACGGACCTGACAGTTCCTGGCCGAATTCCACAGCCTGAATCGCCGTACTTTTCAGCGTGTCGATGGGTTGTTCCGTGCCTACGTCCCCGCCATTTCCCTGTATCGCCGGCTGCACGCCCGCAACGGAAGCGAAGTGAGAATCCAGCACCATCACCTCCACGGCATCCACTCCTTGGAGCTGCCGGCTCAACAACCGGCGTGCGTGCATGCCATCGCCGGCAGCAGCCGCGGCGCCAGGCTGTCGATTCCCGCCGGCTGGATCAGCGTCGTCGGGGTACTGCGCGGGGTGGTGGAGCTGGGCAATGGCGACACCCCCTGGCAACTGACCTCACGGCATCTGCAACTCTGGCTGGATGGCAACCTGCGCATCGCCTGCCGCACTTCATGCTGGTGGCTGTGCATCACCGCACCCGCACACGTGTGGCACGAGCTTCCCTGCCGCAGCCCCGGCGGCACCAATCTGATCCCGGGCGAAACCCGCTGCCCGCAGGCACTCGGCCGTCCCGTGGTGCACCTGGCGCGTGCGTGCTGGTTCGGCGGTGGCACCGACGAGGCCGCGGTAGTGGACAGCATGACCTGGCTCCGTGATGCATTGATCGAGCACCAGCAGGAACGGTACGACCAGCTGAACCGGTGCAGCGGACGTACCGCGGTGCGTCGCCATCAGACCCTGCTGCGCCTGCTGCGGGTGCAGCACCTGATCCGCTGCAACATCGATGACCGTCTCGACCTGGCCCGGCTTGCGGCTGTGGCCAACTACTCTCCGACCCACCTGATCCGCATCTACCGCAGCGTGTTTGGCGAGACACCGTGCGAGTACGCCACGCGCCTGCGCCACCAGCGCGCGTGGGAGCTTGTCTACACCACCGATCTTTCGGTCTGCGAGATCGCCGATGCCCTGGGCTTTGAAAGCGAGAGTGCGTTCTGCCGTGCGTTCAAGCACGCCTTCGGCTGCACCACCAGCGAAGCACGGAAAGGCCTGCGCGCTCCCCCAGCATCATTTGCCTGTACCGGCCTCGTCGCCGACGACCTGCAACCACCTGCGGCGACCACCGCCCCCGTAGTTTTCCATTGAGTCCCCCCTCAGTGCCCGCCGTCCAGCGCCTTCAACTCGCTGACCAGTGAGCTGGCCGCTTCGGCACCATCGCCGTAAAGCATCCGCGTGTTGTCAGCATAGAACAGCGCGTTCTCGATGCCCGCAAAGCCGGTGCCCTTGCCGCGCTTGATGACGATGGTGTTCTTGGAATGGACCACGTCCAGGATCGGCATACCGTAGATCGGGCTGGTGGGGTCGGTCTTGGCCACCGGATTGACCACGTCGTTGGCGCCGATCACCAGCGAGACGTCGGTGGTGGCGAACTCGGGGTTGATGTCGTCCATGTCGGCGATCAGGTCATACGGCACGCCGGCCTCGGCCAGCAGCACGTTCATGTGCCCGGGCATGCGCCCGGCCACTGGGTGGATCGCGAACTTGACCTTGACCCCGCGTTCGATCAGCCGCTGCGCCAGTTCCCAGATCTTGTGCTGGGCCTGCGCTACCGCCATGCCGTAACCCGGCACGATCACCACGCGCTCGGCAAACGCCATCATCGCCGCCACATCGGCGGCCTCGATCGGCTTCTGCGAACCACTGATCTCCGCCCCTTGCCCGCTGCCGCCGAAGTGGGAGAACAGCACGCCGCTGATCGGCCGGTTCATCGCCCTGGCCATCAGCCGGGTCAGCAGGATGCCGGCCGCGCCGACCATCATGCCGGCAATGATCAAGGCCTCGTTGCCCAGCACATAGCCCTCGAAAGCCACCGCCAGGCCGGTGAAGGCGTTGTACAGCGAAATCACCACCGGCATGTCGGCGCCACCGATCGGCAGCGTCATCAGCACGCCCAGCGCCAACGCCACGACGAAGAAGCCGATGATCGCCAGCGGCTGCAGGCTGATCGCCGCCCACACCCCCAGCACCAGCATCGCCACCGCCACCAGCAGGTTGAACACCTGCTGCCCGGGGAAGGTGACGCGCTTGTCCAGGCGCCCGTCGAGCTTGGCCCAGGCGATGATCGAACCGGACAGCGATACCGCGCCAATCGCCGAGCCGATCACCGCCAAGGTCAGCACCGTCGCGGACGGCTGCCGCGCCGCCAGATCGGCGATGGCCTGCGCGCTCCAGTGGCGGGTGTCCCGGCCGGCGACGTCGGCGAAGCGCAGCAGCTCCACCGCACCGATCGCCGCCGCCGACCCGCCACCCATGCCGTTGTACAGCGCCACCATCTGCGGCATGTCGGTGATGGCCACCTTCTTGGCCGATACCCAGGCCAGTCCGGTGCCCAGCCCCAGCGCCAGCGCGATCAACGCGAGGTTGTGCAGCCCGGGCAGGAAGAACGTGGCCGCCGTGGCGATCAGCATGCCCAGTCCGGCCCAGTGGATGCCGCTGCGCGCGGTCTTCGGCGAGGCCATCCGCTGCAGACCGAGCAGGAACAGGGTGGCCGCGACCAGATAGCTGGCGCTCACCAGCCAGGAAAGCAGTTGCGTGGTTGTCAGGTTCAAGCCTTGTCCTCCGTGCTGCCGGCCTTCTTGCTGGACTTGAACATCTCCAGCATCCGCTCGGTGACCACATAGCCACCGGCCGCGTTGCCTGCGCCCAGGACCACGGCGACAAAGCCGATGGCCTTCTCCAGCGTGGTGTCGGCGTGGCCCAGCACCACTATCGCGCCGATCAGCACGATGCCGTGGATGAAGTTGGAACCGGACATCAGCGGGGTGTGCAGGATCACCGGCACCCGCGAGATGATCACGTGGCCGGCGATCGCGGCCAGCATGAAGATGTACAACGCTAAGAACCCGTCGCTCATTGCTGTGTTCTCCAAGGCTGGATGCGCCCGTCCGGCATCATAACCATGCAACGAAAGCCGAGGCGACCACTGCCGTGTCAACCGATCCGGCGCCCGGGCGTTATTCCATCCAGAACCCCCCGGAACGCTACCCTGTGCTGGTGACCAGTCCACCCCTGATGCCATCTGCCGCGGCACCGGCCTCGCTGGACGTATTTCTGGCCGGGGTCGGCCCGCGCGCCTTCCGTTTCGCCGAGGCCGGTCTGCGCCAGCGCGAGGACGCGCTGGACGCGGTGCAGGACGCGATGGAGCGGATGCTCGGCTACCGCGACCAGCCGCCCGAGGAATGGACCCCGCTGTTCTGGAGCATCCTTCGCCGGCGCATCATCGACCTGCAGCGGCGCCGCAGCTTCCGCTTGAAGTTCTGGGCACCGCAGGACGAACAGGACCAGGACAGTGCCATCGACTGGGCCGACCACGCCGCCGGTCCGGCACAGGCGCACGAGCAGCGCGAGGACTACGCGCGGCTGGTGCAGGCGTTGCGGCGGCTGCCTGCCCGCCAGCGCGAAGCTTTCAGCCTGCGCGTGCTGCAGGAGCTGGATGTGGCCACCACCGCCAGAGCGATGGGCTGTTCGGAAGGCTCGGTCAAAACCCACCTGTCGCGCGCGCGCGACGCATTGCAGAAACAACTGGAGGCCACGCGGTGAACCGCCTGCCCACACCCCCCGATCAGTTCGACCACCGGCTGCAGCTGCTGCAGCAGCACGCCAATGGCGCGCTGTCGCACGACACCCTGGCCCGCCTGCGGGGTGCCCGACAGGCCAATGCGGCTGAGGCGACATCCCCCTGGCGACGCCGCGGCTGGTGGCTGGCCACCGCCTGCTCGGCGGTGCTTGCCGTTACCGCGGCGCTGCAGTTCGACCGCGCCCCGCCGCCCGCCGCGCCGGTGCTGGCGGACGATGCCGGCGATATCCCCGATGACACCCTGCTGTTCGAGCAGAGCCCGGAGCTGTACCTGTGGCTGGGCTCGGACGCCCTGGCGATGGAATGAAGACGATGACAACCTCCCTGCCCCGCGTGCTGATCCCGCTGCTGCTGTGCCTGAGCGCCCCGCTGGCCGCCCAGACGCTGCCCGAATGGGAGCAACTCACTCCCGCCCAGCGCGAAACCCTGATCGCCCCGGTCCGCGACCGCTGGAACGCGTCGCCCGAGCGCCGCCAGCGCATGTACGAACACGCCCGCGGCTGGCAGCAGATGACACCCGAGCAGCGCGAACAGGCCCGCCGTGGCATGCACCGGTTCGAACACATGACGGCCGAGCAGCGGCGCGACGCGCAGGCGCTGTTCGCCAGGATGCGCGGCATGGACAAGCAGCAGCGCCAGCAGCTGCGCGAGCAGTGGCACAAGATGACGCCCGAACAGCGCCGGCAGTGGGTGCAGGCCAATCCGCCACCGGCGCGTTCCGAGCCCTGAGCCCTGAGCCCGGCTGCGCCGGCCGGGCCGGCACAGCTGCCCTCTCCGGGAGGGGAGGCTCAGACCGGCGGAATCTCGCCGCCGGCCGGGCGCGCAGGCCACACCGTCTTGGCCAGCAGCTCGTCGTTCCAGTCGAAAGCCAGCGCGCCATTTTTGAGGAACAGCGCCACGAAGTTGTAGACGTTGCGCGCGTACATCTCGCTGGCATGCACCGCGCCCATGCTGGCCAGATTGAGCGGGCCGGCCACGGTCACGCCGCCCACCTCCACCGTCTGCCCCGGCTGCGTCGCTTCGCAGTTGCCGCCGGTTTCCGCGGCCAGATCGACGATCACGCTACCGGGCTTCATGCCGGCCACCATCGCGGCGCTGATGATGCGCGGCGCCGGCCGGCCCGGTACCGCGGCGGTGCAGATCAGTACATCCACACTCTTGAGATGCTCGGCCAAGCGGCGCTGCTGTTCGGCCCGCTCGTCCTCGGTGAGTTGCCGCGCATAGCCGCCCTCACCGGCCGCACTGACGCCCAGATCCAGGAATTTTGCGCCCAGCGATTGGATCTGTTCACGGGTTTCCGGACGCACATCGAAACCCTCCACCTGTGCGCCCAGACGTCTGGCGGTGGCAATGGCCTGGAGACCCGCCACCCCTGCCCCCACCACCAGCACCCTGGACGGACGGATGGTGCCGGCGGCCGTGGTCAGCATCGGAAAGAACCGCGGCGCCAGCTGCGCGGCGATCAAGGTCGCCTTGTAGCCGGCCATGCCGGCCTGGGAGCTGAGCACATCCATGGCCTGCGCACGCGTGGTGCGCGGCAATTTTTCCAGCGGAAAAGCCTGCAACTGGCGGGCCTGCAGTGCGTCGGCGCGCGCGGGATCGGCCTGCGGTTGCAGCATGCCCACCAGCACCGCGCCGGGCTTGAGCCGGGCGATGGTCGGCGGTGGCGGTGCCTGGACACACAGCACCACATCGGCCAATTCCAGCGCATCGCTGATCTGCGCACCGGCCTCGCGATAGGCCTGGTCGGTGAAACCGGCAGCGCTGCCAGCTCCGGGATGGACATGCACCCGGGCACCGGCGGCCAGCAGTTTCCTGACGGTTTCCGGCGTGGCGGCCACCCGCCGCTCGCCCTGTGCAGCTTCTTTCAACACGCTTACATCAACGGCCATACCCGTCCCCGATGCGCAGTCATCTGCCGCCCCGGATCGTAGCAAAGCCGCCGCCGGTGAAGGGAATCAGTGCAGCGTGGCGGTCTGCGGATCGAGCCGGTCGATCACGCCCTGCATCGCGCTGTCGAAGGCGCCATCGTCCATGTGCGGGCGCAGCCGCTCCAGCCGCACCATCACCGCCAGTTCCTCCGGCGACGCCACACAGAAACGCACCCCGCGGCGGTTGACGAACAGCAGTCGCGAGGAGATCGGACTCACCCACGACAGCTTGCCGGCCTGGACCTTGCCATCCTTGTCGACGAAATCCAGCCAGGTGCCGATTTCCATATGACGGAAGCGGTCGGCATCGGTGTGGTCGAAATCCTGCGCGTGCGCGGCTGCGCCCAGTTCGATGGCCGGATTCTCCGGGGCCGGCGGAGTGGGCAAGGCCACCTGCGGCAGTTCCGGCAACGGCCGCTCCAGTTCCGGACGGGCCTCGGCGATGGACTGCAAGGTGTCATGCAGCGCGTCGATGGCCACCACACTGGCCTCGCCGTGCAGACCGACGCTGGCAAACACCTTGCGCAACACCGGCTGACTGGTCTGCAGCCACAGCTTGCCGACGATATGCCGGCGCGCCTCGGCCACTTCT
The DNA here is from genome assembly GCF_056760315.1 of Stenotrophomonas sp. STEN014. Classification (NCBI taxonomy): domain Bacteria; kingdom Pseudomonadati; phylum Pseudomonadota; class Gammaproteobacteria; order Lysobacterales; family Lysobacteraceae; genus Stenotrophomonas; species Stenotrophomonas sp. STEN014. The sequence continues at coordinate 114,343 of NZ_JBRREN010000002.1, read as the reverse complement.
TCGAGCATCGTGTCGGCCAACGCCAGCGCCTCGTCGATACCCTCGCCGCTCTCGCCTTCGCGCAGCAGGCTCAGGGTCAGGTGATGACTCCACGGCTGGCGCAGGAAATCGGCGATGGCACCGGGCAACGGCGCGCCGGCCAGACGTTTTTCCAGCTCGGCGGCAGCACGGGTGCGCGCCAGTTCCAGCTTTTCCTGGCCGCGCTGGGTCTCGGCCGCACGACGCTCGGCGATTTCGATACGCCGGCGGTGCTGGCCCAGGAAGTCGCGGAATTCTTCTTCCAGGGTCAGGAAGATGGCCAGGTTCTCGTTGAACTCGGCAATCAGGCGTTCGATGATCTCCTCGACCTTGCCCATCAGCACCCGCTCGGCCGGGCTTTCGCCGGTATTGCCCTCACAGGCTTCGGCCAGTGAATTGAGCAGCTTGCGCGCCGGGTGGGTCTTCTGCACAAACATCCGCCGGTCCAGCAGCGCCACCTTGACGAACGGCACCACCAGACGGCCGATGAGTTCGCGCGAGCGGCCTTCCAGCTCACGCTCGTCCAGCATCACGTCGAACAGCATGCCGACCAGATCGATCGCATCCTCGTCCTGCGGGTCCAGCCGGGCCTGGCTCGGGTCCACGCCCAGCTGGGTGGCACCGGACAGCACCTCGCTCTTCAGGCGCTGCGCCAGCGACTCGCCGTCCTCGCCCACCGCCGCACGCAGCGTGGCACTGGGGGTGGCCTGCAGCAGCGACAGCACCGACATCATTTCGCGCTGGCTCAGCGGCCGTTGCTGGCCGACCGCCACCTGCGCGGCCGCGGTGGCGTCCTCGCGTACGTGGCGGGTCTGCGCCAACAGTTCCTGCAGCGCCTCCAGCAATACGGCAGGGCTGGCGGGACCGGCGCCTGGCTCGCCATGACCAGCGCCATATCCGCCGGACTCGGCGGCCGACATCGCACCGCGCCGCTGGCTCCAGCGATCGACAAACCGGCGCGCCCACGCCGGGGCCTGCTGCGGATCGTAGAGGTCCTCTCCGGTCTCCGCGGCAGACGCCGACGGTACCTGCGCGGCCGGCCGCGGCGCGGCGCGGCGCGGCTGTGAAATCTCCGGCATCACGCCGGCCTGCGCCAGCTGCTCGTCCAGGCTCTGGTAGACCTTGCCGATCATGTGCGCGAACTCGCGCTCGCACAGCTTGATCAGCACCAGACGCACTTCCGGCGCCAGATCACAGGTGGAAAACGCCTCGTGCACGGCCACACCGATGTGCTCGGCACCAATGGGGTTGGTATCGGCATCGAGTTCGGCAACGCCCCCGATCCAGGCCAGGCGGCGGTCGATCCGGGCCAGCACCGGCTTCCAGTCGCGCAGCAGCACGGTGGCGAAATTGCGCACCGCCAGCCGCGATTCGAGCACATGTTCGGGTACCAGACTCAGCCCACCCTCGGTCTGACCGGCCAGTACGCTTTCAGCCGATTGAACGGTACCCGCCTCCAACGCATCCCACGCCTTGCGCAGATGGGTGTTGAACAGGGTGCCAATTTCCTCCCGGCGACGACGCAGTTCACGCATGCCGTCCAGGAACAACAGCTGGGATGCGCCGGCACCTTCCGCGCGATCGAACAGGGCATCGTCAAAACCGGCCAGCACTTTGCCGAAAGAAGCCCCCAGCGCAGGCAGCACGGCATTGCGCACCTGCACCAGCAGCGCCCGGTTTTGCCCGGAGTGCCCGGACGGATGCGGATTGGACATCATGCGCAACAGCTCCACACCCGGACAAACGCTCGGTTGTTGGGTATCAGATAAGAGTGGACGGACGCTATCCCTGTTTCCGCCCGCACATGGTAGGCGGGAAAGCTGAACAGGGTCAGTGATGGAGTGCGCACTTCGCACCTCGTGACCGGCGTCCCGGTATGGAGTGCCATGCTAAGCGGCACGCCGGTTGTTGGCGAATCTGCGCACATTCAGCCATGCGGACGCAGTGCACAGAATTGGCGGGCAGCCCGTCACAACCGGCCCCGAGAGCCCCGACGTCTATAATCGATGGCCGTTTTCCCTGTCTGAGCCCCCATGCCCGACAACTGCTTCCTGCAAGCGCTGGACCAGCGCCGCTCGGTTCCCTCACGGCTGCTGGAGGCCCCCGCTCCGGACGACGCCACCGTGCTGCGCATGCTGCAATCGGCGGTCCGCGTACCCGACCACGGCAAGCTGGTGCCGTTCCGTTTTCTGCGCCTGCGCGGCGATGCCCGTCACAATCTGGGCGAATTCCTCGCCCGCCGCAGCCGCGAGCGCAACCCGCAGGTGGCCGAGGCCGCGGTGGAGAAAGACCGCCTGCGCTTCTCGCACGCCCCGCTGATCATCACCGTGATCGCGCGGCTGCAGGAGGACAAGGTGCCACCGCAGGAGCAGCTGCTTACCGCCGGCTGCGTCTGCTTTGCGCTGCTGCAGGCCGCCCAGGGCTTCGGCTTCGGTGCGCAGTGGCTGACCGCCTGGATGGCCTATGACGCGGAAGTGGCGCGATATCTGGGTCTGACCGAAGACGAGCGCATTGTCGGCTTCATCCATATCGGTACACCGAAGCTGCAGGCACCCGAACGCGACCGCCCCGATCCGGCGGTGCTGCTGCAGGACTGGCAGGCGTGAACGCAGCCGCCGTGCCGCAACCGCTGTACCTGATCGATGCCAGCATCTACATCTTCCGCGCCTGGCATTCGATGCCGGACGACTTCCAGGACAGCCAGGGCTGGCCGGTCAATGCGGTACATGGCTTTTCCCGTTTTCTGCTGGACCTGCTCGAACGCGAGCGTCCACGGCACATCGCCGTGGCGTTCGACGAGGCGCTGGACAGCGGCTTCCGCCATCAGCTCTACCCCGCTTACAAGGCCAACCGCGATCCGGCCCCGGAAGAACTGCGCCGCCAGTTCGCCCACTGCAAGGCACTGTGCGCCGCGCTGGGCCTGAACGTGTTGGGCGACCGCGCCTACGAGGCCGATGACCTGATCGGCAGCGCGCTGCATGCGGCGCGCGCGCACCCGCTGCGCGGAGTGATCATCTCCGCCGACAAGGACCTCTCGCAGCTGCTGGGCGACCACGACCAGCAGTGGGACTACGCGCGCAACCAGCGCTGGGACGCGGCCGGGGTGAAAGCCCGGCACGGCGTGCACGCCCATCAGATTGCCGACTACCTGGCGCTGTGCGGCGATGCGGTGGACAACATTCCCGGCGTGTCCGGTATCGGCGCCAAATCGGCAGCGGTGCTGCTGGCGCATTTCGGCAGCCTGGACACGCTGCTCGAACGCATCGACGAGGTGCCGTTCCTGCGCCTGCGCGGTGCGGCCACGATGGCCACGCGCCTGCGTGAGCAGCGCGAGCAGGCCTTGCTTTTCCGCCAGCTGACCACCATTGCCGTGGACGCGCCGCTGGCCACCGCGCAGCCCGGCTTCCTCCGTACCCAGGCCGATGCCGACATGCTCGGCGGGCTGTGCGAGGCGCTGCGTTTCGGCCCGATGACCCGGCGCCGGCTGCTGGCCGCGGCCGGACTGGAATCCCCTCCCGCTTCCGTCAACGAGTTCGCATGAATCACAACACCGCAGAACCCCGCGTCGTCTATGAAGGCAAATACCAGCGCATGCTGGTGCGGGGCAGCTGGGAATATTCCGAGCGCACCCATGCCGGTGGACTGGCGGCGATCATCATCGCCGTCACCCCGACCGACAATGTGCTGTTCGTCGAACAGTTCCGCGTGCCGCTGCAGGCGCGCACCATCGAGATGCCGGCCGGGCTGGTGGGCGACATCGACGCCGGCGAGTCGATCGAGGCCTCGGCGGTGCGCGAGCTGGAAGAGGAAACCGGCTGGACCGCCGCGCACGCCGAGGTGCTGATGATCGGCCCCACCTCCTCCGGCGCCAGCAGCGAGAAGATCGCCTTCGTCCGCGCCACCGGCCTGCGCAAGGTCGGTGCCGGCGGTGGCGATGGCAGCGAGGACATCACCGTGCACGAGATCCCGCGTGCCCGCGCCGCCGCCTGGCTGGTGGAGAAGATGGGCGAAGGCTACGAGCTGGACGCCAAGCTCTGGGCCGGGCTGTGGATGATCGAACACCATCTGGATGGCACCCCACGTGGCTGATTCGGGCAATACCCGCCCCGTCCCGCTGCTGGGCAGCAGCGATCCGGCCGTGTTCACCGTGCACAACCCGCACGGCCGCTCGCCTTTCCTGCTGCTGGCCGACCATGCCGGCCAATGCGTGCCGGCGACGCTGGAAAATCTCGGGCTGCCGCCGCACGAGCTGGACCGCCACATCGGCTGGGATATCGGCATCGCCGGCACCACCCGTGAACTGGCGCGGCGGCTGGATGCGTGGGCGATCGAGCAGACCTATTCGCGCCTGCTGATCGACTGCAACCGGCCGCTGGCGTCACCGACGCTGATTCCGGAAACCAGCGACGGCACCACCATTCCCGGCAACCTCGGCTTGAGCGAGGCGCAGCGCCGGCAGCGCATCGACACCATCCACACGCCCTACCACGCCCGCATCGAAGCCGAACTGGCGCGCCGACGCGACGCCGGCCTGCCGACGCTGCTGGTGATGATGCACAGCTTCACCCCGGCGATGGACGGCGTACAGCGCCCCTGGCACGCCGGCGTGCTGTACCACCGCGATACCCGCTTCGCCCAGGCCCTGCTGCGGGCGCTGCGCGACGAGGGCGACCTGGTGGTCGGCGACAACCAGCCGTATTCGGTCAACAGCAACAGCGACTACGCGGTGCCGGTGCACGGCGAAGGCCGCGGACTGGTGCATGTGGAACTGGAGATCCGCCAGGACCTGATCGCCGGGGCCGCCGGCCAGCACGCCTGGGCGGCGCGCCTGGAGCGGATCTTCCGCGCCCTGCAGCCAGCCCTGCTGGCCCTGGCCTGAGCGAACCCGGCCGGAAACGCGAACGGGCGGCCCAGGCCGCCCGTTTTCACTTCAGTGGCGCATCCGCTCAGGCGGCGAACGCATCGGTGGCGCGCACCAGCGCGTCCACGTTCTCGGCCTCGAACGCCGAATGGCCCGAGCCCGGAGTGATGTGCAGCTGCGCCTTGGGCCAGAGCTTGTGCAGGTCCCAGGCATTGGCCAGCGGGCACACCACGTCGTAGCGGCCGTGCACGATCACGCCCGGGATATGGGCGATCTTGTGCGCGTCGCGCAGCAGCTGGTCTTCCACTTCGAAGAAACCGCCGTTGACGAAGTAGTGGTTCTCGATGCGGGCGAAGGCCAGTGCGAACTGCGGATCCTCGTGACTGTTGATGAAGTCGTCATCCACATGCAGGAAGCTCGTCGCGCCCTCCCAGACGCTCCAGGCGCGTGCGGCAGCCAGACGGGTGGCTTCGTCCTCGCTGGTCAGGCGGCGGTGGAAGGCGGAGATCAGGTCATGCCGCTCCACTGCCGGAATCGGCTTGAGGTAGTGCTCCCACGCATCCGGGAACAGGCGGCTGGCACCTTCCTGGTAGAACCATTCAAGTTCCCAGCGGCGCAGCATGAAGATGCCGCGCAGCACCAGTTCGGTGACCCGCTGCGGGTGGGCCTGCGCATAGGCCAGCGCCAGGGTCGAGCCCCAGCTGCCGCCGAACACCTGCCACTTCTCGACGCCGAGCTGCTCACGCAGCTTCTCGATGTCGGCGACCAGGTCCCAGGTGGTGTTATCCACCAGATCAGCGTGCGGCGTGGAACGGCCCGAGCCGCGCTGGTCGAACAGGATGATGCGGTATCTGGACGGGTCGTGGAACTGGCGCATCTTGGTGGTGCAGCCGCCGCCGGGGCCGCCGTGCAGCATCACTACCGGCTTGCCGTTCGGATTGCCGCACTGCTCGAAATACAGGGTGTGGCGGTCGTCAACGGCGAGCGTGCCGGTGTCGTAGGGCTCGATGGCCGGATAGAGCGTGCGCATGGCAACCTCGCTGGAAACAGGCCCCACAGTCTAGCGCAGCGCCCGGGGACGACTGCCCGCTCAGTGCCCCTCCGGCGGGACACCAACGCGACGGAGCGCGGGCCGCGGTGATCCGATCCCGCAGCAGCCATCCGTCGAACCGCGGGCGCGCCTGGCGCAACCGCCACGTGTCGCTGTAGTCCATGCGCCACAGCCGCGCCGCCGGATATCAGCCAGGCCAACGCCCCAGCGTGACCCGGTCGCGCCGCTCCAGGTCCTGCACGGTCCCGGGACTGGTGAAACCGGCCTGCGCCAGCAGGTCACGGATCGCGGCGCCTTGGTCCCGGCCGTGTTCGAGCAGCAGCCAGCCGCCGGGCACCAGGTGTTCGTGCGCGCCGCTGATGATCTCGCGGATCGCATCCAGCCCGTCGGCGCCCGAGGCCAGCGCCGGCGGCGGCTCGAAACGCAGGTCGCCCTGCTGCAGATGCGGATCGTTGGCGGCGATATACGGCGGATTGCTGACGATCATGTCGAAGCGGTCCGCGCCCAGCGCCGCGTACCAGTGGCCGCGACGGAACCAGACATTGTCCAGCCCATGCGCCTGCGCATTCTTCACCGCCACCGCCAGCGCCGGGCCGAGCACGTCGGTGGCCATCACCGTCGCCAACGGGCGCTCGCTGGCGATGGACAGGGCCACCGCACCGCTGCCGGTGCCCAGGTCGGCCACCCGCACCATGTCATCGGCCGGCAACCGTGCCAGCGCCTGTTCCACCAGCAGCTCGGTTTCCGGGCGCGGGATCAGCGTGGCGGTATTGACCTGCAGGTCCAGCGTCCAGAAACCGCGCCGGCCGGTCAGATAAGCCAGCGGATGGCCCTCGGCCCGGCGCTGCAGCAGCAGTTCGAACCGCTGCCGGGCCTCGTCGGCCACCGCGTCGGTGGCATGGGCGAACAGCCAGGCCCGCTCCACCCCCAGCACATGCAGCAGCAACTGTTCGGCCTCATGGCGGGCGTCTTCACCGGACAGACGCGTAGCGGCTTCCCGCAACAGCTCGGCAACCTTCACCGTGGACACTTCTCTACCTCTTCGCGGGAATTTTCCAAGGGGGCGAGGATAGTCACCGCGCCCGGCGCTGCCTACCGCCATCGCGGGGCGATGGATAAAGCCTGCCTATGCCAGATCATTCAGGTTCAGCCGGAACCGCCTTGGAAACCCGGTAACGCCCCCGATATCAGGCCGCGTGGGCAGTGGATGAAACGGGATCGATAGCATCAACCTATTGATCCGATGCATTCAATTCATTTGTTTTATAAGATCCCGCCTATTAGTCTTTGCTCCAATGCTTCACCCCACCCCTTCAACCCAGAGGAATCTTCAATGTCCCTTATCAACACCCAGGTTCAGCCGTTCAAAGCCAACGCGTTCCACAACGGCAAGTTCATCGAAGTCACCGACGCCTCGCTGAAGGGCAAGTGGTCGGTCCTGATCTTCATGCCGGCAGCGTTCACCTTCAACTGCCCGACCGAGATCGAAGACGCCGCCGAGCATTACGCCGAGTTCCAGAAGGCCGGTGCCGAGGTCTACATCGTCACCACCGACACCCACTTCTCGCACAAGGTGTGGCATGAAACCTCGCCGGCCGTGGGCAAGGCGCAGTTCCCGCTGGTCGGCGACCCGACCCACCAGCTGACCAACGCCTTCGGCGTGCACATTCCGGAAGAAGGCTTGGCCCTGCGCGGCACCTTCGTGATCAATCCGGAAGGCGTGATCAAGACCATGGAAATCCATTCCAACGAGATCGCCCGTGACGTCTCCGAGACCCTGCGCAAGCTGAAGGCTGCCCAGTTCACCGCCGCCAACCCGAACCAGGTCTGCCCGGCCAAGTGGAAGGAAGGCGAGAAGACCCTGACCCCGTCGCTGGACCTGGTCGGCAAGATCTAAGCGCCGCAGCTCCGTGGCGAGGGGCCGGAAATCCGGCTCCTCTCACGGGCACTCCCACCCCGCCTGTGCGGCGGGCGTGGGGGTGAACCGCACCGGGTTTGACGCCAGCCAGCGGCGTGCAGGCCAGCCGGAAAAGTCCGGTGCGGTTCACCCCTACTTCAACCGGTACGTTGCCCCGCAACCGTGCCCTCCCCCCCCGTTTTGCCCCGATCCAAGGAGTTGCGCCGTGCTTGATGAATCCCTCAAGACCCAGTTGCAGCAGTACATGGGCCTGCTGCGCCAACCGCTGCGCCTGATCGCCTCGCTCGATGACAGCGCCGCCAGCCAGGACATGCGCGGCCTGCTGGACGACATCGTCACCGCCGGCAACGGCAAGATCACGCTCGATGCCACCGGCACCGATGCCCGCACCCCCTCGTTCGTGATCGCCCGCGAAGGCGAGAACCATGGCGTGCGTTTTGCCGGCCTGCCGCTGGGCCACGAGTTCGAATCGCTGGTGCTGGCCCTGCTGTGGACCGGCGGCCATCCGCCGAAGGTGGCGCAGGACGTGATCGACAGCATCAAGGCCATCGATCAGGCGTTCGATTTCGAGGTCTACATGTCGCTGACCTGCCACAACTGCCCGGACGTGGTGCAGGCGCTGGCGCTGATGGCGATCGTCAACCCGAAGATCCGCACCACGGTGATCGAGGGCGGGGCGTTCCAGCAGGAAGTGGAACAGCGCCAGGTGATGGCCGTGCCGATGGTGTTCCAGGGTGGCCAGATGTTCGACTCCGGCCGCATGAGCCTGGAGCAGATCGTCGCCAAACTCGACACCGGCGCGGCAACCCGCGAGGCCGAGAAGATCAAGGCCAAGGGCGCATTCGACGTGCTGGTGGTGGGCGGCGGTCCGGCCGGCGCGGCCGCGGCGATCTACGCCGCGCGCAAGGGCATCCGCACCGGTGTCGCTGCCGAGCGTTTCGGCGGACAAGTGTTGGACACCCTGGCGATCGAGAACTTCATCTCGGTGCAGCACACCGAGGGCCCCAAGCTGGCGGCCGCACTGGAAGCCCACGTGCGCGAGTACGAGGTGGACATCATGAACCTGCAGCGCGCCACCACGCTGGTGCCGGCCGGTGCCGATGGTCTGGTCGAAGTACAGCTGGAGAACGGTGCCTCGCTGAAATCCAAGACGGTGATCCTGTCCACCGGCGCCCGCTGGCGGCAGATGAACGTGCCGGGCGAGGACCAGTACCGCAACAAGGGCGTGGCGTACTGCCCGCACTGTGACGGTCCGCTGTTCAAGGGCAAGCGCGTGGCGGTGATCGGCGGCGGCAATTCCGGCGTCGAGGCGGCCATCGACCTGGCCGGCATCGTCAGCCACGTCACCGTGTTCGAGTTCGACAGCAAGCTGCGTGCCGACCAGGTGCTGCAGGACAAGCTGTACAGCCTGCCCAATGTGAAGGTGATCCTCAACGCGCAGACCACCGAAGTGCTCGGCGACGGCCAGAAGGTCAACGGCCTGGTCTATACCGACCGCGTCGGCGGCGATTCGCACCGGGTCGAGCTGGAAGGCATCTTCGTGCAGATCGGCCTGCTGCCCAACACCGAGTGGCTGCGCGGCACGGTGGAACTCAGCAACCGGGGCGAGATCGTCATCGACGAGCGCGGCCAGACCAGTGTGCCGGGCGTGTTCGCCGCCGGCGACTGCACCACGGTGCCGTACAAGCAGATCATCATCGCCATGGGCGCCGGCTCGACCGCCGCACTGGGGGCGTTCGATCACCTGATCCGCAGCTCCGCACCGCAGCCGGCGGCGGCCACCGCGGTGGTGGAAACCGCCTGAACCCTCCGACGCCCCGCCCCGCGAGGCGTCGCTCTGTCGGCGCCGGCACCCGGCGCCCACGTGAACGGAGTCCACTGTGAACCTGCGTGACCTCAAGTATCTGGTGGCGCTGGCCGAGCACAAGCACTTCGGCCGCGCCGCGGCGGCGTGTTTTGTCAGCCAGCCCACCCTGTCCACCCAGATCCGGAAACTGGAGGAGGAACTGGGCGTGTCGCTGGTCGAACGGGCGCCGCGCAAGGTGATGCTGACGCCGGCCGGGCGCGAGGCGGCGATGCGGGCGCGCAGCATCGTGGCCGAGGTCGAGCAGATGAAGGAAGCCGCCCGCCGTTCGCGCGACCCGGAAGCCGGCACCGTGCGGCTGGGCATCTTCCCCACGCTGGGCCCGTACCTGCTGCCGCATGTGATTCCCGGCATCCGCGAACGCTTCACGCAGCTGGAGCTGCTGCTGGTGGAGGAAAAGAGCGACGTGCTGCTGGCGCAGTTGCGCAACGGCCAGCTCGACGCGGCGCTGCTGGCGCTACCGGTCAACGACGAGCAGCTGCACACCGAGTTCCTGTTCGAGGAACCGTTCGTGCTGGCCGCCCCCGAAGGCCATCCGCTGGCCGCCCGCACCTCGCTGCGCCTGGATGATCTGGCCGAACAGCGCCTGCTGCTGCTGCAAGACGGTCACTGCCTGCGCGACCAGGCGCTGGATGTCTGCCATCTGGCCGGCGCGCTGGAAAAATCCGAATTCCAGGCCACCAGCCTGGAAACCCTGCGACAGATGGTCGCGGCCAATGTCGGCGTGACCCTGCTGCCGATGCTGGCGGTGAAGCCGCCGGTGGCCCGCTCACCCAACATCCGGCTGGTCCCCTTCGACGGCACGCCGCTGCCCAACCGCCGCATCGCCATGGTCTGGCGCCGCAGCTCGGCCATGGCCGCGTTCCTGCAGCAACTGGCGGCGGTGTTCAAACAATTGCCGGCCGGACTGCTGTGCGCCGACCCTGACTGAACAGGCGTCCAGACTGAATCGCGACCCGGCCTGCATTGCATCCGGGCCTGAGCGGCCCCATGATCGTTGCAGGGTCGCTTTCTGGCCCCCGATACCAGCACAATAGTGCCCGGGCGGCGTCGACAAGACGTCGCCTTTTGCTTGTTTTTTTCACCAGATAAGGAATATCCCATGACCAGCCACAGCGGTCTGCCGCCGTCGATCATCGTTTCCGTCCGTGACATGGCCCGCCTCGAGGCCCTGCTCGATTCCCCGGCCCTGAGCCGGCACCCGGCCGCCATCGCCCTGTCCCAGGAGCTGGAGCGCGCCCAGGTACTGCCGCCGGAAGAAATTCCCGAAGGCATCGTCACCATGCATTCGCGCGTCGACTGCGAAGACGAACTGAACAATGAAACCCATTCCCTGACCCTGGTCTATCCGCACGAAGCGGATTTCGACAAGGGCCGCGTGTCGGTGCTGGCACCGGTCGGCAGCGCCCTGCTGGGCCTGGCCATTGGCCAGACCATCGACTGGACCGCCCCGGGTGGCCGCCAGCTGCGCCTGCGCGTGACCGCCGTCCACTACCAGCCCGAAGCCGCTGGCGACATCCACCGCTGAGCGCCCCGCGCCGGCACCGCTGTACAGGAACATGCAATGACCCAAGCCCCCTCCAAACTCGCCCAGCTGCGCGAACTGTCCGTCGTCGTCGCCGATACCGGTGATTACGAGGCGATCAAACGCCTGCAGCCGGTGGACTGCACCACCAACCCCACGCTGGTGAAGAAAGCCCTCGACCTGCCGGTCTACGCCGGCCTGATCGAGCGCGAGCTGCAGTGGGGCCGGACCCAGTCCGGTGACGTGCAGGAGGTGGCCAAGGCCGTGGTCGACCGCCTGACCGTGGGCGTGGGCACGATGCTGGCCGAGCTCGTGCCGGGCCGCGTCTCCACCGAGGTCGATGCCGACCAGGCCCACAACACCGAGGCGACGATTGCCAAGGCGCGCGAGTTCATCGCCATGTACGAGGCCGCCGGCGTGCCCCGCAGCAAGGTGCTGATCAAGATCGCCGCGACCTGGGCCGGGGTGGAAGCCGCGCGCGTGCTGCAGGCCGAGGGCATCGACTGCAACCTGACCCTGATCTTCAACCCGACCCAGGCCCTGGCCTGTGCCGAAGCCGGTGCGTTCCTGATTTCACCGTTCGTCGGCCGCATCCTCGACTGGTATGTGGCCAACGGCCAGACCCCGGCCAGCATCGACGAGGACCCGGGCGTGAAGTTCGTGCGCGGCGTCTACGCCGAGTTCAAGCGCCGCGGCTCGCCGACCGTGGTGATGGGCGCCTCGTTCCGCTCGACCGCGCAGATCGAGGCGCTGGCCGGTTGCGACCGCCTGACCATTTCCCCGGATCTGCTGGAAAAGCTGGACGCCGATTTCGGCGAGCTGCCGCGCAAGCTGGTTGCTGGTGCTGCGGAAGCGGTGAATGCCGCCGCGATCGATCAAGCCCGGTTCGACGCCGATCTGGCCGCCGATCCGATGGCGACCGAGAAGCTGGCCACCGGCATCGACGCGTTTGCCAAGGACCTGCAGGCCCTGCGCGCGCGCATCGCCGACGAACTGGCGCGCTGAGTCCAGGCAACACGCTGCATCAAGAAGCGATGTGGGTTGCGGCGGCCTTGCCCAAAGGTCCGCGCGCAGCACACATCGCTTTTTTTTTGCCCGCTAGAAAATTCCCAGTTCCAGGCCGGCAGCCAGCAGCGCGCCCAGTTCATGGCCCCGCGCCAGCTGCTCTGCAGGCAGCGTCTTGGCCGCGCAGATCGCCTCGGCGGTCTGCGCCTGTGTGCATACCCGCAGCGGTTCGGCTACCTCCCGCAAGCGCAATCCCAGCGCGATACGACGCAGCTGGGCGATGGTCGGTTGGCCGTCGGAGCCGGCGCAGACCAGCAGCGCAACGGCTTGCCGTCGCAGCGGCCCAGCAGCGGGTAATAGCTGCGGTCGAAGAAATCCTTCATCGCCCCGCTCATCGAGGCCAGCGTCTCGGGCGTGGCAAACAGCACCGCATCGGCGCTGAGCACATCCTCCGCTCCGGCCTCGGCCGCGCGCAGAAGACGCAATTGCACCGCCTCGCCGGCCGCCTCGCGCGCGCCGGCGGCCACCGCTTCCACCATCGCCTGTGTGGCCCCGGTGAAGGAGTGCCAAACCAGAAGCAGCTGCCGCGGCGCCGCGCCCATCAGCTCACAGGCCCAGCCCGAGCGGGCAGCTCACGCCGGTACCGCCGATGCCGCAATAGCCGCCCGGATTCTTGGCCAGATACTGCTGGTGGTAGTCCTCGGCGTAGTAGAACGGCGGCGCCGGGAACGCGATCTCGGTGGTGATCGGGCCATAGCCGGCCGCGTCCAGCTGCTGCTGGTAGGAATCGCGGCTGGCCAGCGCCAGTTCGAGCTGCACCTGGCTGTGGCAGTAGATCGCCGAGCGGTACTGGGTGCCGGTATCGTTGCCCTGGCGCATGCCTTGGGTGGGGTCGTGGTTCTCCCAGAACGTGCGCAGCACCGTCTCCAGCGACACCTGCGCCGGATCGAACACCACCCGCACCACCTCGGTATGCCCGGTCAGCCCGGAACAGACCTCCTCGTAGGTCGGATTCGGGGTCACACCGCCCTGGTAGCCCACCGCAGTGGTGACCACGCCCGGCAGCTGCCAGAACTTGCGCTCGGCGCCCCAGAAACAGCCCAGGCCGACATCCAGCACGTCCAGACCGGTGAAATCGGCCTGCAGCGGCTGGCCGTTGACGAAATGCACGTTATGCAGCGGCAGCGGCGCATCACGCCCCGGCAGTGCATCTTCCGGGCGCGGCAGCCGCTGCTTGAACGCGCCGATCCCCAACACCCCTTGGCCGATTCCCAACATGTCCGCTCCTCAGGCCGGGAGGAATCCCGGCGCTTCATCGTTATCACCAATGGGGTCAGCAGGGCCTTCGTCCAAGCCCAGCGCGCTGACAATCGCCGCGGCCTCGGGCCGGGCCGAATCGGGCACACACACGCGCAGCACACCAAACAGCGGCAGCTCGCCGCCGGCGCCCAGCAGCGATTCGCCGAACACGAATGCCGGGATGCCCGCATCCTCCAGCGCATGCTTGACCAGATGCGCGTCGAACAGGTTGTTGGTCTGGTAGATCAGTTGCATCGTCCTCTCCGTTCCACGTGGCCGGCGCAGCGGTGACCGCCAGCCGTCCGGTTTCCCCGGCCGCCGCCGGCGGCCCTGAAGCCGTCAAAGCGCGCCACAGCCGGGGTGAACACCGTATCGACGATGCCCAACCCGCCAAACACGAACGCACCGCCCGCCCCGCCGGCATATCGCAACCGCAGCGACCGGGTCGCGCGGTGCTTGCTGCCCATCACCAGCAGGGAGCGATCCATGGACTTTCCGTGGTGGCGGGAAGCTCCAGCATAGGCCTTCCAGCGGCAGGCGGCGGCCGGCTCGGCTAAACTTGCCGTCTCCCAAAACCGCTGTGCCTCCATGTCCGAGAACCTGCATCCCACCGCCGACGCCACGCCGGAGAACGCTCCTGCCGAAAAGCGGGACTTCATCCGCCAGATCGTCCGCGAGGACCTGGCCAGCGGCAAGCACACCGCGATCAAGACCCGCTTCCCGCCCGAGCCCAACGGCTACCTGCACATCGGCCATGCCAAGTCGATCTGCCTGAACTTCGGCATCGCCGGCGAGTTCTCCGGGGTGTGCAACCTGCGCTTTGACGACACCAATCCGGCCCGCGAAGACCCCGAATACGTGGCCGCGATCCAGGACGACGTGCGCTGGCTGGGCTTTGAATGGAACGAGCTGCGCCATGCCTCCGATTACTTCGAGGCCTATTACCTGGCCGCCGAGAAACTGATCCGCGACGGCAAGGCGTTCGTGTGCGACCTGTCGGCCGAGGAAGTGCGCGCCTACCGCGGCAACCTGACCGAACCGGGCCGCAACTCGCCCTACCGCGAGCGCAGCGTCGAGGAAAACCTGGACCTGTTCCGGCGCATGCGCGCCGGCGAGTTCCCCGATGGCACCCGCACCCTGCGTGCCAAGATCGACATGGCCAGCGGCAACATCAACCTGCGCGACCCGGCGATCTACCGGATCAAGCACGTCGAGCACCAGAACACCGGCAACGCGTGGCCGATCTACCCGATGTACGACTACGCGCACGCCCTGGGCGACGCGCTGGAAGGCATCACCCACTCGCTGTGCACGCTGGAATTCGAAGACCACCGCCCGCTGTACGACTGGTGCGTGGACAACGTCGATTTTGCCAACAGCCCGGAGCTGACCCAGCCGCTGGTGGACAAGGGCCTGCCGCGCGAAGCGGCCAAGCCGCGTCAGATCGAGTTCTCGCGCCTGAACATCAACTACACGGTGATGAGCAAGCGCAAGCTGATGGCGCTGGTCACCGAGAACCTGGTCGATGGCTGGGACGACCCGCGCATGCCGACCCTGCAGGGCCTGCGTCGCCGCGGCTACACCCCTGCAGCGATGCGCCTGTTCGCCGAGCGCGTGGGCATTTCCAAGCAGAACTCGCTGATCGATTTCAGCGTGCTAGAAGGCGCCCTGCGCGAGGTGCTCGACAGCGCCGCGCCGCGCCGCATGGCGGTGATCGACCCGCTCAAGCTGGTGCTGACCAATCTGCCCGAGGGCCACGCCGAAACGCTGACCTTCAGCAACCATCCCAAGGACGAGAGTTTCGGTACCCGCGAGATGCCGTTCGGCCGCGAGCTGTGGATCGAGCGCGAGGACTTTGCCGAAGTCCCGCCGAAGGGCTGGAAGCGGCTGGTGCCGGGCGGCGAGATCCGCCTGCGTGGCGCCGGTATCGCCCGCGTCGACGAGGTGATCAAGGACGCCGACGGCAACGTGGTCGAGCTGCGTGGCTGGCTGGACCCGGAGTCGCGTCCGGGCATGGAAGGGGCCAACCGCAAGGTCAAGGGCACCATCCACTGGGTCAGCGCGCAGCACGCGGTGGAAGCGGAAATCCGCCTGTACGACCGCCTGTTCTCGGTGCAGAACCCGGATGACGAATCCGAAGGCAAGACCTACCGCGACTATCTGAATCCGGAATCGCGCAAGGTCGTCACCGGTTACCTCGAGCCGGCCGCGGCCAGCGCCGCACCGGAGCAGTCGTTCCAGTTCGAGCGCACCGGCTACTTCGTGGCCGACCGCCACGACCACACCGCGGCCAAGCCGGTGTTCAACCGCAGCGTGACCCTGCGCGACACCTGGACCGCCGGCTGAGTTGCATGGACCGGTCGCCGCCCTGCCGCGGCGACCGCTTCCTTTCCCGCGACGGGGCTACCATGGCCCCGTCCTGGAACAGGAAGCCGCCATGGTCCGTCTGCCCGTCCTGCTCATTCTGCTGCTGTGGGCACTCGCCGCCTGCGGCGCCCCGGCCCCCCCCCAAACCCTCCCGGCCCGCCCCGAAGCCTCGTCGCCGCCGGCGGTGGTGATCGACCGCAGCTGCCACAGCGACGCCGATTGCACGGTCAAGAATGTCGGCAACTGCTGCGGCGCGTATCCGGCCTGCGTCAATGTCGCCAGCCCGGTCGATCCGGTAGGGGTTCAGGCACGCTGCCAGGCACAGGGCATGATGGGCGTGTGTGGCTTCACCGAAATCCAGGGCTGCCGCTGCATCCAGGGCCAATGCCGGAGCAATCCGGCCCCGGCCGATGCACTGCGCCGCCCGCTCACGACCAACCCGGAAACCGACCACTGATGCTGTACGCGCAAGTCCACCTCACCCTTCCCGCCTGGATCCACGAAGCCATCGACAGCGAGCGCGCCTATCCCGGCGACGAAGCCAAGGTCGCCCTGGCGATCGAGCTGTCGCGCCTGAACGTGGAGGCGGAAACCGGCGGCCCGTTCGGTGCGGCGGTGTTCGGTCCGGATGACCGGATCATCTCCGCGGCGGTGAACCGCGTGGTGCCGCACAGCACCTCGCTGGCCCACGCCGAGAACATGGCCTACATGCTGGCCCAGCAGCGCCTGCAGACCCCGCGCCTGAACGCGGTGCTGTCGCCGGTCACCCTGGCCACCTCCTCGCAGCCGTGCTGCCAGTGCTACGGCGCCACCGTGTGGGCCGGCATCGACCGCCTGCTGATCGGCGCCAACTCGACCGATGTCGAGGAACTGACCCCGTTCGACGAAGGCCCGCTGCCGGCCGACTGGGTGGGCGAACTGAACAGGCGCGGCATCGACGTCGTGCAGGGGCTCAACCGCGAGGCCGCCCGCGCGGTGCTGCACCGCTATGGCCTGAGCAACGGCGCGCATTACTGAGCCCGGTCTCCTGCCGGCGTCGTCCCCTCTGCCGCGCCGGCAACCCCAACCCCCGCATCCCCAAGGAATCACAATGACCGGCCTGCTGTGCTATTGCCGTCAGGGCTTTGAACCGGAACTGGCCGGAGAACTCACCCAGCGCGCGGGATTGGCCGGCATTGCCGGTTACGCGCGCACCCAGCGCAACGATGGCTATGTGCTGTTCGTCACCGACGACGCCGAAGCGCTGGACCAACGCCTGGACTGGCGCGAGCTGATCTTCGCCCGGCAGAAACTGCGGGTGCTGGCAGAACTGCCGCAGCTGGACCCGGCCGACCGCATCACCCCGATCATCGCCGCGCTGGACGGCCAGCCGCGCTTTGGCGACCTGTGGGTGGAACATCCCGATTCGGATGCCGGCAAGCCGCTGGCCGGGCTGGCCCGCAGCTTCGGCAATGCGTTGCGCCCGGCGCTTCGCAAGGCCGGCCTGCTCACCGACAAGGCCAACGGCAAACTGCCGCGCCTGCATATCGTCTTCGTCGATGGCACCCACGCCTTCGTCACCGTCGCCGACACCCGCGACAGCGCGCCGTGGCCGCTGGGCATTCCGCGCCTGAAACTGCTGCCCGATGCGCCCTCGCGTTCGGCACTGAAGCTGGACGAGGCCCTGCTGACCCTGCTCACCCCGGAAGAGCGCGAAGCGCTGGTCAAACCCGGCATGCGCGCGGCCGATCTGGGTGCCGCCCCCGGCGGCTGGACCTGGGTGCTGACCCGTCAGCACCTGAAGGTGACCAGCATCGACAACGGCCCGCTGCGCCAGCACGTGCTCGACACCGGCCTGGTCGAACACCTGCGCGCCGACGGCTTCCACTGGAAGCCGGAAACCCCGCTGGACTGGATGGTCTGCGACATGGTCGAACAGCCGCGCAAAGTGGCCGAACGCATGGCCACCTGGTTCCGCGAGGGCTGGTGCAGGCACGCCATCTTCAATCTCAAGCTGCCGATGAAAAAGCGCTGGGACGAGACCCAGCTGTGCCTGGACCTGTTCGCCGACCAGGCCGGCAGGCCGCTGACAATCCGCGCCAAGCAGCTCTATCACGACCGTGAAGAGATCACGGTGTTCGCCACCCCCGCGTCGCGGCGCTGAGCCGGCCACTGGCGTGGGCGCGCACGGTTGCCGGCGTAACCGCGTTCGGCAGCGCCTCACGCCTCTGGCACACTCGGCCTCCTGTTCTGAGGAGGTCGCCGCCATTTCCCGCATCGCCCTGTTTCGCCCCGCCGCCGCCCTGCTCACCTTCAGCCTGAGCGCCTGCGCTCTGGCGGCCACACCGGCATTCGTGGCCCGCGACCACGTCGCCGAGGGCGTTTTCACCGCCGGTATCGAAGGCCCGGCGACCGGCCCCGATGGCGCGCTGTACGTGGTCAATTTCGGCCGCGACGGCACCATCGGCCGTGTCGATGCACAGGGCAACGCCGAACTGTTCGTCGAATTGCCCGACGGCAGTGTCGGTAACGGCCTCCGCTTCGGCGCCGACGGCACGCTGTACGTGGCCGACTACCCGCGCCACAACATCCTGGCGATCGATCCGGCCAGCCGCTCGGTGCGCGTGTTCGCCCACCTGCCCGCCGCCCACCAGCCCAACGATCTCGCCCTGGCGCCGGACGGCACGCTCTACGCCAGCGATCCGGACTGGACGAAGGTCGACAACGGCCAGCTGTGGCGGATCGACCGCGCCGGCGGCGTGCAGCTGCTCGAGGCCGGCATGGGCACCACCAACGGGGTGGAAGTCAGCCCCGACGGCCGCCGCCTGTACGTCAACGAAAGCGTGCAGCGTAATGTCTGGGTCTATGACCGGGATGCGGCCGGTGCGCTCTCCAACAAGCGCCTGCTGATCCGCTTCGACGACCACGGCCTGGACGGCATGCGCTGCGATGCCGCCGGCAACCTGTATATCGCCCGCTATGACGCCGGGGTGGTGGCGGTGGTCTCGCCCGAGGGCGCGCTGCTGCGCGAAGTGCCACTGACCGGCCGCAAGCCAAGCAACGTGGCCTTCGGCGGGGCCGATGGCCGCCAGGTGTTCGTCACGCTGCAGGACCGCGGTGCGGTGGAAACCTTCCAGGCCGAGCAGCCCGGGCGTGAATACGGACAGCAGCCGGCCCCCCATCGCTGAAGGCGGCGCCGTCTCAGCCTGCGCAACGGCGATCGGGCATGCTGCCGGCCATGGGAGAGAACCAATGCATGCGATCGAACTGAACGACCCGGCCGCTTTCGGCACCGAATTCCTGCGGCTGACGCTGCTGCAGGGCTTCCAGTCGCTGACCAAACGCGATCTGGAACTGCTGATCTTCATCCTGCTCGAACGCGATGGCGCGATCGCCCGCAGCGACTCCAACGCCACCGTGGCGCTGCGCTTGCGGGTCACCCCGGCCAAGGTCAAAGGACTGCGCCGCGACGGCTACGCGCGCTGGCGTGCGCTGGTGCCCGAAGAAGGCGACGCCGCATTGCAGCGCATCGTCGCCACGGTGCTGACCGAAGAGAATCTGCGCGCCGGCACCCGGCATGTCACCGAGCGCAGCCGCAAGGAGGGCTTTCTGGCCATCCGCATCGAACATCCCGACGATGCACAGCGCTTCGAGCAGGCCATCGTCGAGGTTGGCGCCATTCCGGTGTACGAACGCAACCGCGAGGTGGTGGCGGTGCGTTTTGACACGCTGCTGAAGATCGCCGAACGCTGGAACTACCTGCAGCCCGATCCGCAGGCCACCCTCGCCGCGCTGGAAAAACTCGCGCCAACTGCCGAGGAAGTGGCCGAACTGCTGAAGAAGGACATCACCCAGCTGCGCTGGGACGATGTCCGCCGCGCGCTCAACAGCCTCGGTGCCAAGGCCATCGCCAGCACCGCCGAGGGCGGTCTGAAAGGCCTGCTGAAACTGGTATTCCCGTTCATTCCGGGCTGAAACCCGGCACCGCCTTTTTTGCAGTGCAGGGGCCGTTGCCTGCCGCAGATGGGCGCCACCGGCCACTCCACCAGGGCGTTATGCGATGCACAGGCCGCCTCGGGTATTTGCCGCTGCGCGGCTCCCCAGCGCCAGCCTGGCCGCATTCGGCGGACAGGCCGGCAACATCAACCGCGCCGGGAATGGCGCACCGGTCCTGTGGACCTGCGACGCCCGCATTCGCGCAGGGGCGGCTACCATAGCGACTTCGCCACGCTGGACCGCAACCACGGTGGCTTCTCCGCCGCGAGGACGCCAAGGCGGCCCTCGACCGCGCGCGCGGTCGATACGCTCGACACCTCCACACCGGCCGCCCGGGCAAGGCGCCGCGGGACGGCCGGATGGAGCCGATCACGCAGGTGCGGAACGCGGGCACCGTTCCCCTATCGCGACGAGGTGTGCATGTTCCGGATTTCCTGCCTGTTGACGCTGCTGCTGGCCCCGCTTTGCCCTGCCCACGCGCAGAGCGTTGCGCGGGACCCGGCAATCACCGCGCCACTGCGGTCCGACCCGCCGGCCAATGTGCGCCGCCAGTCCCTGGCCAGCGGCGAGGTCACCCACCAGGTGCAGGTGCGCACCACCCCGGACCAGGCACAGGTCATCGTCCGCTCGATCCAGCCCGACAGCGTGATCGGCGACTACCGCATCGACTTCGAGGCGCTGGATACCGATGGCGACGGCTTCATCAGCCGTGCCGAAGCCAAGGCCCATGCCACCCTGGATGCCGAGTTCAACGCACTGGACAGCAGCCGCAGCGGACGCCTGGACCGCGCCCAGCTGGCCGGCTGGCTGCGCTGAAGCCACGCCCCGGGCGCGCGCTTCCGATCCCCGGTTGGACGGGGTCCCGGCCGCCCGCCGGAAGGGGCGCCGCCGCCTATGATCCCGCGGCGGAGCCGGCTGTTGACTGCGCTCCCGGCAGGCGCAAGGCCGGCTAGACGCCGGCGGCGCGCTTCCAGAGCATCGACAGCAGCGGCGGCAGCCGCCCGGCCAGGCCAAGCACGGCGCCGCGCGCCAGGGTCAGGTGCATCTCGTCGTTGGAGAACAGCGTGTTGATCGCATCGAAACTGTAGGCGGCAACGGTGTTCTCGCTGCGACGGGTGCGCGCCCAGCGTTGCAGGCGGTGCGGCGTGCTCCAGTCCTGCCGGCGCTGCCGGGCCTGGCGCACCAGATCACGCAGCCCGGCCACATCGCGCAGGCCCAGATTCACGCCCTGCCCGGCCAGCGGATGCACCACATGCGCGGCATCGCCCAGGGTCAGCACGCGGCCGGCGACATAGGCCTTGGCCAGCTGCCGGCGCAGCGGGAACGCCGCACGCGGCGAGACCGGTGTCATCGGCCCCAGCCGTCCGGCGAAGGCGTTGGTCAGTTCGCGCCCGAACGCGGCATCATCCAGCGCCAGCACCCGCTCGGCCTCGGCATCGGGCAGGGTCCAGACAAACGAGCTGCGGTACTTTTCATACGGCAGCACCGCCAGCGGACCGGTATCCAGGAAGCGCTGCCAGGCGGTGGCCTCATTGGGCCGCTCACTGTCGATGTAGCCGACCACGCCGCGCTGGCCATAGTCGTGCCTGCTGACCTCCAGTCCGGCCAGCGTGCGCAGAGTCGATTCGCCGCCATCGGCGGCAATGGCGATGGCCGCTTCGACGCGGCGGCCATCGTCCAGGCGCAGCCGCACGCTGTGCGCGTCCTGCTCCATCGATTCCACCCGTGCCGGGCAATACACCTGCACTCCGGCCGCCGGCAATGCCGCCCACAGCCGGTCCACCAGCAATCCGTTCTCGACGATCCAGCCCAGCTCGCGCCGGCCCAGGGTGTCCGCATCGAAGGTGAGATCGCCGCCACCGGCGGCATCCCAGACCGACATGCGCCGGTACGGGCACACCTGCGCGCGCTCGATCTGTGCCCACACCCCCAGCGCCTGCAGCAGCGCGGCGTTGTCGGCGGCAAAGGCGAACACGCGCAGATCCGGCCGCTGCGGCGACCACGGCGACGGCTCGCGGCCCTCCACCAGCGCCACCTGCAAGCCCTCACCGGCCAGCGCCAGTGCACAGGCCGCGCCAACCACACCGCCACCGACCACCACCGCATCCCATTGTCCACGCCGGCTCATCGCCCTTCGCTCCTGCACAGTTCCGGCACGTGGCCACGGAATCCCATTGCCCCGCCAACCAGGAACGACTGCACCGCACTGGCCTGCGCCGCCGCGACCAGCCCAAGGCTGCGCAACGGCCGCAACAGCGGCGTGGCGTTGCTGGTCAGTCGCGCCAACCCGTCGGAAAAGGCCACGGTCTGTTCACGGTCCGGCGCACGCCGTTGCACGTAGGCCGTGAGCAGCGCATCGCTGCCCGGATCCGGCATGCCGTCGCCAATCAGCTCGGCCAGCGTCAACGCATCGCGCAGGCCGAGGTTGAAGCCCTGCGCACCCAGCGGGTGGATGGTCTGCGCCGCGTTGCCCAACAGCAGCGCACGCTCGCCCACCAGCCTCTGTGCCAGCACCTGGATCAGCGGATAGGCGCTGCGCGGACCGCTTTCCAGCAGGCGCCCGGCGCGCCAGCCCATCGCGTCCTGCACCCGTGCCAGCCAGGCCGCCTCGTCCAGCGCCATCACCGCCTCGGCCTGCGCGCGCGCCACACCATGGACCACGCCGTAATGGCGGTCGCCACGCGGCAGCAACGCGGTCGGGCCGGTATCGGTGAAGCGCTCGTAGGCGCTGCCATCCGGCGGTTTGGCCGCACGGATCCGCGCCACCAGCAGGGTCTGCCGGTAATCGTGCTCGCTGACCTCGATACCCAGCGCCTTGCGCACCGCGCTGCGGGTGCCATCGGCGCCCACCACCAGCCGCGCGCGCAGGCGCTGCTCGCCGGCATCGCCGGCGATCACCACCTCGCGGCGGCCGCCAGCGCAATCCCCCAGGCCGACAAACTTCGCCGGGCGGTAGCGGGTGAGCTGCTTCAGCGCGCCCAGGCCGGCTTCCAGGGCATCGCCGAAATCGCAGGCCACCACCACCTGGCCGAACGCCTCGCGACCGTAGTCCTCGGCACGCATCACCACCCGGCCGAAATCACCGGCGCGGCTGACATGGATGCGACGGATCGGCCCGCCCGGATTGACCAGCCGCTGCATCACCCCCAGCCCGGTCAGCGCGTTGACCGTGGCCGCGGCAAAGCTGAGGTTGCGCTGGTCAAACACCGCCGGCAGCGCGCCGGCGGGCGTGGCCTCGACCAGGCCCACATCCAGCCCCAGCCGGTCCAGTGCGATGGCCAGACTGGCACCGACCAGTCCGCCACCGACGATCACTACGTCATGGTTATTGCTCATGGCGCAATGATAAAGCGTTCGCTCCGGCGGTTCGCCGCGCCGATGCGGCGCCGCAACCGCAGCTTCCCGCCACAGCGGCTAGAATGGCCGTCTGATTAACGGAACCCGATCATCGACATGACCGCCAACGTCCAACGCGCCCTCATCCTGTCACTGCTCGTGCTGCTGATGGCCGGCACCCGCATCAACCATTTCGCACCGGTCCCGGATGCCTCGTGGGCGGTGTTCTTCATCGGCGGCTTCTACCTGCGCAGCTGGACCCGCTGGGCGTTCCCGGCGCTGATGGCGCTGGCCGTGGCCGTGGACTGGGCGGTGATTTCCAGCCAGGGCATGAGCTTCTGGCAGCACTACTGTGTCTCGGCCGCGTACTGGATGCTGATTCCGGCCTATTTCGCGATGTGGGCCGGCGGCATGCTGCTGCGCCGCGGCTACGCGGGTACCAGCTGGAAGTCGCTGGGCCTGCTGGCCGGCACCCTGATCGGCTCGGTGGCGCTGTGCCACCTGATCGCGCAGGGCAGCTTCTACTGGATCAGCGCCGCGGTCAGTGAACCGACCTTCGCTGGCTGGGCCAAGAACTACACCGACTGGCTGCTGCCGTACCTGCGCACCGCCGCCCTGTACACCACCGGCGCTGCCGTGGTGCAGGCACTGGTGGAGGTGGCCGGCAGGCAGCCGGCCGCCAACCGCGCCGCGCACTGAGGGCGCCGGACAATGGGCAACCGTCTTTCCAGGATCTACACCCGCACCGGCGACGATGGCAGCACCGGTCTGGGCGATGGCAGCCGCACCGGCAAGGATTCGCTGCGGGTCAACGCCTACGGCACCGTCGACGAGGCAAACTCGGCCATCGGCGTGCTGCTGGCCGTGCAGATTCCGGACGATATCCGGTCGCTGCTGACCACCGTGCAGCACCAGCTGTTCGATCTGGGCGGCGAGCTGTGCATTCCCGGCCATGCCGCCATCCATGCCGCCGACATCGACGCGCTGGAACAGCACCTGGACCGCTACAACGACGACCTGCCGGCGCTGAAGGATTTCATCCTGCCGGCCGGCGGCGAAGGCGCGGCACGCTGCCATCTGGCCCGCACCATCGTCCGTCGGGCCGAGCGCGAGACCGTCGCCCTGGCCCGGGTGGAGGAGGTGCGCGGTGAAGCCGTGCGCTATCTCAACCGCCTGTCGGACCTGCTGTTCGTGCTGTCCCGTGTCCTGGCCCGTGCCGACGGCCATGGCGAAGTGCTGTGGAACCACGAGCGCCGTCGCGGCTGATTCCCGGCCCACCCTTCTGACGCCGCGCATTGCGCGGCGTCGACCGTTACAGTGCGGACATGCTGGTATTCACCCACCCCGCCTGCCTTGAACACAATCCCGGTATCGACCACCCCGAGTCGCCGGAGCGCCTGCGCGCGGTGATCTCCGCCTTGCAGGACGCATTCCCGCATCAGCTGCAATGGCGCGAGGCGCCGGCCGCCAAACTGGGCGAGCTGTCCGCCGTGCACAGCCGCGAGCTGATCGACAACATCCTGCAGGTGCAGACCGCGCCACTGCGACGCATCGACCTGGACACCTTCGCCTCTTCCGGCTCGGCCGGCGCGGCCGTCCATGCCGCCGGTGCCGGGGTGGCCGCGGTCGATGCGGTGATGCTGGAGCGCGACCACAACCGCGCCTTCTGCGCGGTGCGCCCGCCCGGGCACCACGCCACCGCCGATACCGCGATGGGCTTCTGTCTGTTCAACAATGTGGCCGTCGCCGCCGCCTATGCCCGCGACAAATACGGCCTGGAACGCATCGCCATCGTCGATTTCGACGTCCATCACGGCAATGGCACCCAGGCCATCTTCGAAGCCGATCCGAAGGTGGCCTACTACAGCACCCACCAGTCCGGGCTGTTTCCCTATTCGGGCAACATGCGCGAACGCGGAGTCGGCAACATCTGCAACATCCTGCTGCCGCCGGGCAGTGACAGCTTCCGCTTCCGCAACACCTGGGCCGACGACATGCTGCCGCAGATCGACGCCTTCCGCCCGCAGCTGCTGCTCATCTCGGCCGGCTTCGACGCACACCGGGGTGACCCGCAGGCCGACCTGATGGTCGAGACCGAGGATTTCGCCTGGCTGACCACCGAGCTGGTCGCCATCGCCAACCGCCATGGTGGGCGCCGGGTGGTGTCGATGCTGGAGGGCGGCTACGACCTGCAGGCCCTGGGCGAATGCAGCGTGGCCCATGTCGGGGCCCTGCTGGCCCCCTAGCCCACGCATGAACCCTGCCCGGCTCTGCGCGACACTCTTCATTGCCCCCATGCAGGTGATGCGGCAAGCTAGCGGCCGTTTTCTTTGAAATCGAACCGCGTGCGCCGAGCCCTCCGTCTGCTGCCCCTGCCCCTGAGCATCGCCATCTGTCTGCCTGCCATGGCCGATGACAAGCCGGTGAACTGGGGCCTGTGCCCAGCCACCGAGGTGTTGCCCGCCTTCAACGAAGCCCCGCAGGCCGACAAGGCCGCCGCCGCGGCCCGCGAGCAGCTGCCCACCGACATCGAGGGCAACGAGCTCACCGGCACCAGCACGGTCCCCCAGTACCAGGGCAACGTGATCCTCAAGCGCGGCGACCAGTTCATGGGCACCGACAACCTGCGCCTGGATACGGAGACCGGCAATTACATCGCCGAGGGCAATGTGCGTTATTCGGATTCGTCGATCCGGATGGTGGCCGAACGCGCCGAGGGCAACCAGGAAAGCGACACCCACAAGATCAGCAACATCCAGTACCAGCTGGTATCGCGCCGGGGCAATGGCGGTGCCGAATCGATCGACCTGCAGGGCGCGATCGGGCAGATGCACCATTCCACCTACACCACCTGCGATCCCTCGCAGCCGATCTGGAAACTCGTCGCGCCACAGATCGAAGTGGACAATGACGAGGGCTTCGGCACCGCGCGCAACGCGGTACTGAGGATCGGCAAGGTGCCGGTGCTGTATGCGCCCTACTTCAAGTTTCCCATCGATGACCGCCGCCAGACCGGCCTGCTCTATCCAAAGCTGAGCCTGTCCGGCCGCAACGGCTTCGATTACGCCCAGCCGATCTACTTCAACCTGGCGCCGAACTACGACGACACCCTGACCCCGCGCTACATGAGCAAGCGCGGGCTGATGCTGGACAACGAGTTCCGCTATCTGTACTCCGGCGGCCGGGGGCAGCTCGATACCGCCTACATGCCCAATGACTCGCTGCGCGACCGTGATCGCGGCAAAGTGGAGTTCAGCGGCTACCACAACATTGATACGCATTGGCAGGCGCGCTCCAGCCTGGCCTGGGTCAGCGACGAGCGTTACCTGGAAGACTTCGCCAACCGCCTGCTGGGTGTCACCGCCTCCAACCTGCAAAGCACCGCCGGCATCTACGGTACCGGCCGCACCTGGACGGCCGGCCTGATGGCCGACCACTGGCAGCTGACCGACTACACCCTGACCGAGGACTCGCTCCCCTACAGCCGCCAGCCGCGCCTGTACGCGACCTGGGACGACAGCTTCGGCCGCTGGTTCGAAGCCGGGGTCTATGCCGAGGCGGTGCGCTTCACCCATGACGACATCCATGGCAAGTTCGGCGCGGACCGCGAATACGAGCGCGATGGCAGTGTGTCTGAAAGGCCCGGCGGTTCACGCCTGGACATCAAGCCCTATGTCTCGATGCCGCTGGCCGGCGCGTCCTGGTACATCACCCCGACCCTGGCCTGGCGCTATACCGCCTACCAGCTGGACAGGAAGCTGGCCGACGGCCTCAGCGGCGAGCGCAACCCGACCCGCAGCCTGCCGATCACCACCATCGATGCCGGGCTGTTCTTCGACCGCGAGACCACCCTCGGCGGCAAGTCCTATCTGCATACCCTGGAACCGCGGGTGTTCTACCTGAACACGCCTTACCGTGACCAGAGCGACATACCGCTGTTCGACACGCGCGCCTTCACGTTCAGCTGGGGTCAGCTGTTCCGCGACTCCCGCTATACCGGCGCCGATCGCCAGAACGATGCCAACCAGCTGACCACGGCGCTGACCACGCGCCTGATCCGCCAGGCCGATGGTCGCGAGAAGCTCTCGGCCAGCATCGGCCAGATCAGCTATTTCGACGATTCACGGGTCACGCTCAATCCCAATGACCCGGTGCTGGACCAGGGTAAATCGGCCTGGGTGGCGGACATGAACTGGGCAGTGACCGACCGCTGGACAGTCGGCACCAGCTACCAGTGGAATCCCAAGTTCCGCAAAGAGGACCTGGCCAGCCTGCGCGCGCGCTACCTGCTTCCGGACGACGGCGTGGTCAACGTGAACTACCGCTACCGGCGCAATCCCGGTAATGGCTCGGACCAGCTCAAACAGGTGGACTTCTCCTTCCTGTACCCGATCAATCCGCGCTGGAGCGTGGTCGGACGCTACTACTATTCGCTGCTGGATACCGATCGCAAGCCGCTGGAAATCATCGGTGGCGTGCAGTGGGACAGCTGCTGTCTGGCGGTGCGTGCACTGGCCCGTCGCTACGTGAAGAACCGCGAGGGCGATCTCAACAACTCCTTCCAGATCGAGTTTGTGCTCAAGGGGTTGAGCTCGGTCGGGCAGGACACGGACCGCACCTTGCGCCGTGCTATTCTCGGCTACAACCGAGACGACCTGTACCTCGTTCCGCCCAGCAACATCGAAGCGAACGACGACGACTACGATCCGAATCTGATTCCATGACCAAAACCCTACCTGCAATCCTCGCCACACTGCTGGCGTTTTCCGGCGTGTCCGCCCCCGTGGCTGCCCAGCAGTTGCAGCCACTGGACCGTATCGCCGCCATCGTCGACGAGGATGTGGTGCTGCAGAGTGAATTGCAGCGCGCGGTCAACAACATCAAGAGCCAGTACGCCGGCCGTGAAGTCCAGTTGCCGCCCGATGCGGTGCTGGAGCGCCAGGTGCTGGAGCGTCTGGTACTGGTCAAGCTGCAGGCCGCCCGCGCCGAGGGCAGTGGCATCCGGGTCAGCGACCATGAACTGAACCAGGCCATCGGCAGCATCGCCCAGCAGAACGGCACCTCGCTTGAGGGCCTGCGCCAGCGCCTGGCCCAGGACGGCATCTCCTTCGAGGACTTCCGCAAGTCCGTGCGCGAGGAGATCATCGTGCAGCGCCTGCGCCAGAGTTTCGCGCAGAGTCGCATCAGCGTCAGCGAAGGGGAGGTGGACGCCGCCCTGGCCCAGCAGAACGCCGGCGGCACCCAGTACCATCTGGCCCACATCCTGGTGGCCTTGCCCGAAGGCGCCACCGCCGAGCAGATCAGCACCGGCCAGAGCAAGGTCGACGGCATCAAGAACCTGCTGGACAAGGGCGAGCTGGATTTCTCCGCCGCGGCCGTGCGCTATTCCGACAGCCCCAATGCGCTGGAAGGCGGCGATCTGGGCTGGCGCAGCGCTGACGAGATCCCCAACGCGTTCGCCAACCAGATCAAGACGCTGAAGCCCGGCGATGTGCTCGGCCCGATCCGCGGCCCCAGCGGCTTCCAGCTGCTGAAACTGGTGGAAGTGCGCGACAGCAACGCCGGCGACACCCGCACCGTGACCGAGTTCCACGCCCGCCACATCCTGGCGCGGGTGACCGAGCAGCAGGACGAGGCCGCCGCCAGGGCCAAGATCGAAACCCTGCGCGCGCGCATCGTCGGAGGCGCCGATTTCCAGGCCGTGGCCAAGGAATCCTCCGATGACGCCAACAGCCGGGGGCAAGGTGGCGATCTGGGCTGGTTCCCGGCCGATGCGTTCGGCCCGGACTTCGGCCAGCAGGTCGAAAGCCTGGCCGACAACGGGGTCAGCCAGCCGTTCCGCACCGATGCCGGCTGGCATATCGTGCAGCGCGTGGCCTCGCGCCAGACCGATGTGACCGATGACAACAAGCGCGCCCAGATCCGCGAAACCATCGGCCGCCGCAAGCTGGAAGACGAGTACAACCGCTTCCTGCAGGAGTTGCGTGGCGAGGCCTATGTCAGCTTCCGCAGCGGTGACCGTGCCGAAAACACGGCCGAAACCCCGCAGCAGCCCTGACCGATGATTCCCCAGCTCGCTCTGGTTCCGGGCGAGCCCTCCGGGATCGGCCCGGAACTGTGCATTCGCCTCGCCCAACAGCCGCGCAGTGATTGCCGGCTGTTGGCGTTTGCGGACCCCGATACGCTGCGTGCGGCGGCCACCGCGCTCGATCTGCCGCTGCAGCTGCTGCCCGAACAGGCCCAGGCGTCACGGCCCGGCGATCTGCGCCTGCGCGAGATCCGCAACGCGGCGCCATCGCGGTTCGGCCATGCCGATCCGCGCAACGCCCGTGCGGTGATCGATGCCCTGCTGGGCGCCGGCCAGGCCTGCCTGGACGGCACGCTGGACGGGGTGGTCACCGGTCCGGTGCACAAGGCGGTGATCAACCAGGGCGGCATCGCCTACAGCGGCACCACCGAACTGCTGGCCCACCAGGCCGGCGTGGAGGTGGTGATGATGCTGGCCAACGACATCGTGCGCGTGGCGCTGGCCACCACCCATCTGCCGCTGCGTCAGGTCGCCGACGCCATCACGGCCCAGAGCCTGCGCAAGGTCATCACCACCACCCATGCGGCGCTGCGCCGCGATTTCGGCCTGCCGCGGCCACGGATCGCGGTGCTCGGATTGAATCCGCATGCCGGCGAGAACGGGCACCTGGGGCACGAGGAGATCGAGGTGATGATCCCGCTGCTGGAACAGCTGCGTGGCGAAGGCCTGGACCTGATCGGCCCGTTGCCGGCCGATACCGCGTTCCTGCCGGCCAAGCTGGCCGGCTTCGACACGGTGCTGGCCATGTATCACGACCAGGGCCTGCCGGTACTCAAGTACAGCGGTTTCGAGCAAGCCACCAATATCACCCTGGGCCTGCCCTACCCGCGTGTGGCCGTGGACCATGGCACCGCATTGGACCTCGCCGGAAAAGGCGTGGCCGATCCTTCCAGCCTGTTTGCCGCCACCGCGCTGTGTGCCCGGCTGGCTGCACAACGTAAAATCGCCCGATGAATTCCCCACATTCCCCGCGCAGCGGCACCGGCTTCACCGCTCCTGCGAAAAAGCAGCTCGGCCAGCACTTCCTGGCTGACAAGCACTACGTCGAAAAGATCGTCATGGCGGTCAACCCGAAGGCCGGCGACCGCCTGGTCGAGATCGGCCCGGGCCAGGGCGCCATCACCTTCCCGCTGCTGCGGCGCCACCCGAAGCTGACCGTCATCGAGTTCGACCGCGACCTGATCGCGCCTCTGACCGAGGCCGCCGCGCCGCTGGGTGAGCTGACCATCGTCCATCGCGACGTGCTGCAGGTCGATTTCACCGAACTGGCCGCCGGTGCGCAGATCCGCCTGGTCGGCAACCTGCCCTACAACATCTCCTCGCCGATCCTGTTCCACGCGCTGGAACACGCCGCGGCGATTTCGGACATGACCTTCATGCTGCAGAAGGAAGTGGTCGATCGCATGGCCGCCGGCCCCGGCAGCAAGGTGTATGGCCGCCTCAGCGTGATGCTGCAGGCCTCGTGCGAGGTGACCTCGCTGTTCGTGGTACCGCCGGGCGCCTTCCGGCCACCGCCGAAGGTCGATTCGGCCGTGGTGCGGCTGGTGCCACGCGATCCGTCCAGCATCGGCATCGACGACCACAAGCGTTTTGCCGAGGTGGTCAAGGCCGCCTTCGGCCAGCGCCGCAAGACACTGCGCAACGCCCTCAACGGCGTCTGCGACGAGGCACAGTTCGAAGCGGCCGGCGTGCGCAGCGATGCCCGCGCCGAACAGCTGGAAGTGGCCGACTTCATCAAGCTTGCCAATGCGCCGCGCGTCTGACCGCACGGTTCGGGCAATCCGACCACCTGCTTTTGCTTACACTCCCCGCATGGAAGATTCCCGCCACTACGCGATCGAGATCGAGGTGACCCCCCGGTTCATCGACGACCAGTCGGCCCCTGAAGACGGGCGCTTCGCGTTCGCCTACACGATCCGCATCCACAACCGGGGCACCGTGCCCGCAAGGCTGATCAGCCGCCATTGGCGCATCACCGATGGCGAAGGCCGGGTCGAACATGTCGATGGCGACGGCGTGGTCGGCGAACAGCCGCGCCTGCGTCCCGGCGAAGAGTTCCGCTACACCTCCGGCATCATGCTCGGCACCGAACGCGGCACCATGCAGGGCCATTACGACATGGTCGCCGATGACGGCACCGAGTTCACCGCGCCCATCGCGCCGTTCGTACTTTCCATTCCCAGGACGCTGCACTGATGGCGACCTGGGCAATTGGCGATCTGCAAGGCTGCTACGACGTCACCCAGCGCCTGCTGGAAAAGATCAACTTCGATCCCGCCGCGGACAGGCTCTGGTTCTGCGGCGATCTGGTCAACCGCGGCGGGCAATCGCTGGAGACGCTGCGACTGGTGCATTCGCTGCGCGAGCACAGCGTCACCGTGCTCGGCAACCATGACCTGTCGTTGCTGGCCATCGGCGCGCGCAGCGAGGAGGAACAGCGCAAGGTCAATCCGGACCTGCAGCGCATCGTGCTGGCCGAGGACCGCGACGTGCTGCTGGAGTGGCTGCGCTCGCAGAAGCTGCTGCATGTGGACCGCGAGCTGGGCTGGATGATGTTCCATGCCGGGCTGGCGCCGAAGTGGACCGTGGCGCTGGCCGAAAAGCACGCCCGGGAAGTCGAACAGCAGCTGCATGGCAACGGCTACCGCAAACTGTTCCGCAACATGTACGGCGACAAGCCGGCGTGGTCGCCGGGCCTGAGCGGCTATGACCGCTCGCGCGCGATCATCAACATCTTCACCCGCATGCGCTACTGCACCCCCAGCGGGCGTATCGGCATGGAAGACAAAGGCACGCCCGGCACCCAGGCGCAGGGCATGTATCCGTGGTTCGAGGTCCCGGGCCGGGTCGAGCGCGAGCTGAAAATGGTTTGCGGTCACTGGTCGGCGCTGGGCCTGACCATCACCCAGGGCGTGCATGCGATCGACACCGGCGCGGTGTGGGGCGGCAAACTCACCGCGCTGCAGCTGGACAGCGAAGAACTGCGCGTGGTGCAGGTTCCCGGCCGCGATGTACCGGCGCCGGTACCGGGCGCGCAGCCGCCACGCAGGCCGCAACCGGAGCGGCGTGTCGAGCCGCGCCCGGAGGCCGGCGGCAACCACGAGCGCGCCGAGCAACGCCGGCGTCCGCGCCGGCATCGTCCGCGTGGCGGTGGTACCAACCACCCTGGCGGCAATCCGCACAAGCCCGCCCCGGGCGAATGAAGCGCGGACCATCGGCGCAGCCGCCGATGGTCACGCAAAGGTCGCGGCGTTTCCCACGGGTCTGTTGATCAGCGCCGGACGTAGTGCGCGAACCGGAAGGCGAAGGCATGCCGCTCGTCGGCCGCGTGCGGCTGGCTGTCCACTTCCTGCCACTGCGCCGGATCCACTTGCGGAAAATGCGTATCGGCCACCACCGCGGTGTCCACCCAGGTCAGATACAGATCACTGGCCTGGTCCAGCAACAGGCGATAGACCTCGCCGCCGCCGATCACGCACAGCTCCTGCGCACCGTCGCCCCGGGCAACCGCC
Source organism: Stenotrophomonas sp. STEN014 (assembly GCF_056760315.1). Lineage (NCBI taxonomy): Bacteria > Pseudomonadati > Pseudomonadota > Gammaproteobacteria > Lysobacterales > Lysobacteraceae > Stenotrophomonas > Stenotrophomonas sp. STEN014. The sequence goes on along the minus strand of NZ_JBRREN010000002.1, from coordinate 81,524 downwards.
TGGGCCTCATCGAGTGAAACCACCGCACGCATCCCTTCGAACGGCACCTGTCCGCCGCGCGTCAACACCAGGTTGGTGCGACCGGGCAACGCCCTACCCAGCGACTGCGCGGTCTTGCGCCCCATCAAGATCGGTTTGCCCAGGGTCAGCGCCTTGAAGTGCTTGAAGTCATCCGGCAAGTGCCAGGGCATCGCGTTGTCACAGCCGATCCCGCGATTGCGATCCAGCGCGGCGATCATCGACAGCTTCATCGCTGCACTCATACGGCCACCGGCGCCTTGATCGCCGGATGCGGGTGATAGCCGTCGATGCGGATGTCATCGAAGGTGAAACCGAACAGGTCGGTCACTTCCGGGTTCAACCACAGCGTCGGCAGCGCGCGCGGTTCGCGTGCCAACTGCTCGCGGGCCTGTTCGAAGTGGTTCGAATACAGGTGCGCATCGCCCAGCGTATGCACGAAATCCCCCACCCCCAGCCCGGTGGCCTGCGCCACCATATGCGTGAGCAGCGCATAGCTGGCGATGTTGAACGGCACGCCGAGGAAGATGTCGCCGCTGCGCTGGTACAGCTGGCAGCTGAGCTTGCCGTCCACCACGTAGAACTGGAACAGGTTGTGGCACGGCATCAACGCCATCTGCGACAGCTCGCCCACGTTCCAGGCGCTGACCACCAGCCGCCGCGAATCCGGATTGCGTTTGATCTCTTCCACCAGCCACTGCATCTGGTCGATCTCGCGGCCGTCGGCGGTGGCCCAGCTGCGCCACTGCTTGCCGTAGACCGGACCGAGATCGCCATTGGCGTCGGCCCACTCGTCCCAGATCCGCACCTGGTTGTCCTGCAGATAGGCGATGTTGGTGTCACCTTTCAGGAACCACAGCAGCTCGTGGATGATCGAGCGCAGGTGCAGCTTCTTGGTGGTGACCAGCGGGAAACCCTGGTTGAGATCGAAGCGCATCTGCCAGCCGAACACGCTGCGGGTGCCGGTACCGGTGCGGTCGGACTTCTCGCTGCCGTGTTCGAGCACATGCTGCAACAGCTGCAGATACTGCTTCACGCCTTTTCTCCCGCCACTGCCGGCTGCAATACCGGGGCGCGCCGCGACAGGGCCAGCAGTACCAGCCCCAGCCCGATCAAGGGCAGGCTCAGGATCTGCCCGCGGGTCAGCCAGTCGAACGCCACGTACACGCCGTTGTCGGGCATGCGCACGAACTCGACCAGGAAGCGGAAGCTGCCATACAGCAGCGCGAACAGACCCGACACGGCATAGCGCGGGCGCGGCGTCCTGGAATACAGCCACAGCACCACGAACATCACCAGCCCTTCCAGCAGTGCTTCATACAGCTGCGAGGGATGGCGCGCGTACTGGTTGAGCAGACCGGCGGCGTAATCCTGCTGGATCTGCGCGGCCGACATCAGCTGCTGCATGCTCGGCAGGCCGGCGGGCACATCCTTCAGCGGCGCATGCGGAAAGATCACGCCCCAGCCGGCATGGGTGAACTTGCCGAACAGCTCGCCACCGATGAAATTGCCCAGCCGGCCGAACCCCAGACCCAGCGGCACCAGCGGCGCGACGAAATCGATGGTGTCGAAGAAGTGCAGCCTGTGCTTGCGGGTCCACCACCAGCCGGCGATCAGCACGCCCAGCAGGCCGCCGTGGAAACTCATGCCGCCTTCCCACACCCGCAGCAGGATCATCGGGTTGGCCAGCCATTCGGCGCTGGCGTAGAACAGCATGTAGCCGATGCGCCCACCCAGCACCACGCCGAGCATGCTGTAGAACAGCAGATCGGAAAAACCGTTCATGTCCACGCCCGGCAGACGTCCGGCGCGGATGCGCACGCGGCCCAGCCACCAGGCGGCGGCGAAACCGAGCAGGTACATGATGCCGTACCAGTGCACCTTGATCGGCCCCAGCGAGAAGGCGACGGGGTCTATGTCGTGTAGGTAGATCATGTGGGCACGCAGTGGCAGACAAGCCCCTATTCTCGGGGCTGCATCCCCCGCGTCAACCGCCGGCTCAATCGAGCAGCTGCGGCCGGTCCGGCAGTTCGTTGCCCGCACGCCGGGTCGGATCCGCTGGAAAGTGCGCGGCCAGCAGCTGCGAGACTTCAGCCACCGCCGCCAGCACCGCCGCTTCACGGTCGCCGTTGCGCAACTGCTCGCGCAGGTGATCGCAGATCCTCTGCCATTGCGCGGCCTCGATCACCTCGCGCAGGCCCCGGTCGGCGACGATTTCAATGGCCCGGTCGGCCAACAGCAGATAGATCAGCACGCCGTTGTTGGCCTGCGTATCCCAGGTCCGCAGCAGGGCGAAGGCGTGTTCGGCGCGCTGGCGGGGCGTGACACCGTTCCACAGCGCCGCCAACGACAGGTCCGATTCGACCGCGAACATCACCTGCCCGCCATGCAGGCGCTCGCCGGCGGCGATGGCATGGGCGATCCGGTCCAGACTCGCTTCCGGGAACGCGGCCTGCGCCGAGGGCGAGAACAGATGGCGCAACCAGCGCATCACCAGCTCCCCGAGGCGCCACCGCCTCCCGAGCGACCACCGCCGCCGCCCCAGCCCCCTCCGCCGAAACCGCCCCCGCCAAATCCGCCGCCTCCGAAACCACCTCCGCCCCAACCGCCACCGCTGGCGAAACCGCCGCCGGACGTCTTGCCGAAGGACAGCAACAGCGCGGCCACGGCGGCGATACCGCCGCCGAGCATCGACAACAGCACCCAGCCAATACCACCGGCCACCAGGCCCGCTGCCAGCCCACGCGCCGGACGCGGCAGTCGGGAGAGCAACAGCCGCATGAAACCTGCTGCAAAGACGCCGATCATGATCGCGAAGAAGAAGGTCTGATCGCCATTGCCCTCCTCGTTGTTGCGGTTGCTGGCCACCGGCGCCGGCAGCGCCTCGCCCTCGATCAGCCCCACCAGTACCGCCGTGGCGGCGGTAATACCGCCGGCATAATCGTCCTGGCGGAAATGCGGCACCAGATACTCCTGGATCACCCGGTTGGCGATGGCGTCGGGAATGGCCCCCTCCAGCCCGTAGCCCGGCTCGATCCGCACCCGCCGGTCATCCCTGGCCACCACCAGCAGCACCCCATCGTCCACGCCCTTGCGGCCGATGGCCCACTGATCGAATACCCGGGTGGTGTACTGGGCGATATCCTCCGGCTGGGTGGTCGGCACGATCAGCACCTGCAGCTGTGCCCCCTTGCGCTGCTGCAGAGCCAGTGCCTGCTGCTCCAGCGCCTGCTTCTGCGCCGCATCGAGGGTGCCGGTGGTATCGACCACCGGCGAATCCAGCGGCGGGATCGGCGCCAGTTGCTGGGCCGGCAACGCGCCCGCCCAACCCAGGCCAAGCAGGCATAACAACAGGCCAAAGCGCTGCAGCAATGCGCTCATCGCGCGCGGCTCACTGTGCCGATGCGGGCTGCGGCGGCGTCTGCTGCGGCGCAGCCGGCTGGGCGCCGAAGTTCACGGCCGGCGGCTGTGCGATCTGCGCCTCGTTCTCGACCGTGAAATTGGGTTTGGCCTTGTAACCGAACAGCTTGGCGGTGATCACCTGCGGGAACGAGCGGATGAACGTGTTGTAGTCCTGCACCAGCTGGATATAGCGGCCACGGGCCACGGTGATGCGGTTCTCGGTGCCTTCCAGCTGCGCCTGCAGGTCGCGGAAGTTCTGGTCGGACTTCAGCGTCGGGTAGTTCTCGCTGACCACCAGCAGCCGCGACAGCGCGCTGCCCAGTTCACCTTGCGCCTGCTGGAACTGCTTGAGCGAATCGGCGTCATCGGCATTGACCTGGATCTGCCCGACCTTGGCACGGGCATTGGTGACCTCGGTCAGCACCTGCCGTTCCTGCTGGGCATAACCCTGCACGGTGTTGACCAGGTTGGGGATCAGGTCGGCGCGACGCTTGTACTGGTTCACCACCTCGGACCAGCCGGCCGTGACCGCCTCGTCCTTCTGCTGGATGGCGTTGTAGCCACACCCGGAAATCGAGATCGCCGCGACGACAAGCAACATCAGGCGGAGGTACTGGCGCATGGTCGGATCCTTTGACGGCAGGAGCGCCGAGCATGCCACGGCCGGTGTTCAGCGTGTGCATACGGAAAAGGCCGGCAATGCCGGCCTCTCCGCTCCCTCTTCCGGCCAGTTGGCGGCGAGGGCGATCCTGTCCGGGCTATGCCGGAGACTTACCAGCTGTCCGCGCCCGGCACGTGATGGGCCTTGGCGTTGCGGCGCATCAGCAGGTTCAGCCACTCCACCAGCACCGAGAAACCCATCGCCGCGTAGATGTAGGGCTTGGGCACGTGCACGTCCAGGCCATCCAGCACCAGCACCGCACCGACCAGCAGGATGAAGGCCAGCGCCAGCAGCTTCACGGTCGGATTGGCGTCGATGAAGCGGCCCAGCGGATTGGCCGCCAGCAGCATCACCGCCACCGCCAGCAGCACCGCGCAGACCATCACCGGAATGTGGTCAGCAATGCCCACGGCGGTGATCACCGAATCCAGCGAGAACACGATGTCGATCACCGCGATCTGCGCGATCACCATGCCGAACGTGGCCGACGCCTTGGTGGTCGTCGGGTCGGCATCCTCACCACCGCTGACCAGCTCGCGGATTTCGGCCACGCCCTTGTAGAGCAGGAACAGGCCACCAATGATCAACACCAGATCCCGGATGGAAATGCCCATCCCGGCAATGTTGAACAGGTTGTTCTCCATATGCGCCAGGAACGCCAGCGACACCAGCAGCAGGATGCGGGTGACGCACGCCACCGCGATACCGACGCGACGGGCCAGCGGACGCTTTTCTTCGGGCAGACGGCCGACCGCAATGGAGATGAACACCAGGTTGTCGATGCCGAGCACGATTTCCAGTGCGCTGAGCATGAACAGGGTGACCCAGACGTTCGGGTCGGCAAGAAGCTCAAAAGACATGCAGAAAATCCTTCAATAAAGCCATAGCGTCACCGCCGCCCGGCGGATGACTTGTCAGAAAAGACGGGGCACCAGGATCAGGCCCCAGCACAGCAGCACATTCATCATCAGCACGAACACGGCCGCCGATCCCATGTCCTTGGCGCGTCCGGCGAGCACGTGATACTCCGGGCCATAACGCTCGATCACCGCCTCGATGGCCGAGTTGGCCAGCTCCATGGCGATGACCAGCAACATCGAGCCGACCAGCAGCGCGCGTTCCACCGGCGTCTGGCCCAGCCACAGCGCCAGCGGCGCCAGCACCACGAACAGGCACACTTCCAGGCGGAACGAGGATTCATGCATCCAGGCCGCGCACAGCCCCTGCCAGGACCACTTGGCCGCCTTCAGGATACGGGCCGGACCACGGGGCATATGCCCGATCCCATCAGCCATGAGAGCCAGCTCCCACCGCGCGGCGGCCGACGGACTGCAGAAAAGAAGAGGGCGTCACAGCGGGAGCACCGATGTATGTGGATGGCGACCGCGCATTCTGCCACAAGCTTCCGGGCACTTCCCGGGAACCGCCGGCCGGCGCTGTCAGCCGAAGTGGACGGTAGCCGTGGTGCCCTGCCCCGGCGCGCTTTCCAGTTCGATCCGCCAGCCGAAGCGTTCGCACAGCCGGCGCACGATCGACAGTCCCAGCCCGGTCCCCAGCGGACGGGCCGGCTCAGCCCGGAAGAACGGCTCGAACACCCGCGCCAGGCTCTCTTCCGTCATGCCGATGCCGCTGTCGCGCACCACCACCCGGTCATTGCCCACTTCCACCACGATCGTGCCGGTATCGGTATAGGCGCAGGCATTGCGCAGCAGGTTGCTGATGACAACATGCATCACCCGCGGCGGCGCCAGCAGCAGGTGGTTGTTGCCCACCACTTCCAGCGTCAGCTCGACCGGTCGCCCGGTCAGCATTTCACGGGCGTTGTTGACTTCATAACGGACGATATCGGCCACATCGAACCATTCGGCCTGCGGCTCGATATCGGCCTCGCGCGCCAGGATAAGGAAGGCGTCGATCACCGCTTCCATATCCCGCCCGGCCCGCTGGATACGGCCCAGACTGCGCTGCAGGCGTGGATCCAGCTCCGGCGTACTCAGCGCCATGTCGCTGGCCATGCGGATCACGGTCAGCGGGGTACGCAGTTCATGGCTGGCGTCGCGGGTGAAGTTCCGCTCGCGGGCGACATGCTGGCCCACCCGGCTGGCCAGCGAATGCAGCGCGGCCGCCAGCTGGCGGGCTTCGCCCTGCACATCGGCCGGCAGCCGCTCCGCCGCCAGTTCGCTGGCATCGGGGTACCGCGGATCCCATTGCGACACCCGCCGCGCCAGCCAGTTGACCGGCGAGACGATCCGCCACGAGGCCCGGTAGGTCAGCCACGACGCGCCGTAGATCCCCAGCAAGGTGATCAATACCGGGACCACGCCAAACCAGAACGCGGCGCGCTGCGCCTGCGAGCGCAGGAACACCAAGTACAGCCGTCCGGCCGGGCGTTGATCGACCAGCACCAGCTGGTCGGCCGCTTTCAGCTCATGGAAGCCGGGTTCCAGCGGGCGCAGGTCCTTGGGCAGGCTCAGACTCGACTGCCCGGTTTCCAGCAGGTAACCGCGGATATTGCGCGTATTGGGCGGCGGCTGCACCGGCGAGGCCTCGTGCAGCTGCCAGTAGTAATCGGCCTCTTCCTGCAGCACGACATGGACCAGTCCGTGCTTGATGACCAGCGACACCAGATAGCCGCCCAGCAGCACCGCCAGGCTGGCCAGCAGTGCCTGCACGATAAAAGCGATCCTGATCTTGCGCGGCAATCCGTGCGCCATTACGGCTCCCGCCGCGAAACGTCGCGACTACCGCCATCGACGGTACTTCCCGGCCGTAACAGAGCACCGGTAAACGCTGTCGCACACGGGGTGCGACAGCCATTCCTGGTTGCCACTACACGTCCCTCTGCCACCCGCCGGTCAACTCATCGGCTGGGCGATGTCGGCGATGCGGTAGCCGGCGCTCTGCACGGTGTGCAGCAGCGGATGGTCGAAAGGCTTGTCGATGATCTTGCGCAGGTTGTACAGGTGGCTGCGCAGGGTATCCGAATCGGGCAGGCCGTTGCCCCAGATCTCCCGCTCGATCTCCTGCCGGGTGACCACCCGCGGCGACTCGCGCATCAGGATGGTGAGCAACCGCAGGCCGATCGGCGACAGCTGCAGTTCGCTGCCGGCGCGGGTGGCGCGCATGCTGACCGGGTCCAGCACCAGGTCGGCGACCTTCAACACCTCGGCACCGACCTGGCGGCGCTCGCGGCGGATCAGTGCCCGCAGCCGTGCTTCCAGCTCTTGGATCGCAAAGGGTTTGGTCAGATAGTCATCGGCACCGTAGCCCAGCCCGGTGAGCTTGTCGTCCAGCGTGTCGCGTGCGGTCAGCATCAGCACCGGCGTGGATTTGCGCGCTTCATTGCGCAATTTGCGGCAGACCTCGATGCCGTCCAGACGCGGCAGCATCAGATCCAGTACCACCACGTCGTAACTGTTCTCGGCCGCCAGCCGGTAGCCGTCCAAGCCATCGACCGCGTAATCCACTTCGAACCCTTTGCTTTCCAGGTACTCGCCGATCATTTCGGAAATATTGCGGTTGTCCTCGACGACCAGCACCAACCCGGACGATTCCTTTGTCTGTCGCATGGAGCCTCCTAATCTTCAGCTTTGTGAAACATGCCGCATCCGGAGTAGAAAGCGTGTGAAGACCGCCGCAATTCGTGATCACGAAGGCCGCCGGGACCGGAATCTGTCCACGATCGGGCACTCCCGGACCGTGCGACCGCCCTATGCTGTGGACTCCCGCCACGCTCAGCGCCCTATGCCCGGCATGCCGATCACCGCCTATCTGTACCCCGTCCTGCTGCTGGTCGCCAGCAACGTCTTCATGACGGTGGCTTGGTACGGCCATCTGAAATTCAAATCGGCGCCGCTGATGACGGTGATCCTGGTCAGCTGGGGTATCGCCTTCTTCGAGTACTGCCTTCAGGTGCCCGGCAACCGCCTGGGCAGCGCGGTGTATTCGGCGCCGCAGCTCAAGGGCATGCAGGAGGTGATCACGCTGGTGGTGTTTGCAGTGTTCTCGGCCACCTATCTGGACCAGCCGCTGAAGTGGAACCACTGGGCGGCCTTCGCGCTCATCGTGGTGGCGGCGCTGCTGATGTTCAAGGAATAGCGCCACCACGCTGCCTGACAGGGAAAGGCCCCGCAGTGCGGGGCCCTCCGGATCACTTGATGGGCGCCGGTTCAACGAACCGGGCAAATACCGTGTCGATTTTCGTCTGATCCACCGCCGCCCCGCCCTGCACGGTCTCGGCCTGCTCGAACAGCGGGATGATCATCGCCATGCCATCGAGTTTTGTTTTCAGATGTACGCCCGGGGCCTTGCCCAGCCATCCCTCCCAGCGCTGGCGCACCTGTGCCCAGAACCCGGCCGTCGCGTTCCAGTAGCTTCGGGCCGGGGTGAAATCGACCTCGCTGGTTTTCAGGTAGTCGTTGAAGCCGAATTCGCGGGCGATCTCCACCTGGCGGCCATCGGCATTGCGCTGCACCTTGGTGTTGAACTGCTCATGGGTCCAGCCACCCGGCGTGAGCGTGTGCCGGTTGATCACCGCCAGCGCGTTGTAATCGCTGCGCCGGGTGTATTCGCGACGTGGCAGCGGCCGCCAGCTCAGGTCGCTGGTCCAGGTCGGCACGTTGTTGGCGTAGCTCCACCGGCCGGTGCCGCAGTAACGCGGCGCATCGCTGACCTCGTACACGCACTGGGTCCAAGCGCCTTTGTTGACCGCCGCCGGAATCGTGCGCACCCCCCAGGTCTGCTCGGCGCTGAACTCGAACCGGTGGGGCGCTTCATACACCCAGTCCTGCCGCCAATGCTTGGTGACGTGGCCGCTTTTCCCATCCACCAGCAGATGCTGCAACACGATACGCTGCGGGCTGTCTTCCACCACGATCACCACCTCGTTGCCACCACTGCGCATGGCCGGGGCGCGCTCGTAGCCGGGTTTGAGCAGCACGGTTTCATCGAAGGCGAAATCCACCGTGTATTCGCCCTGCATCGCCAGGATGCTGGCGCGATCACGCGCGGTGTCCACGGACTGGGCGCTGGCTGCGCCGCTGCCGGCCAACAGCAGCAACGCGCCGGCGGAAAGCAATTTCATGTGTCGTTCCTTTGTGAGGGGTAGCAGAAAGAGAGGGGCCATCCGTGGCCGGGAGAGATCCGTTTGTGGCAGCACTGCTGCGTGCCGGCGCTATCAGCGCAGCGACATCACCAGGCGACCGCCAGGCTGGCCGACACCGTGCGGCCGGGATTGCTGTAGCGATCCAGCACCGGACTGTTGCCAGCCAGGTTGGCCGTGATACCCGACCAGTCGATGTACTTGCGGTCGCCCAGGTTGAACACTCCGACATTCACCTTCGCACCGGGCGCGAACTCCCAGTGCGCCATCAGATCCAGTACGCCGTAGCCGCCTGGGCGATAGGCCGTGGCGCTGGCGATACGGTCCTTGCGGCGCGCGAAGGTGCCGGCCAGCTCCATGCCCCACGCATCGCGGTCGTACATCAGCCCGATGCTGCCGCGCAGCGGATCGATCGAGTCCAGCGGCACGTCCTCGGTGCGGTTGTCGCCGCGCGACCACGCCACCGCGCTGCGCAGCGACCAGCCTTGCAGCGCACCGGCCAGTTCGCCGAAATCCACCCCGGCCTTCATTTCCGCGCCGTAGATCCGTGCATCGGCGATGTTCTGCGACTGGAACACCATCAGCCCCTGCGCGTTGTTGCCGATATAGCGCTGCGATTCAATGAAGTCGCGGTAGTCGTTGTAGTAGCCGCTCACGCTCATGTAGGCAGCCGACGCGATGAAGCGCAGCCCCAGCTCCACGCCGTCGCTGGTTTCCGGCTTCAGTTCCGGATTGGGGATGGCGGTGTAGCCGAACATCACGTTGGTGAAACCCAGATTGACGTCGTTGTACGGCGGCGAGCGAAAGCCGTGCGAATAGCCGGCGAACAGCGACCACTGCTCGTCAAAGCGCCAGACCGCACCGAACTTCGGCGACACACTGGTCTTGGTCAGCGAGGCCACCGCCATGCCCGGGTTGTCAGCGGCGAAAATCGCATCCAGTTCCGGCTTGAGCCGGTAGTGATCCACGCGGATGCCCGGCACCAGCGACAGCCGCCCGTCGGCCAGACGCATCTCATCCTGGGCGTACAGCCCCAGCTCGGTGGTCTTGCTGACCGGGAAGTCGCGCACCGGGAACACGTCCGGCAGGATCGTGCTGCTGACCGTGCCATTGGCCAGCACCTGGAAGCCATCGCGCTTCTGGCGTATTTCGGTCCATGCGCCATCCACGCCCCAGGTCAGCGCATGGGTCACGGTGCCGGTCTCGAAAGACTTGTCCAGCAACGCCTGCAGCCCGTAGACACGCTGGTCGAAATTGAACTCGCGATGGCGGCGGCTGCCATTGGCGCGCTGCTCGTTGGTGACCTGCATGGTCTCACTGTCCTGGCGATACAGCTGCCAGCGCAGGCTGTCGGCCAACGCGCTGTCGAGCGCATCCATCTCATGGGCGAACGCCACCCGCGCGCGGGTCTGCGTGTCATGCGCGGTCATGCCGGTGGTCGTGGTGCGATCGATCGCCGAGTACACATCGGTATCGGTGCTGTCCTCGTTGCCTTCCACGGTCAGGCGGAACCGCTGGTTCTGGTCGGGGGCATAGACCAGCTTGGACAGTACGCTGCGGCCATCGCGCTGCTGCGGGTTGGCGGCGGTGCGGGTGTTGTCGCGCGTACGCAGCTCGCCCTTGTTGGCCGTTTCCTGCCCTTGCCGGTGATTGACGTTGACCATGGCGCTCCAGTGCCCGCCACCGAACGCCGTGGTCGCGCTGCCGAGCAGGCCCTGCCAGTCCCCGTCGTAGCCGAACTTCAGACCGACGTAGCTGTCTTTGCCTTCGCCCAGATAGTCGGCCGGGTCCTTGGTGACGAACGCGACCACCCCGCCCAGTGCATCGGAGCCGTACAGCGAGCTGGCCGGCCCGCGCACGATCTCCACCCGCTTGAGCGTTTCCAGATCGGTGAAATCGCGGTTGGCATTGGCGAAGCTGCCGATGTTGAAGCTCTTGGGCATGGCGATGCCGTCGGTCTGGATCAGCACACGGTTGCCATCCAGACCGCGGATGCGGAAGCCGCCCAGGCCAAACCGGGTCGCGCTGCGGGTTACCGAAATACCCGGCTCGTAGCGGACCAGATCGCGGATGTCGTGCACCAGCTGGTTGTCCAGCTGTTCGCGGTCGATCACATCGACCGTGGCGGCGACATTACTGACCGCCCGCGCGGTCCGGGTGGCGGTGACCTGGACGCGGTCGAAATCACGCACATCGGCCGAGGTGGCGGTTTCAGCGTGCGCAGGAGACAACACCGCCCACAGGGCGGCGCTCAGAACAGTTGGACGGATCATGGGTGCCTGGAATCAATCGAAGGAACAGAGCCCGCGGACACAGCAACCGGGGTGCCGAAGCAGGCCGGTGGTGGCCAAGGGAGAGGGGTCGATTCAGGCGGGCATGGCACCAGGACAGGCGCCGGCTGGCAGGAACGTGCTGCGGGATTACTTGGTCAGGATCAGCTTGTCATTGCTGGTATGGCGCAGACGGTAGAACGTGTCGCCATGCTGGATCAGGATTTCGCGCTGCCCCTTGAGCAGCGCGACGCTGTCCAGGATTCCGTCACCGGACATCAACTGGACAGGGCGTTGCGGCAGATGCAGCGTGCGGGAGCGGAGCAGGACAGGTTGGGCGGACATCATCGTGATTCCGTGCTGGGGACGGAGTTGATGATAATGATTCTCAATATCAATGCAAGCATTGACGGGCGACCTCTTCCATCCCGCCCGACCTGCAGCCCTCAGCAGCGGCGTGCGCCCATCCCGCGCACGCTCCGCCGCCTGACGGGCCTCAGACAAAGGCCGCCTCGATCCTTTTCCAGGCCGCATCCTCCACCCGTGCGACCACATCCAGCGCGCGCAGGTTCTCCTCCAGCTGGCTGACCCGGCTGGCGCCAAGGATCACGCTGGACACGTTGGGATTGCGCAGGCACCAGGCGATGGCCAGCTGGGCCGGCGACTCGCCCAGCTCTGCGGCCACCGCGGTGAAACGCCGGACCTTGCCCAACCGGTCCTCAGCCGGATCACCCAGCACGGTCGCCTGCAACCAGTCCATCGACGAGGTCGCCAGACGGCTGTCGGCGCCGATACCCTCGTTGTACTTGCCGGTCAGCAGGCCCGACGCCAGCGGCGACCAGATCGTGGTACCCAGCCCGGCGCCGCTGTACAGCGACGCGTATTCCTCCTCCACCCGCGTGCGATGCAGCAGGTTGTACTGCGGCTGCTCCATCACCGGCGCATACAGATGATGGGCGCGGGCGAAGGCCACCGCCTCGGCGATCTGCGCCGCCGACCACTCCGAGGTGCCCCAGTACAGCACCTTGCCCTGGCGGATCAGGGTGTCCATGGCCAGCACGGTTTCGCCGATCGGCGTGTCCGGATCCGGGCGGTGACAGTAGTACAGGTCCAGATACTCCACGTGCAGGCGTTTGAGCGCGGCGTGGCAGGCGTCGATGACATGCTTGCGCGAGAGCCCGCGCTGCAGGGGATTGGGCGAGGGCACCGCGCCGAAGAACACCTTGCTGGAGACGCAATAGCCATCGCGCGGCAGGCGGAGGTCGCCGATCACATCGCCCATCACCTCCTCGGCGCGTCCCTGGGCGTAGACCTCGGCGTTGTCGAAGAAATTGACCCCGTTGTCCCACGCCGCCGCGATCAGGTTGCGGGCCTCGCTGCGCCCGATCTGGCCACCGAAAGTGACCCAGGCCCCGAACGACAGGGCGGAAAGCTGCAGGCCGGACGAGCCGAGACGACGGTATTGCATGGCGGACTCCTGGGATTTCTGGCGCACCAACCGGCGCGAACGGCCCAGAGTGTAACGGGCCGCGGATACCAGGCCAGGCCGCGAACCTTGCCGAGATCGGCGCAATCGCCGCAATTGCAGGAGCATCCCCTGTTAATTCTTGCCCGACATAGGCCGCTGCTCTAGGCTTGCGTCTTTTGCGGGCACGCCCGGGGATTACTCATGGTCGAAGGTTTTGGCAGGATCGGCTTCGGCCTGTTCGGCCTGGCGGTGCTTCTGGGCATCACCTGGCTGTTTTCCAACAACAAGAAAGCGGTGGACTGGAGGCTGGTGGCAACCGGTATCTCGTTGCAGGTGGCCTTTGCCGCACTGGTGCTGCTGGTTCCCGGCGGCCGTGACGTGTTCGACTGGCTGGGCCAGGGCTTCGTCAAGATCCTGAGTTTCGTCAATGAGGGCTCCAGCTTCATCTTCGGCAGCCTGATGGATGTACCCAAGTACGGCTTCATCTTCGCCTTCCAGGTGCTGCCCACGATCATCTTCTTCTCCGCGCTGATGGGCGTGATGTACCACCTGGGCGTGATGCAGGCCATCGTCAAGGCCATGGCCTGGGCCATCACCAAGATCATGCGCGTGTCCGGCGCCGAGACCACCAGCGTCTGCGCCAGTGTGTTCATCGGCCAGACCGAAGCGCCGCTGACCGTGCGCCCGTACATCTCCAAGATGACCCAGTCCGAACTGATCACGATGATGATCGGCGGCATGGCGCACATCGCCGGCGGTGTGCTGGCCGCCTACGTGGGCATGCTGGGCGCGGGCGATCCGGCGGCGCAGGCGTTCTACGCCAAGCATCTGCTGGCAGCCTCGATCATGGCCGCCCCGGCCACGCTGGTGATCGCCAAGGTGCTGATCCCGGAAACCGGCACCCCGCTGACCCGGGGCACGGTGAAGATGGAAGTGGAGAAGACCTCTTCCAACATCATCGACGCCGCCGCCGCCGGTGCGGGCGATGGCCTGCGTCTGGCGCTGAACATCGGCGCGATGCTGCTGGCCTTCATCGCCCTGATCGCGCTGCTCAACGCGCCACTGACCTGGGTCGGTGAAGTCACCGGTCTGGCCCAGATGATCGGCAAGCCGACCAACCTGTCCACGATCTTCGGCTACGTGCTGGCGCCGATCGCCTGGGTGATCGGCACCCCGTGGGCCGATGCCACCACGGTCGGTTCGCTGATCGGCCAGAAGCTGGTGATCAACGAGTTCGTGGCCTATCTGGAGCTGTCGGAAATCATCAAGGGCAACGTCGCTGGCGTGGTCCTGAGTGACGAAGGCCGCCTGATCGCCACCTACGCGCTGTGCGGTTTCGCCAACTTCAGCTCGATCGCCATCCAGATCGGCGGTATCGGCGGACTGGCCCCGGAGCGTCGCCAGGACCTGGCCAAGTTCGGCCTGCGCGCCGTGCTCGGTGGCACCATCGCCACCTTGATGACGGCCACCATCGCCGGCGTGCTGACCCATTTCGGCTGATCCCCAGCCACTTTCGAGATATGGATTCCATGAGTTCTGTAGTTGTTGCCGGTTCCTTCAATGTCGACCACGTCTGGCGCTGCGATGCCCTGCCCGCGCCAGGGGCGACCATTGCCGGCCGTTACAGTACCGGTCCCGGCGGCAAGGGTTTCAACCAGGCCGTTGCCGCGTGCCGTTCCGGCGCGGACACCCACTTTGTCTGCGCCTTGGGCGAGGACGCCGGCGGAGCCCTGGCGCGCCAGCTGGCCGCCGCCGACGGCCTGGCGCTGGTGGCCGAGGCCAGCAGCGAGCCCACCGGCACCGCCGGTATCTATGTCGATGCGCGCGGCCGCAACTCCATCGTCATCGGCGCCGGCGCCAATGCCTCGCTGAGCAGCGGGTTCATGGCCACCAACCGCGCCCTGATCGGCAACGCGAAGGTGCTGCTGGCGCAGCTGGAATCACCGGTGGAATCGATCGAATCGGCACTGGGCATCGCCCGCGAGAGCGGCGTGCTGACCGTGCTCAATCCGGCTCCGGCCAATGCTCCCTCGAGCATCGGCCTGCTCAAGCTGGCCGACGTGCTGACCCCGAACGAGACCGAGTTCTCGGCCCTGCTCGGCCGCCATGTGGGCGAGCGCGTGGAGGCCGACGACGTGGCCACGCTGGACGGCGCGCGTCTGCACGCCCTGTGCCGGCTGCTGTCGGGCGGCACCGTGGTGGTGACGCTGGGGGCGGTGGGCGTGTTCGTCTCGCACGATGAAGACACCCTGCGCGGCGACAGCGTGCCGTACTACCGCATCGGTGCCGAATCGGTGCAGGTGGTCGATACCACCGGTGCGGGCGACGCCTTCAACGGCGCGCTGTCCTCCTCGCTGGCACAGGCGCCGGAAGCGGCGTTCATGACCCACGTGCGTTTTGCCAACCAGTACGCGGCCCGCTCCACCGAGAAGGAAGGCGCCGCGCTGTCGATGCCACGGCTGACCCCAGCCGAGGCCTGAGCGGCCTGAAGGTTGCACCCACAACGGCCCGGCGACGGGCCGTTGTGCTGTCCGCCCGGCGTTCAGCCACCGCCCCACGGCCCACCCCCTACAATAGCCCCATGCAGATTGGCCCCTACACCATCGCACCGAACGTGGTGCTCGCGCCCATGGCCGGCGTCACCGACAAGCCGTTCCGGCAGCTGTGCAAGCGCCTGGGGGCGGGCCTGGCCGCCTCGGAGATGACCATCTCCGATCCACGCTTCTGGACCACACGCAAGTCGATCCACCGCATGGACCACGCCGGCGAGCCGGCGCCGATCAGCGTGCAGATCGCCGGTACCGAGCCTGCGCAGCTGGCCGAGGCGGCACGCTACAACGTCGACCACGGCGCGCAGATCATCGACATCAACATGGGCTGCCCGGCCAAGAAGGTCTGCAACGCCTGGGCCGGCTCGGCGCTGATGCGCGACGAGGCGCTGGTGGCGCGCATCCTGGAGGCGGTGGTGGCCGCGGTGGACGTGCCGGTCACACTGAAGATCCGCACCGGCTGGTGCGCGCAGGTGCGCAACGCCCCGGCCATCGCCCGCATCGCGCAGGACAGCGGCATCAAAGCGCTGGCCATCCACGGCCGCACCCGCGACCAGCACTACACCGGCACGGCCGAGTACGACACCATCGCCGCGATCAAGGCGATGCTGGACATCCCGGTGCTGGCCAATGGCGATGTGGATTCGCCGCGCAAGGCCGAGCAGGTGCTCAAACACACAGGCGCCGATGCGGTGATGGTTGGCCGCGCCGCGCAGGGCCGGCCGTGGATCTTCCGCGAGATCGCCCACTACCTGGCCACCGGCCAGGAGCTGCCGCCGCCGTCATTGACCGAGGTCCGCGGCATCCTGCTGGGGCATCTCACCGACCTGCACGCTTTCTATGGCGAACAACAGGGCGTGCGCATCGCCCGCAAGCATCTGGGCTGGTACGCCAGGGACCGCCCGGAGAACACGGCTTTCCGCGCGGTGGTCAACGCCGCCGAAACCGCCGATGCCCAGCTGCGCCTGACCGGCGACTATTTCGACGCGCTGATTGCCGGCGAGCGGCCGGCCCTGTCGCCAGCGGCCTGATCCGGCGCAGACCGCGTCAGCGCCGGGCGCCAGCGGTTCACCCATGAAAAAGCCCGCCAGCAGGACTGGCGGGCTTCCGGCAGGGACATCAGCGCGCGGGGGAGAGCAACGCGCTGCGGTCGATCAGCCGAACACCTTGAAGCGGGCTTCGTCCTCGATATAGCTCTTCTCGCCGAACGCGGCTTCATGGGAGCCGAACGGCATCTGCGCACGCAGGGTCCAGCTGGCCGGAATGCCCCAGTGCTCGCGCACCGCCTCGTTCACCAGCGGGTTGTAGTGCTGCAGGCTGGCGCCGATACCGGCGTCGGCCAGCGCGGTCCACACCGCGAACTGGGCCATGCCATTGGACTGCTCGCCCCAGATCGGGAAGTTGTCGGCATACAGCGGGTACTGCGCCTGCAGGCCCTTGACCACGTCGCTGTCGACGAAGAACAGCACGGTACCGGCACCGGCGGCGAAGCTGTCGATCTTGTTGCTGGTGCCCTCGAAGGCCTCGGCCGGCACGATCTTGCGCAGCTCGTCCCGGGTCAGGTCCCAGAACTTCTGGCTTTCGGCACCGAACAGGATCACCGCCCGCGCCGACTGCGCATTGAACGCCGACGGTGCTTCACGCACGGCGTGCTTGATCAGGCTGGCGGTGTCGTTCTGGCTGATCGGCAGGGTTTTGCCGAGGGCGTATTGCGAGCGGCGTTTCTTGTACAGGGCGATGGCCTGGCTGTTCATGGTCGGTTCCTTGGGAGAAGCGGACCGGCACCCTCGCCGATTCCTGCTTGATGGCCCCCATTTTATTTGCCAGCAAAATCAGAACAATCACCCTAAAAGGCATAATTTGTTTCAAATTCAGAACACAAGCCGGTGACTGGCTACCGGACACGCTCCGTCACCCCGGGGCCAGCCGCTTCCGCCACCGGTGGAGCCGTCCAGATCCGCTGCCACGCCTCGCCCAGGCGCTGTTTCAGCAGCGCACGCCCACCCTGCTCCCGGTAGACGGGCCTGAGCTGGCGTGGCGCGATCGCCTGCCAGTCCTCCCCATCAATCCGGGCCACGGCGAACGTGAAGTTGTAGTCCGGCTCCAGGCCCATGCGCAGATCGCTGAGCACCAGCTCCCCGCCCTGCACCTGCGCGCGCATGAAACCGCGGTTGAACCACTCCAGGCGCTGCACCGCCGGCACCTCGCCGGCCTGGCGCAAAGCCTGCACGTTGGAGGGGTAACCGCTGAACTGCATCGGCCCGTGGTCGGCCCACAGCGAGCGATCACCGACCACATAGCCGCCGGGGGTCATCGCCACCACCCGCCACAGCAGGGTGTTGAACGGCATCGGCACCGAGAACCTGGGCGCATCGGCGAGACCCATCGCCGCCAGCGCCTGATCTGCGGCCCGGTCCATCTGCGCCTTGGCCACCAGCGACCAGCCCAGATAACCGGTGCTGAGCAGCAACCCCGCCAGCAGTGCCCGCTGTGCCAGCGGCCGCACCTGCGCGAACCAGGCGATCACGCAGGCCAGCAGCAGCCACACGGTGTACAGCGGATCGATGATGAACACGCTCGACCACATCGCCGGTGCCGGGGTCAGCGGCCACCACAACTGGGTGCCGTAGACGGTGAAGGCATCCAGCAGCGGATGGGTGACCAGCGCCAGCACCATCGCCCACCACCAGCGCACCGGGGCTTCGGCCACCCGGCCCTGGCCGAAGCGGCGGTACAACCACCAGATCAGCGTGCCCAGCAGCGGCAGCACCAGCAGCGAATGGCTGAAACTGCGGTGCACCGTCATCAATGTGACCGGATTGTCGGTGAACGCCGCGATGAACAGGCCATCGAGGTCGGGCAAGGTGCCCAGTGCGGCACCGGCCAACAAGGCCGCGCGGCGATGGCCGGCGGGCGCGAGAGAGGCAGCGACAGCGCCGCCGAGAACGATCTGACTGAGCGAATCCATGTGCCGATCCTAGCAGCCGGTCACGGCCTACCATCCTCCCGGACCCGCTGGCTTAACCACCGGCAACATCACACCCCGCACAATGCACAGGGCGGGCATGCCGTGTATCATGCGCGCCCATCTCTCCATCCGAATCAAGGGATATTGCCTCGATGTCCAGCTACCTGTTCACCTCCGAATCGGTCTCCGAAGGCCATCCGGACAAGATTGCCGACCAGATCTCCGACGCGGTGCTGGACGCAATCCTGACCCAGGACAAGCGCGCCCGCGTGGCCTGCGAAACCATGGTCAAGACCGGTGCGGCCATCGTCGCCGGCGAAGTCACCACCTCGGCGTGGGTCGATATCGAAGAACTGACCCGCAAGGTCATCAACGACATCGGCTACAACAATTCCGACGTCGGCTTCGACGGCCACACCTGCGCGATCATCAACATGCTCGGCAAGCAGTCGCCGGACATCGCCGCCGGCGTGGACGGTTCGGGCAAGAAGACCAAGAAGCCGGAAGAACAGGGCGCCGGCGACCAGGGCCTGATGTTCGGCTATGCCTGCAACGAGGCACCGGAATTCATGCCGGCCCCGATCTACTACTCGCACCGTCTGGTCGAGCAGCAGGCCAAGGTCCGCAACAAGAAGAACTCGCCGCTGCCGTGGCTGCGCCCGGACGCCAAGAGCCAGGTCACCCTGCGCTATGGCGACAACGGCAAGATCGAAGGCCTGGACGCGGTGGTACTGTCCACCCAGCACGACCCGGGCGTGAAGCAGAAGGACCTGATCGAGGCCGTGCGCGAGCACATCCTCAAGCCGGTGCTGCCCAAGGCGTGGCTGGACGCGCTGCCGAAGAACAAGGTCCACATCAACCCGACCGGCATCTTCGTCATCGGTGGCCCGGTGGGCGACTGCGGCCTGACCGGCCGCAAGATCATCGTCGACACCTACGGCGGCATGGCCCGTCACGGTGGCGGTGCGTTCTCGGGCAAGGATCCGTCCAAGGTTGACCGTTCGGCCGCCTACGCCGCCCGCTACGTGGCCAAGAACGTCGTGGCTGCCGGCTTGGCGGACAAGTGCGAAGTGCAGGTCTCCTACGCCATCGGCGTGGCCGAGCCGACTTCGATCTCGGTCACCACCTTCGGCACCGGCAAGATCGCCGACGCGCAGATCGAGAAGCTGATCCGTGCGCACTTCGACCTGCGTCCGTACGGCATCATCAAGATGCTGGATCTGATCCACCCGATGTACCAGCAGACCGCCGCCTACGGCCACTTCGGGCGCAAGCCGAAGGAATTCAGCTACGTCGATGGCGAGGGCAAGAGCCAGACCGCGACCGCCTTCTCCTGGGAGAAGACCGACCGCGCCGAGGCGCTGCGCAAGGCCGCCAAGCTGAAGTAATAAACTGGCACTGCCAGTGACCGGAACGGGCCGCGCAAGCGGCCCGTTTTTTTGGCCCGCAACTGAACTGCCGTACAGGATCCCCCCGTGAGCGAATGCACCGACCCGCACCACCCGCCGACCACGCTGCCGCCCGCCAGCGATAGCGCCGCTCCCGACATGGACGGACTGCTGGCTGTGCTGGAAACCGTCGCCGAGGACCGTACCGTGCTTGATGCATGGCCAGCCGAGCAGCGCGCGCGGCTGTACAAGGCCGTGGCCAGCATCGCCAACCCGGCGCCGAAGTTCCGCCGCCAGAAGGCCAAGCTCGAACAGCGCGCGCAGCATGCCGAGAAACTGCGCAAGGCCGATGCACTGCTGGAACAGACCGGCATCCGCACCCTGCGCAGCAAACCGGTGTTCAGCACGCCGAACTATTTCCCGCCGCAGAATTTCGACCAGCAGAACCGGCTGGCGCACGATCCGCACGAGCCCGAACGCGAGCCACTGGAATCCCCAGAGCTGCGCCACTGCTATGTGTGCAAGCAGAAGTACACGCGGCTGCACCACTTCTACGACCAGATGTGCACACGCTGCGCGGACTTCAATTTCGCCAAGCGCACCGAGCTGGCCGATCTGGGCGGGCGCGTGGCGCTGCTCACCGGTGGCCGGGTCAAGATCGGCTTCCAGGCGGGTCTGAAACTGCTGCGCGCCGGCGCGCACCTGATCGTCACCACCCGGTTCCCGCGCGATTCGGCCGCCCGCTATGCGCAGGAACCGGATTTCGCGGTGTGGGGCCATCGCCTGGAGGTGTTCGGGCTGGATCTGCGCCATACCCCCAGCGTGGAAGCGTTCTGCAGTGAAGTGGCCGGCAAGTATTCGCGGCTGGATTTCATCATCAACAACGCCTGCCAGACCGTGCGCCGCCCGCCGGAGTTCTACGCACACATGATGGAGGCCGAAACCGCCAGCATGGCGCAGACGCCCGAACACGTGCGCAAGCTGCTGGGCAATTTCGAAGGGCTGCGCAGCCACGACCTGCTGCCCGAAGCCACCGCCCTGAGCTCGGCCGCGCTGCACGGCCTGTCCGAGGCCCCGGGGCTGACCCACGCACCGGCGCTGTCGCAGGTGCCCTTGCTGGCCGAGGAACTGCTGGGCCAGAAGCACCTGTTCCCGGAAGGCCGGCTGGACAAGGACCTGCAGCAGGTCGATCTGCGCGGACGCAACTCCTGGCGCCTGCAGATGCACGAGGTGCCGGCGGTGGAACTGCTGGAAACCCAGCTGGTCAACGCGGTGGCGCCGTTCATCCTCAATGCGCGGCTGAAGCCGCTGATGCTGCGCACGCCCAATCGCGACAAGCACATCGTCAACGTCTCGGCGATGGAAGGCCAGTTCTACCGCAACTTCAAGACCACCAAGCATCCGCATACCAACATGGCCAAGGCCGCGTTGAACATGATGACGCGCACCGCGGCGGCCGATTACCACGGCGACGGCATCCATATGAACAGCGTGGATACCGGCTGGGTTACCGACGAGGATCCGATCGAGCTGGCCACCCGCAAGACCGCCGAGGAGCGCTTCCATCCGCCGCTGGATATCGTCGATGGCGCCGCGCGCATCGTCGACCCGATCATCCACGGCTTCAACACCGGCGAGCACGTGTGGGGCCAGTTCCTGAAGGACTACCAGCCCACGCACTGGTAAGCGGCCGCCGGCGCCGCGGTGGTGCTGGACGGGCCGGGCCTCCGGCCGGCTCGCCTGCGCCACCGGCAATGGCCGTCGGCCACGCGGTCGCTGCGGATCGTGCAGCGCGGCGTCCCTGGCGGATCGGCGCTCAAGCGCAGCCTCGACGCCAGGCACCGGGGACAGAGGATCGAGGGCCCGGGCGGCATGCTGGACCGGCGGGACACGCTGCGGTTCGCCACGCCGGGGGGCTTCCACGGGGTGCGCCGCCACTTCCAGTGACGGTGGCCGCTGCGTCGGGACAGGGGCGGTGACACCGCCCTCTTTCCGCGCCGGATTACCCGTCCCGCGCCCGGGTGGAGTAGCCTGCGGGCCCTGTCGTCGCGGTACCCACCATGTCCGAACCCACCTCCCACCAGTTGTCGATGACCGTGCTGATGACCCCGGAGATGGCCAACTTCTCCGGCAAGGTGCACGGCGGCGCGGTGCTGCGCCTGCTCGACCAGGTCGCCTATGCCTGCGCCAGCCGCTATGCCGGCAACTACGTGGTCACCCTGTCGGTGGACCAGGTGACGTTCCGCCAGCCGATTGCCGTCGGCGAACTGGTGACCTTCCTGGCCTCGGTGAACTACACCGGCACCTCGTCGATGGAGGTGGGCATCAAGGTGGTGGCCGAGGACATCCGCAAGGCCAGCGTGCGCCATGCCAACAGCTGTTTCTTCACGATGGTGGCGGTCGATGACGAGGGCCGGCCGACCCCGGTGCCGCCGCTGCAACCGGAAACCAGCGATGAGAAGCGCCGCTTCGCCGCCGCACAGCTCCGCCGCCAGCTGCGCCAGGAGATGGAGCAGCGCCACCTGGAGCTGCTCAAACACAATCCGTCCGGCGCCGCCGATCTGGCGGTGGAGGCTTAAAAACCGGAACGCCGACCGGAACTGTCGCCCGGCCGGCGCCTTCCGGCGATCGATCAACCGGTGTTCTGCACGCCTTGGGAAACGCCGTTGACGCAGGCCACCAGTGCGCGCAACAGCGCCTCGTCCTCGCGCCCGCTCTCGCGCCAGCGCCTGAGCAGATCCACCTGCAAGGCGCTGATCGGGTCGATGTAGGGATTGCGCAGGCGGATCGACAGGGCCAGCCGCGGATCGTGCTCGAGCAGTTCCTGCTGTCCGCTCAGGCGCTTGACCCAGTGCGCGGTCAACGCCAGCTCCTCGCGGATCAGCGGGAAGAAGTGCCCGTGCAGCGGGCCGGCCAGCTGCGAGAACTGCTCGGCGATATGGATATCACCCTTGCTCAGCACCATCGCCATGTCATCGAGGAAGGTCTCGAAGAACGGCCAGTCGTGCGCCATCTCGCGCAGCCGCTCCTCATGGCCGGCATCGGCGGCGGCCTGCAGCCCGCTGCCCACGCCGAACCAGCCGGGAATCACCGCGCGCGCCTGGCTCCAGGCGAACACCCACGGAATCGCGCGCAGGTTGGACAGCGCCGCGTCCTGGCCCAGCCGCCGCGACGGCCGCGAGCCCAGCGTCATCCGCTCGATCACATCGATCGGCGTCGCATTGCGGAAGTAGTCCATGAAGCGCGCATCGCCAACGAAGGCGCGGTAGGCGCGCGAGCTTTCGGCCGCGACGGTCTCCATCACCGGGATCCACTGCGCCTCGCGCGGTTCGGCCGCACGCGGGCGCAGGCTGGCGCGCAGCACCGCGCCGGCCGACTGCTCCAGCGAACGCAGCGCCAGCGCGCGGATGCCGTACTTGCGATGGATCACCTCGCCCTGCTCGGTCACCCGCAGGCGGCCATCGATGCTGCCGCGTGGCGAGGCGTTGACCGCATGCGTGGTCCTGGTGCCGCCGCGGCTGATCGAACCCCCACGGCCGTGGAAGAAGGTCAGCTTCACGCCGTAGGCGGCGGCGGCGTCGAGCAGGTCCACCTGTGCCTGTTGCAGGCCCCAGCGCGAGGCGGCGATGCCGCCGTCCTTGCCGCTGTCCGAATAGCCCAGCATCACCATCTGCACGTCATCACGTGCGGCCAGATGGGCGCGATAGACCGGATCGGCCAGCAGGTCGCGCAGTGTCGCGGTCCCGCGCTGCAGATCGTCCACGGTCTCGAACAGCGGCGCGATATCCAGCGGCACCGCATCTTCCGCATCGACCAGACCGCCGCGCCGGGCCAGTGCCAGCACCGCCAGCACGTCGCCGCAGTCGTGCGCCATGGAGATGATGTAGCTGCCCAGCGCATCGGCGCCATGGCGATGGCGGGCATCGGCCAGCGCGGCGAACACCTTGTCCAGACGCTGCCCGGCCTCATCACCGCCGCGCTCCAGTGAGGCACTGCCAGCCGCATACGGCGAGAGCAGCGCCGCGCGCGCGGCATCGTCCAGCGCATCGAAACGGTCTTGACCACCGAGCACGTCGGCCAGCGCGCGCGCATGCACGCTCGATTCCTGGCGCACATCCAGCCGTGCCAGATGGAAGCCGAAGGTGCGCACCCGCCACAGCAGCCGGCGCACCGAGAACCAGCCGGCGTGCTTGCCCTTGTTGGCCTCCAGACTGTCCAGGATCAGCTGCAGGTCGGCGGCAAATTCCGCCGGCGACGCATAGGCGCCGGGTGCATCTTCCAGCGTGGCCTGCAGCCGCGCCCGCATGCGGTCGTTGAGCAGCCGGTACGGCATGTCGGCATGGCGCGGGCGCGACTGCACCTGCGGCAGCAGCTGGTGGTACTGCTCGACACGGGCCAGCACGTCGGCGCTGACGCCGACCAGTTCGGTGGACTGGCTGAGCAGGCTGGCCAGCGCCAGCATGTCCTTCAGATACAGGCCGAGCACGGCGCTGCGCTGCGCGTTCAAGGTGGCGGTGATGGTGGTCGCATCCACATTGGGATTGCCGTCCATGTCGCCGCCGACCCAGGTGCCGAAGCGCACCAGCCGCGGCAGCGGCAACGTGCGGCCCCAGGTGTCCAGCAGCGCCTGTTCCAGCGACTCGTAGAACACCGGCATCACCCGGTACAGCACCCGGGTGAGATAGAAGCCGACATGCTCGCGCTCGTCATCCACGCTCGGCCGCACCGGCGAGGAATCGGCGGTCTGCCACGAAGCGGTCAGCGCCATGCGGAAGCGCGCGGCATCGGCGGCCTGCTCGCCGGGCGTGCGCTGGCCATCGAGGTTGTCCACCAGCGCGGCCACCATCAGCTGTTCTTTTTCCAGCAGCGCGCGGCGCACCGCCTCGGTCGGATGCGCGGTGAAGACCGGCTCGATATCGATCCGCGGCAACCACTGCGCCAGCTCCTCCAGCGACACGCCCTGCGCCTTGAGCTGCAGCAGCGCATCGTGCAGGCCATCGGGCTGCGGACGCTTGGTGCCGGCACGCTGGTAGTCGCGGCGGCGGCGGATGCGGTGCACGCGCTCGGCGATGTTCACCACCTGGAAGTAGGTACTGAACGCACGCACCAGCGCCTCGGCCTCGCGCGGTGCGCGGCCCTCCAGCTGCGTGCTCAGTGTTGCCAGCGGGCCCTGGCTTTCACGACGCGCGATCGCCGCCGTGCGCACCGCTTCCACTTCATCAAGAAAGTCCGGCGATACCTGCTCGGACAGAAGGTCGCCGACCAGTGCACCGAGGCGGCGCACATCGTCGCGCAACGGCAGATCGGGGGTGGCGAAGACAACGCTGCTGCGGTACTCGTTCATCCTGGGACGTGGAGCCTTGAGAGCGGAAACGCCCCAAGCCTACCCCAAAAAATCGCCGGTTTTTGCAGTGCATCATGGCTGAAACAGTTGCATCTGCACCTTGTCCAGCCGCTGTCCCGGCAGACAGCACAACGGGGCGCAAGCGCCCCGTTGTGGACATCCCCTGTCGCTGGAACGTCAGCGTTTCTTGCCACCGGTACTGGCCGGCGCGGCCAGCCACTTGTCCAGCCACTCCTCGCTTTCCGCCAGCATGGTCATGATCGATTCGCGCGCGCGGTAGGCGTGCGATTCATTGGGCAGCATCACCAGCCGCGAGGTGCCCCCCAGCCCCTTCACCGCGGCGAACATGCGCTCGCTCTGCAGCGGGAAGGTGCCGGAGTTGTTGTCCTCGGCCCCATGGATGAACAGGATCGGGTCCTTGATCTGTTGCGCGTAGTTGAACGGCGACATCTTCAGGTACACCTCCTGCGCCTGCCAGTAGTTGCGCTCCTCGGCCTGGAAACCGAACGGGGTCAGCGTGCGGTTGTAGGCACCGGAACGGGCGATACCGGCCTTGAACAGGCGCGTATGCGCGAGCAGATTGGCGGTCATGAACGCGCCGTAGGAGTGCCCGCCGACGGCGATGCGTTCGCGGTCGGCGACACCGCGCTTGACCACCTCGTCCACCGCCGCCTGCGCGCTGGCCACCAGCTGCTCGATATAGGTGTCGTTGGGTTCTGCATCGCCCTCGCCGATGATCGGCATGGTCGGTGCGCTGAGCACCACGTAGCCCTTGGCCAGGAACGCCTGCGGCCCCCAGTAGCTGACCGCGTTGAAGCGGTGCGGCGAGCCGGTGACCTGGCTGGCGTCCTCGGCCGATTTGAACTCGGCCGGGTAGGCCCACATCAGCAGCGGCCGCGGGCCATCCTTCTTCGGGTCGTAGCCCGGCGGCAGCAGCAGGTCGCCGGTCAGTGCCACCCCGTCGTTGCGCTGGTAGCGGATCTGCTCCTTCTTCACCCCCCGCAGGGCCGGCAGCGGGTGCGCGAAGCGGGTCAGCTGCCGCGGCGTGGCATCGGCGTCCAGGCCACGGGCGAACAGGTTGGCCGGCACGTCGTTGGATTCGCGGTAGCTCAGCACACGCGGGCTTTCACCGTCGATCAGCGCCAGCGGCATCTCGTAGTACGGCGCCTGCGAGTGGAACAGACGCTCGGCCTTGCCGCTGTGCAGGTCCACCTTGTCCAGGAACGGGCGATCGCCCTCGGCAGAGGCGCCGGCACCGATGCGGTAGAAACTGTTGCCATCGGCGCTGAGCTGCAGCCGCGAGCGGCCGGCCGCATCGGCCTGCAGCACCGGATTGCCCGGATCGCCGTAACGGTCATCGTCCGAACGCGCCGACAACAGCACCGGGGCCTGTTCGGGATGGTCCGGGGCGATCTTCCACTGCTTGACCTGGCGGGTCTTCCACCACGATTCGTCCAGCAATGCCAGGTCGCCACGGCCCCAGGTGATACCGGCATAGCGCGAGCCCAGCTGCGCCAGCGTCACCGGCGGCTTATCGAACGGCGCGGCCTGCATCAGCACCGCATCGCGGATCGCCGTGTCACGCGACGGATCACCGCCGTCCTGCGCCTCGGCCCACACCAGCGTGGCCGCCGCATCGGCGCGCCAGCTGATCGAGCGCACGCCGGTGGGCACCGCGTCATTGCCGGTGGGCAGGCCATCGACCAGTGGCAGCCGCGCCACGGTATGCACCAGCTTGCCCTGCGCATCGAGCACTTCGATGTTGCGCGGGAACCGGCTCACCGGCACCGCGTAGGAGAACGGCCGCTGCACCCGCTGGCTGAGCAGGTAGTTGCCGTCCGGCGAGGCCGCCAGGCCCAGATAGATGCCCACCGCGCCGACCGGGGTGGCCTGGCCGTTGATCGCCACCCGCGTCGGCTGCGCCTGCAGGTAGTACTCGAACAGGCGCGCGTCGTCCTCGTTCTTGAGCAGGTCCTGGTAGGTGCGCACCGAGCGCACGCCCTGCCCGGCCTCGGTCTGCTGCACCGCCGGGCCGGTCGGAACGCCATCACTGGCCGGCGGCGCGCCGCGCCCGGCCGGACGCTGCATCACCAGCAGTTCCGTGCCGCCCGGCAACCACGCATAGCCGTTGCCGACGATGCTGTTCAGATCCTGCGCCACCCGGCGCGCGCTGGCCGTGCCGACATCCACCAGCCACAGCTCGTTGGCACCGCTGGCCGGATCGACCTGGTTGAACGCCAGGTACTTCTGGTCCGGCGACCACGCCAGCGAGGCCACCGACAGCGGCTGCGGCAGGCCACTGATCTGGCGCTCGGCGCCGTCCACGGTGGAGATCAGCCACAACTTGCTGCCGAACGAGAAGCGGCTGTCAGACACCGTCTTCGGGTTGATCCGCAGCCCGGCCAGCTTCAGCTCCGGGGCCGCCACCTGGGCGATGGACGGCAACGGCGGGGTCTGCAGCATCGCCGCCAGATCGCGCCTGGGCGACAGGCTCAGGGTCGGCGCACGCGGGGCATCCACCACCGCCTGCAAGGCGGCCGACGGGAGCCGGTAGCCCTCGCCCTGGGTGGCCTTCTGCGCCGGCGGAGGGGCCAACGCCATTACCGGCGGTACCGAGAGCAGCAGGCCGGCGCACAGCACCAGCACGGCCGAAGCGCGCTTGGCGCGGCGGGCGGGGGATTTGGTCATGACAATCCTTAACAACAGAGGCGATCAGACAACTTAACAATCTCTGTCGCCGTTCTCCCCTGCCTTTGGTTGGGCTGCCGGCGCGACGACCGCGCCGCGATATAATCGCCACCCCCGCTCCGAGGGGCGCTGCGACCGTACCGACCCCACCGGGGCTCGCGTCACGGCCAGGCTCGGGCGGCTTCCATGCAACAACGGCGCCCGGCGAACGCGAGCCTGCTCGCACCACACCGGAGCTCTACATGAACGCTGTTGCCAAGACCTTCTCACAGGAAGGCGATTACAAGATTGCCGATATCGCGCTGGCCGACTGGGGCCGCAAGGAGCTGGATATCGCCGAGCACGAGATGCCGGGCCTGATGTCCATCCGCCGCAAGCACGCCACCACCAAGCCGCTGGCCGGCGTGCGCGTGACCGGCTCGCTGCACATGACCATCCAGACCGCGGTGCTGATCGAGACCCTGAAGGATATCGGCGCCGACGTGCGCTGGGCCTCGTGCAACATCTTCTCCACCCAGGACCAGGCCGCCGCGGCGATTGCCGCCACCGGCACCCCGGTGTTCGCGTGGAAGGGCGAAACCTTGGAAGAGTACTGGGACTGCACCCTGGACGCGCTGACCTTCACCCTGGCCGACGGCACCCTGACCGGCCCGCAGCTGGTGGTGGACGACGGTGGCGACGTCACCCTGCTCATCCACAAGGGCTATGAGCTGGAACAGGGCGATGACAGCTGGGTCAACTCGGCCTCGGGCAGCCACGAGGAACAGGTGATCAAGAACCTGCTCAAGCGCGTGGCCGTCGAGCGCCCGGGCTACTGGACCCGCGTGGTCGCCGACTGGAAGGGCGTCTCCGAAGAGACCACCACCGGTGTGCACCGCCTGTACCAGCTGGCCGAACAGGGCAAGCTGCTGATCCCGGCGATCAACGTCAACGACTCGGTCACCAAGAGCAAGTTCGACAACCTGTACGGCTGCCGCGAGTCGCTGGCCGATGGCCTGAAGCGTGCGATGGACGTGATGCTGGCCGGCAAGGTGGCCGTGGTCTGCGGCTACGGCGATGTCGGCAAGGGCTCGGCCGCCTCGCTGCGCAACTACGGCGCGCGCGTCATCGTCACCGAGATCGATCCGATCTGCGCACTGCAGGCGGCGATGGAAGGCTACGAAGTCAACACGGTCGAATCCACTCTGGGCCGTGCCGACATCTACGTCACCACCACCGGCAACAAGGACATCATCACCGCCGCGCACATGCAGGCGATGAAGGACCAGGCCATCGTCTGCAACATCGGCCACTTCGACAACGAGATCCAGGTCGATGCGCTCAAGGCCCTGCCGGGTCTGGTACACACCAACATCAAGCCGCAGGTGGACAAGTACACCTTCGCCAATGGCAACAGCATCTTCCTGCTGGCCGAAGGCCGTCTGGTGAACCTGGGCTGCGCCACCGGCCACCCGAGCTTCGTGATGTCCAACAGCTTCGCCAACCAGACCCTGGCGCAGATCGACCTGTGGGCCAACAAGGACAGCTACCAGAACAAGGTCTACATCCTGCCCAAGCACCTGGATGAGGAAGTGGCGCGCCTGCACCTGGAAAAGATTGGCGTGAAGCTGACCACCCTGACCAGGGACCAGGCCGATTACCTCGGCGTGCCGGTCGAAGGCCCGTACAAGCCGGACCACTACCGCTACTGATCGGCCTGCCGGTCACTGCGTGAAACACGAAACGGGCGCCGTCAGGCGCCCGTTTTTTGTGTCTGTTTACCCGAACCGCGTCCCTGCCGGCGCCAGCTCAGGCACCCCCGCAACGGACCGGTCACCCGCCGGACGCCGTTTCGCTCTACGCCCGTGCGTTGCCCCAAGACGCCGGGTCACCCGGGATGGCGCAGAAGTTCGAGCCGCTCCGCATCAAACGAACCGCGCTGCGCACAGCAGCACCCGCCACTTCCCAACCCGCCACGGCGTGGGGATACTCGAAGCCAGACCGTTCCGTCACCGACTGGGGAGTTTTGATGGCAAGGCGTGCTCGATATCTGCTGGCGGCGACCTTGGTCGCTTTTTCATCCACGGCGTTCGCACAGAGTGACGCATACAAAGCCGGTTACAGCGTTGGCCGGCAACTGGGGCGTTTCATGGGTCTGGCTTTGCCCGGGGCGGCAGCCGCTGTCGGCGTCGTTGTCGCGCTGCTGGTCTTGCGCGCATGGCGCAAGCGCCGCACTGCCGATGACAGACGGGCCTGACATCCCCCCTGCCTGGATGGCGCATCCGCCACGGCAGCCACCGGCATGAGTACCGACCGCGACTTCATCGACTATGTCGCCGAGCAGATCGGCCTGGGCAGCCGCCTGAGCCACAGGAAGATGTTTGGCGAGTACGCGCTGTATGTCGATGGCAAGGTGGTGGCCTTCGCCTGCGACAACAGCCTGTTCGTCAAACCCTCCGCTGCCGCCACCGGACTGGCACCGTCGCTGCCGCAACGCCCGCCGTATCCCGGCGCCAAGGACTATCCGGTGGCCGATGAGCTGCTTGATGACAGCGAGGCGCTGCGCCGGCTGATCCTGCAGACCGCCGAGCTGATGCCGCTGCCGAAGCCCAGGAAGATCGCCGCCAGGCGCGCGCACCGATCCGCAAAGCCCTAGGCCACCCCGGCCAACGCACGGCCGGGGACGTAGCCGCCGCTATCGCCCTACGGGACGGCCGATGGCGGCGACCACCGGCCGTCACCTCGCCGCGCGGCTAGCGCTTCGACAACGCCAACACCCCGGCAACGGCCGCGCAGCCGATGGCGTAGCAGGCGATATCCGCCCACGAGAAGGTGTTGCCGATCAGCGTGTACATCACATCGCCGCGCACATAGCCCAGCCGTTCGGCCAGCGCGAAGTACTGGGCCACTTCCATCGCCCAGGCCAACCCGAACACGCCCAGCAGCAGCGCGTGGTCATCGAACCGCACCACGCTGCGGATCGCCGCGTACAACAGCACCACCACCAGCACATCACCCAGATAGGCGCGTATCCACGTCACCTGCGACAGTTGCGTGGCGATCACCACTTCCAGCAGGAACAGGGCGATGGCCAGCAGCATGTGCCGCGGGCTGAACGCGAACACGCCCCACCCGGCACGCGCCTTCAGATAAAGACTCATCGCCAGTTGGCGTTGCTGTCCCAGAACGCAACCGCGCGCGCATAGGCGGCACGGTCGATCGCCACGCCCGAGCCGCCCTCCTCCACGCCGAGTGCGTTGCGCATCATTGTGATCGGCGCCATCGGCACTTCCTCGGGCTCGGCGGTGTAGAGACAGCCGACCACGCCCCAGTCGGCCTCGATCGGCGCGCCTTCCCTGGCAAGCTGCTCGGCGCTGTACAGGATCACCACCAGGTACTCGGCCACCGGCGGCTCCACGCCCTCGAACCAGCGCACCAGCACCGGCAGCTCCTCGCGGGTGCGCGCCTCGTAGCCCGAGCGCAGCAGATGGCGGTTGTCATCGGTTATCGGCACGGTCAGGCAGCGGGTGGAGGTCCAGTTGCGGTGCACATGCAGCTTGCAGAACGGCGCGTAGCCGTCGAGCACCTTGTACGGCGCATGGGCGTTGAGGTGCTGCTCGAACTGCTCCGGCGTGCAGTCCTGGATGGTGTTGGCGCGCGGCGTGCGCGGGAACAGCCGGGTGCGGGCGAAGGGGGTGAGATAGATCGACATCAGACCGCTCTTAACAAAGTTGAGCGCGCATTCTCCGCTATCGGCACCACGCCGCGCCCGGCTCCACCGCAGAGTTGGGCCTCGGCGGCGTGGGTGGCGCTGGACGGGCGGCCACCGGCGACGCCGCGACGGGCACGGCGTTGGCCGGCATTCCCTGTCGGGGTGGGCAACAGCGACGGACATATCGCAGCGTTGCCCCACGATTGAATACATCTTCAGGACAATCGAGAAAAATCGGTCGAAGTCGAACATAAATCGCTAGTGCACGACCGAAAAATGGTCGAGCGCGAGCAAAAAATGGGCGGCGCCGACCGGAGATCGGTCGCTCACGACCAGAAATCGCTCGATGACGACCGGAAAATGGTCTGCACCGGCCAGAAACAGATCGTCGCAGGGCGACTTGGGGCATTGGCCAGCGCAGCACGCTCGCCATCGACCGGGAAACGCTGATCGGCGTTCGTACCCCGCGCCTGGCGATCAGCGGCAGCCGCTGCTCATCCACCGCCGCGCGCCCGATCACGGCCCCGCATCGGCCACCGACAATCTTCAGACCCGGACCGGCCCAGCATTCCCCTCGATTTCCACGTCAGGGCCACGCCCTGCCCGGTCCGACACGGAGAAGGCCATGGACCTGCGCGATGACACTCCCCGGGCACTGGCCAAGGTGCCGGCGCTTACCTTTGGCTTCTGGGTGATCAAGGTGCTGGCCACCACGCTGGGCGAAACCGGCGGCGATGCGGTATCGATGTCGCTGGGGCTGGGCTACGCGGTCGGCACGGCGATCTTCATGGTGATGTTCCTGCTGGCGGTCGCCGCGCAGATCCGCGCCAGCCGCTTCCGGCCGGCGCTGTACTGGCTGACCGTCATCGCCTCCACCACCGTGGGCACCACGCTGGCCGACTTCGCCGACCGCTCGCTGGGCATCGGCTATACCGGCGGCAGCACGCTGCTGCTGGGTTTGCTGCTGGCCACGCTGTTCACCTGGCACCGCACGCTGGGCTCGATCGATATCGGCACCGTGGCCAGTCCGCGCGCGGAGAGGTTCTATTGGCTGACCATCATGTGCTCGCAGACGCTGGGCACGGCGCTGGGCGACTGGACCGCCGACAGCGCCGGGCTGGGCTACCTCGGCGCGGCGGCGGTCTTCGGCGGGGCGCTGCTGCTGGTGGCCGCCGCCTGGCGCTGGAGTCCGATCTCACGCGCGACACTATTCTGGATCGCCTTCGTGCTGACCCGGCCGCTGGGCGCGGTGGTCGGCGACTTCCTGGACAAACCGCTGGATCACGGCGGACTGGCCGTGAGCCATTACGGCGCCAGCGCCGTGCTGCTGGTGGCCATCGGCGTATGCGTGGCGGTATTCCCACAGCGCGCGGCCGCGCGGCCGCACTGAACCCGGGGCGGCAGCGCGCGAGGGCGGGCTGTGGGTGGCCGGTCCGGCTCAAGGCCGGGCCACGGCATGGTCACAGGCGAAACTCTTGAACATCCATCTTGATGAAGAGATATAATGACCCGCAATCCAGCATGCCCGGCGCCCCATGACCGCGATCAGCTTCGAGTTCTATCCCCCCAAGACCGATGACCAGCGTGCCCAGCTGGACCGCACCGCGGCCAGGCTCAAGGCCTACGCGCCGGAGTACGTGTCATGCACCTTCGGCGCGGGCGGTTCGACCCTGAGCTACACCTCCGAGACGGTGCGCCATCTGAACCAGCACCATGGCCTGCAGGCCGCGCCGCACCTGTCGTGCGTCGGCGGCACCCGCGAGGAGATCCGCGAGCTGCTCAAGCTGTACCGGGCCATCGGGGTCAAGCGCATCGTCGCCCTGCGCGGCGATCTGCCCTCGGGCATGGGCTTTCCCGGCGATATGCGCTATGCCTCGGAGCTGATCGCCTTCATCCGCGCCGAACATGGCGACGCCTTCCGCATCGAGGTCGGCGCGTATCCGGAAACCCACCCGCAGGCGTCCTGCGCGCTGGCCGACCTGCGCCACTTCAAGACCAAGATCGATGCCGGCGCCGATGCGGCGATCACCCAGTACTTCTACAACGCCGACGCCTATTTCCACTTCGTCGAGGCGGTGCGCAAGCTGGGCGTGGAGGTGCCGATCATTCCCGGGATCATGCCGATCTCCAACTTCAGCCAGCTGCGGCGTTTTTCCGAGCAGTGCGGCGCGGAGATCCCGCGCTGGATCAGCAAGCGCATGCAGGCCTTTGGCGATGATGCCGAGTCGGTGCGCACGTTCGGCGCCGATGTGGTGGCCGCGCTGTGCGAGCGTCTGATCGCCGCCGGGGTGCCGTCGCTGCACTTCTACACACTCAACCTGGCCCGGCCGACGCAGGCGGTGCTCAGGCGCCTCGGACACGCCTGAACCGGGCGGAAGCACCTCACTTCCGTCACTTCCTGCCCGCTGATCCAGCCACTACCCTTGGGCGATGCGAATCGCCCTGCTGCTGTTGTTGTCCGCCATTGCCCTGGGGGCGTTCGATCTTCACGCGCAGCAGATCAACCGTTGCACCAATGCGCAGGGCCAGACGGTGTACGGCGACAAACCATGCGAGGCGATGGGCGCGCGCGCGCGGCTGCTGCCCGGCGGCCGGGCCACCGGTGGCAGCGGCCTGTACCACGACAGCTGCGCGCGCCGGCTCAGCGAGGTGGTCGCACAGATCCAGCGTGCGGTGGACGCCCGCGATGCCAACCGGCTGTCGGGCATCTATCTGTGGAACGGGCTTTCTTCGGCGGCGGCCACCCAGGTGATGGACCGCCTGGACGCCATCGTGCAGCGGCCCCTGGTAGATATCGCGCCGGTGTTCCCCCCCGAACCCGCGTACGAGCCGGCACCGCCGCAACCGTTCACCTATACCGATGGCAGCCCGGTGGATCCGCAACAGGCTCCTGTCCCTGAAGTGGGGGTCAGTCCCCCGCCCGCGCCGCCGCGTCGCCCGATCGGACTGCGGCTGGAGCAGACCCTGGCCAACAGCGCCACGCCTTCGCGCACCGTGTTCAACCTGCGCCGCCAGTACAACTGTTTCTGGATCACCCTGTAACCGGACGCGGCCACAGCCCGCGGATCGCAGCGATGCCCTGCGCGCCGGCGCGCCGGGCGCGACCGATATCCTCCGCGGTCAGCCCACCGATGGCGTAGATCGGCAGCGACACCTGCTCACGCAGGTATTCGAACTGCTCCCAGCCGATACCGGCCGCCTGTGGATGGCTGGCGGTGACCTGCACCGGACCGAGCACGGCAAAATCGCAGCCCAGCGCCTGGGCGGCGCGCAGCTGCGGCAGGTCGTGGCAGGAGGCACCGACCAGCAGATGCGGCGGCAGCGGACGGGTATCCAGCTGCAGCAACTGCTCGGCGCCCAGATGCACGCCGATCTCCAGCGCACGCGCCAGTTCGATATCGCGGTTGAGCAGGAAATCGGCATCACGGCCGAAACGTGCAACCGCCTGCCGGGCTAGCGCGGTGCGCTGCGCGCAGGCCGGGGTGCGCAGCTGCACGCGGCGGATGCCGCTGTCCAGTGCGTCTTCCAGCCCGCCGAGCCAGGCCTCGGCATCGTCCGCGGGCTCGGGCGTGACCAGATAGCAGTCGGGCTGGCGCAGCGCCGCCACCACCGGCAGATCGGCCGGCGGCATCGAATACCGGGAGAGTTTGTCCGGGGTCACCCAGGTGATGGCCTGGCCTTCGCGACCACGCGCCACACCTTTCCACTGCCGCACCCTGCGCACCTCCAGACGCAGGCGCTTGTCCGGATACAGCTGCGGCACGTCCATCACCCACTCGCCGATCTCGGCCTCGATGCCGAGCTCCTCGTGCAACTCGCGCGCCAGCGCCTGTTCGGAGGTCTCGCCGGGCTCGCGCTTGCCACCGGGGAACTCCCACAACCCGGCCATGTCACTGTCGCCGCTGCGGCGATTGAGCAGGATACGGCCGCGCGCGTCGGTGATGACGGCGGCCACGACGTGGATCGAGCGCAAGGGGGAAGTCATGGGCTGAGAATGCCGAAAACCCGCCCTTCGGCGCAACATTCCGGTGCCGGCGGCACCCGCGTGCCGGGGCGGAGACCGGGCCAGAAAAAAGCCCCGCACGGGGCGGGGCTTTGATCGATCAGCTCAGCTGGCCGTGGCAGTGTTTGAACTTCTTGCCGCTGCCGCACGGGCACGGATCATTGCGGCCAACCTTGGGCTCCTCGCGGGTGATCTGGGCCACGCCCTGCGGGCCGGCCTCCACCTGCGCGGCTTCCTCATCGGCGCTGTAGCCACCGCTGTCCTGGTGCTGGAACTGCGACATCTGCAGACGCGCTTCGGCCTGCTGGCGTTCCAGCGCCTCCATCGCGGCCACTTCCTCCTCGCTGCGCACGCGCACGCGCGAGAGCATGGTGATCACTTCGCGCTTGACGTCTTCGAGCATCTGCGAGAACAGCTCGAAGGCTTCCTTCTTGTACTCCTGCTTGGGCTGCTTCTGCGCGTAACCACGCAGGTAGATGCCCTGGCGCAGGTAATCCATACGTGCCAGATGCTCCTTCCAGCTCTGGTCGAGCACGGTCAGCATCACGTGCTTTTCCAGCGCGCGCATGGTTTCGCTGCCCACGGCCGCTTCCTTCTGCGCGAAGTGCTGGTCCATGAAGTCGATCACCTTCTGCGCGATCGCCTCGGCATCGAGTTCCTCGTGCGCCTTGACCAGGCCGACCACGTCCATCTGCACGCCCAGCTCCGATTCCATCGTCGCCTGCAGGCCAGCCAGATCCCACTGCTCGTCCACCGAGTTCGGCGGCACGAAGCGGGTCACCAGGTCATAGATCACATCGCCACGGATGCCGTCAATGTTGTCCTTGACCGACTCGGCGTCCAGCAGCTCGTCGCGCTGGGCGTAGATCACCTTGCGCTGGTCGTTGTTGACGTCGTCGAAGTCCAGCAGGTTCTTGCGGATGTCGAAGTTGTGCGCCTCGACCTTGCGCTGCGCCTTCTCGATCTGACGGCTGACCATGCGGTCTTCGATGACGTCGTCTTCCTTCATGCCCATCATGCGCATCGCCTTCTGCACCCAGTCCGAGGCGAAGATGCGCATCAGGTTGTCTTCCAGCGACAGGTAGAAGCGGGACGAACCCGGATCACCCTGACGGCCGGAACGGCCACGCAGCTGGTTGTCGATACGACGCGATTCGTGGCGTTCGGTGCCGACAATGTGCAGGCCGCCGGCCGCCTTGACCGCTTCGTGGCGCGCCTGCCAGGCGGCCTTGACGGCGGCCTTCTGCTCTTCGCTGATCTCGTCACCCAGCTCGTGCAGCTCGGTTTCCAGCGAGCCGCCGAGCACGATGTCGGTACCGCGACCGGCCATGTTGGTGGCGATGGTCACCGAGCCCGGACGGCCGGCGTTGGCGACGATGGTCGCTTCGCGGTCATGCTGCTTGGCATTGAGTACTTCGTGCTGCACACCGGCCTTGCGCAGGTGCTCGGACAGCATCTCCGAGGTTTCGATCGAGGTGGTACCCACCAGCACCGGCTGGCCGCGCTTGGCGCATTCCTCGATGTCGGCCAGCACCGCGTTGAACTTGCCGGTGCGGTTGAGGAACACCTGGTCGGGGTGGTCCTTGCGCACGGTCGGCTTGTTGGTCGGGATCACCACCACTTCCAGGCCGTAGATGCTCTGGAATTCGAAGGCTTCCGTATCGGCCGTACCGGTCATGCCGGACAGCTTCTTGTACATGCGGAACAGGTTCTGGAAGGTGATGCTGGCCAGCGTCTGGTTTTCCCGCTGGACCGGCACGCCTTCCTTCGCTTCCACCGCCTGGTGCAGGCCGTCGGACCAGCGGCGGCCGGCCAGGGTACGGCCGGTGAATTCGTCGACGATCACCACTTCGCCATCGCGCACGATGTAGTCCACATCGCGCTGGTAGATGGCGTGGGCGCGCAGCGCGGCGTTGAGGTGGTGGACGACGGTCAGGTTCTGCGCGGCATACAGGCCGCCTTCGTTGTCGGCACCGATGATGCCGGCTTCGCGCAGCAGTTCCTCGGCGTGCTCCATGCCCGCTTCGGACAGGTGCACCTGCTTGCCCTTCTCATCGACCCAGTAGTCGCCCTCGCCGTCTTCGGCTTCCTGCTTGATCAGGCACGGCACCACGCGGTTGACGCGGATGTACAGCTCCGGGGAATCGTCGGCCGGGCCGGAGATGATCAGCGGGGTACGCGCCTCGTCGATCAGGATCGAGTCGACCTCGTCGACGATGGCGTAGTGCAGGCCACGCTGGTAGCGATCCCCCCTGGTCAGCGCCATGTTGTCGCGCAGGTAATCGAAACCGAACTCGTTGTTGGTGCCGTAGGTGATGTCGGCGGCATAGGCCTCGCGCTTGTCGCTGTGCGGCATGCCCGGATAGACCACGCCCACGCTCAGGCCCAGCCAGTTGTACAGCTTGCCCATCTGCGCGGCGTCGCGGCGGGCCAGGTAGTCGTTCACCGTGACCACGTGGACGCCCTTGCCTTCCAGCGCGTTGAGGTAGACCGGCAGCGTAGCCACCAGGGTCTTGCCCTCACCGGTGCGCATTTCGGCGATCTTGCCCAGGTGCAGGACCATGCCGCCAATCAGCTGCACGTCGTAATGGCGCATGCCCAGCACGCGGGTGGAGGCTTCACGGCAGACCGCGAAGGCTTCCGGCAGCACCTTGTCCAGGGCTTCGCCGCCGGCGATGCGTTCACGGAATTCGGCCGTCTTGGCCTTCAGCGCGTCATCGGAGAGCTTCTGGATCTCCGGCTCCAAGGCATTGATCTTGGCGACGATACGGTTGAGCTGGCGAAGCTGGCGCTCGTTACGGCTGCCAAAAACGCGGGTAAGCAGGCTGTTGATCATTGAAGGAACCGGTTTGAATGAAATGCCGTACGACCGTACCGCCCCCTGGGACTGCCGGTCACAAACAGAACAGGGCGCAATGCGCCCTGTCGATGGCAACGCCTATTGTAGCTTGGGGCGGGGGCTTGGCGATTCAAGCGTCCGCCCCAAGCCGGTCAACCGCGGCTGCGACGCCCCACCGGGGTGTTGCCGCCTTCACCGAGAAACTTGCGCGGATTGACCGCATTACCGCGTTCCCACACCTCGAAATGCACGTGCGCACCGGTCGAACGGCCGCTGGAACCGGCCTTGGCCACTTCCTGCCCGGCGCGCACCAGATTGCCTTCGCGCACGGTCAGGCGCGAATTGTGCGCATAACGGGTCACATAGCCATTGCCGTGATCGACGTCGACCACGTTGCCGTAGCCGCCCTTCACGCCGGCGAAGCTGACCACACCATCGGCCACGGACATCACCGGATCACCGACACGGGCGTGGAAATCCATCCCCTTGTGCGTCGCCCGGCCGCGACCGAACGGATCGGCGCGGGTGCCGAAGTTGGAGGTGATGTAGGTGTTGCTGATCGGCATGCGCGAAGGCACGGCGTTCTGCTCCAACTGGTGGTCGAACAGCAGCGACTCCAGCACCGAGAGCTGCTTGCCTGAAGCAGCGAAGCGCTGCTCCAGCATCTGTAAGTCGGTGTTGACCGCACTGACCGGAATGTCCTGGGTCGGACCGGGCTCGCCGTCACCCATACCCGGGGTTTCATTGAAATCGAACTCGCCGTCTTCCAGCTTGCCCATCTGGGTCAGGCGTTCGCCCAGCGCATTGAGCCGCGTGGCCTGGGCCTGCAGTTCGCCCAGTCGCGCTGCCAGCGCGTTGACCTGGGTCTGGGCGTCGGCGCGGACCTTGGCCAGTTCCTGTTCCTGCCGATCCACCTTGGCTTGCAGGGCCGAATCGCCCACCATGCCGATGGCCAGGCTCAACGCCACGCCCATCAGGCAACCGATGCCAAGCACACTGCCCAGCAGGGCCTGCGGACGATCCTCGAAAAACATCTGAACGCGGGCAAACGGCGTCTTGGCCTTTTGTTCACGCGTTTTGATTACGATCTTTTTAAATGCCATTGAAAATTTCTTATGTCTGAGCCGAAATCCAGTGTTCGATCCCGCTCCGTGCCCAAACTGGCACTGGAGACGGTGATGGCGGACAAAGCAGGAAATCCGTTGCGCCGGGCTCTCTGGCTCGATGCGATGGACCGGCAATTGCGCCCCCATTTGCCGCCTGCGCTGGCAAACCGTTGCCGGCTGGCCAATGTGGACGGCGAACACCTCGTTTTTCTCGTCGATTCCCCGGTCTGGCATGCCAAGGTGCGGCTTGCCGAAGACCAGTTGCTCGACGCGGCCCGATCCATCGGGCTGAAGGCCACGCGGGTGACCGTCAAGACTGCAACCGCACCGCCGCACTCCCCAGTGCGTGAAAATCAGCGCAGTACCGCAGTTTCGGCAGCCACGCACAAAGGTCTGCGTGATGCCTTGGATGCCCTTCAGGATGTGAAATCCACCCGCTCCTGAGCGCAAACGGGGCGTCCCCACCCCAGCTGTCCTGAAGCGACCGGCGACGGTCACCACAGGAGGCCGGCAGGAATCCTAGCCGCGTACGAGGCCGCAGGAGTTAGCGTTTTGTTAATTTAAGGTTAAATTAAGTCTGGAGCCAACTGCGGATTCACATTTTCATGACGCAGCCGACAGTTGCCGGCGCAAGGCGCCAGCCCCTCTTACGGTCAAACTGCGGTTCCGCTCAGGCGTACGCCGGGGTTCCATAGACCACCGGATCGGTGGCTGCCGGGGAGTCATAGCTCGCCCATTCCCATGCGCTTTCATCGGCCAGCAGCGCACGCACCAGCTTGTTGTTGAGCGCGTGGCCGGATTTGTAGCCTTCATAGGCCGCCAGCACCTGGCCACCGGCTAGATACAAGTCACCGATCGCGTCGAGGATCTTGTGGCGCACGAATTCGTCGGTGTAACGCAGGCCGTCGTCATTGAGCACGCGGAACTCGTCCAGCACGATGGCGTTGTCCATCGAGCCGCCCAGGCCCAGATTGCGCTCGCGCATGTATTCCAGATCGCGCATGAAGCCGAACGTCCGCGCGCGCGCGATTTCCTTGATGTAGGCCGTGGTCGAAAAGTCGATCTCCACGCGCGACTGCTTGGCCGGGATCATCGGATGGTCGAACTGGATGGTGAAGCCCAACTTGTAGCCTTCATAGGGCTCGAAACGGGCGACCTTGTCGCCATCGCGTACTTCCACCGTCTTGAGGATGCGCAGGAAGCGCTTGGGCGCGTCCTGCTCCACTACGCCCGCGGACTGCAGCAGGAACACGAACGGGCCGGACGAACCATCCATGATCGGCAGCTCGGCCGAGGACAGCTCGACAATGCAGTTGTCCACCCCCAGCCCGGCCAGGGCCGACATCAGGTGTTCAACGGTCTGGATCTTGGCGCCTTCGCAGGTCAGTCCGGTACACAGGGTCACCTCGGTGACCAGATCCGCACGCGCCGGCACTTCCACCACCGGTTCCAGATCCACCCGCCGGAACACGATGCCATGGTTCACCGGCGCAGGGCGCAGGGTCATGTAGACCTTGTCACCGCTGTGCAGGCCGACACCGGTGGCGCGGATCGTGTTCTTGAGGGTGCGTTGCTGGATCATGGATGTGCGGTTCGAAGCTGCCGCGCAGACGCGGCTCTGAGCAAACAAGAATAACACGCGTTAACAGCCGACCCGGCCCACATCCAGGGCGGGGCTGTGCAACAGTCCGGTGCGGAAAATGCCGCCGGGCCGATCCTGGCCCGGCGACAAAGGACATGGCATTCCCCCTGGAGTGGACAGCTCCAGGGTCACTTGCTGGATCGATTACCGTCCGCCCGAAGCCCCCGCGACCGGTGCACCCGGAACGCGTTGGCACTGGCCTCCGGCAACGAGGCCGCTCAGTCCGCCTGACGGCGCAGGAACGCCGGGATGTCGAGGTAATCGCTGGGCAGTTCGGCGGCAACGGTGGACGAGGCCGTCGGCGCCGAAGCCCCCACGGTGTCCGAGCTCGGACGACGCAGGCCCATGCCCATGGTATTGCCCACGGCCTTGGCCACGGCGTCGGCCGGGCTTTCGTAGTCGTCGAACTCGGCCTGGCCGGTGGTGGCGTTGCGCACCAGCTTGATCGGACCCCGCTCGCCCGGACGCTGGGCGTTCTTGGACACGGCGCGGTTCAGACCGGTGGCGACCACGGTCACCTTGATCTCATCGCCCAGATCCGGATCGATCACGGTGCCGATGACCACGGTGGCGTCTTCCGAGGCGAAGGCGTGCACGGTGCGGCCGATCTCGTCGAACTCGCTCATGGTGATGTCGGTGCCGGCGCTGATGTTGACCAGCACGCCATTGGCGCCGGCCAGGTTCACATCGTCCAGCAGCGGATTCTGGATGGCGGCTTCGGCGGCAGCCTGGGCGCGGTCATCGCCGCGGGCGGTGCCGGTGCCCATCATTGCCAGACCCATTTCCGACATCACGGTCCGCACGTCGGCGAAGTCGACGTTGATCAGACCCGGACGCACGATCAGATCGGCGATGCCCTGCACCGCGCCCTGCAGCACGTCGTTGGCGGCGCGGAACGCCTGCACCATGGTGGCATTGCGGCCGAGCACGGTGATCAGCTTCTCGTTCGGGATGGTGATCAGCGAATCGACGTGCTGGCTCAGCTCCTCGATGCCCTTCAGCGCGACCTGCATGCGGCGGCGACCTTCGAACGGGAACGGTTTGGTGACCACGGCCACGGTCAGGATGCCCATTTCCTTGGCCAGCTGCGCCACCACCGGTGCCGCGCCGGTGCCGGTGCCACCGCCCATGCCGGCGGTGATGAACACCATGTCCGCGCCCTGCAGGGCATCCATGATGCGCTCGCGGTCTTCCAGTGCGGCCTGGCGGCCGACTTCCGGGTTGGCGCCTGCGCCCAGGCCCTTGGTCACGTTGGTCCCCAGCTGCAGCTGCAGCTTGGCACCGCAATTCTTGATGGCCTGCGAATCGGTGTTGGCGGTGATGAACTCCACGCCATCCACATTGGTGTTGACCATGTGCGCCACGGCGTTGCCGCCGCCGCCGCCCACGCCCACCACTTTGATCACCGCGTTGGGTGCCATCTTTTCAATCAGTTCGAAATGCGCCATGTCCATGTCCTCTCTATTGCCGTGATTGGTGTGGGCATTCGGGAGATCCGTTCTCCTTCCGTGCCCACCCGCACCGGCGAGTTTTAGTTGGTGTACCGATTCGGGATATCCCTCACCGGCGGTTGTTGCCTACTTCAATGACCGCGTTACTGCACTTCGTCTTGCCCTGCTGTTTGTCGCACTGCACTTGCTGTCCCGGTCCGGCGGTCAGAACTCCCCGCGGAACCAGGTTTTCAACTTCTTGAACAGACTGCCGGCGCGACCGGCCGGCAATGACGGCCGCCGCGGGTGT
The DNA here is from genome assembly GCF_056760315.1 of Stenotrophomonas sp. STEN014. NCBI lineage: Bacteria > Pseudomonadati > Pseudomonadota > Gammaproteobacteria > Lysobacterales > Lysobacteraceae > Stenotrophomonas > Stenotrophomonas sp. STEN014. The sequence continues at coordinate 38,646 of NZ_JBRREN010000002.1, read as the reverse complement.
TCGATCTGGCTGCCCATCAGCAGCAGGCCCACGCCGGTGGCATGCACCGGGTTGCCGACCACTTCGCCCAGCCCGGTGACGTGCTGGGGAATACCCACGCGTACCGGCATCTGCAGCATTTCCTCGGCCAGCTCGACCACACCTTCCATCTTCGACGCGCCGCCGCTGAGCACCATGCCGGCGCGCACCATTTCCTCGAAACCGGAGCGGCGCAGTTCGGCCTGTACCATTTCGAAAATCTCCTCGTAGCGCCCCTGCACCGCTTGCGCCAGCGAATGGCGCGGCATGCGACGCGGCGGGCGATCGCCCACGCTGGGCACCTGGATGCTTTCTTCGGCCGTTGCCATCTGCGCCAGCGCGCAGGCGTAACGGACCTTGATCTGCTCGGCCTCCGGCGTCGGCGTGCGCAACATGTGCGCGATATCGTTGGTGACGTGATCACCGGCGATCGGCAACGAGGCGGTGTGGCAGATCGCCCCCTGCACAAACACCGCGATGTCGGTGGTCCCGGCGCCGATATCGACCATCACCACGCCCAGCTCGCGCTCGTCGGCGGTCAGCACCGCCACACTCGAGGCCAGCGAGGACAGCACCAGGTCGTCCACCTGCAGGCCGCAACGCTGCACGCACTTGCTGATGTTGGCGGCGGCCGACTGCGCGCACACCACCAGGTGGGCATGTACTTCCAGACGCACGCCGGTCATGCCGACCGGGTTGCGGATGCCTTCCTGGGAGTCATCCAGCACGTATTCGCGCGGGATCGCATGCAGGATTTTCTGGTCGGCCGGAATCGCCACGGCCTTGGCCGCTTCCAGTACCCGGTCCAGATCGCCCCAACTGACTTCGCCCTCGCGGATCGGGGTGATGCCCTGCGAGTTGCGACATTGCACATGGTTGCCGGAGATGGAGGCGTAGACCGAACGGATCTCGCAGCCGGCCATCAGTTCGGCTTCCTCGATCGCCCGCTGGATCGACTGCACGGTGGATTCGATATCCACCACCACGCCGCGCTTGAGCCCGCGCGATTCATGCGAGCCGATGCCGATCACCTCGATCGGGCTGCCTGGCGAATACTCGCCCACCAGCGCCACCACCTTGGAGGTGCCGATATCGAGACCGACGATCAGTGATTTGTCACCCTTGCGATTCATGTCCTGTCCTGCGTCTGCTTTGTTGCCGGCGGTGGGGTTCCCCAGCTCAGCGTGAAACCGTTGGTGTAGCGGAGATCGGCGCGCACGATCGGCACCTGGGTGCGGGTGAGCTGCGGCAGCACCCGCACGAAGCGGGCCAGGCGCGACCGCGCATCGGTGCGCCCGATGACCACTTCGGTGCCGTTGTCCAGCGCCAGCAACCAGCTGCCGCGCGCATCCAGCACCACTTTTTGCACGTCCACGCCGGCTGGCGCGAACAGGGCGCGTGACTCGTTGTAGAGCTCGACCACTTCGCCGGTCATCGCGTCCGGGCCCTCGAGCTCCGGAAGCGGCGCGTTTTCCAGCCCGTGGGGCACGGCGAACAGACGCCCCTGCTCGGACAGCAGCCGGTCTTTGCCCCAGCGCGCGAAGGGCTTGTGCTCGACGATGTGCACTTCCAGCACATCCGGCCACTGCTTGCGCACCTGGGCGCTCTCCACCCACGGCAGCGCTTCGATCGCGCGCTGCGCATCCTGCAGTTTCACCGCGAAGTAGCCAGAGCGCGCATACGGCAACAAGGCTTGTTGCAGATCCTCGGCCGGCACCCGCTTGAATTCGCCGTGTACGCGCAGCTTGGCCAGCGGCCAGCGCTCGGTTCCCACCCAGCCGTTGAGCACCGCCACTACCGGCAGCACCACCAGGGAGATGGCCAGCAGCCAGGCGAGCATCCGCAGCAGCGCGTTCATGGTGCCACCTTCACCGCAGCCCACGCACGCGCTGACGCCGCTGCCGAAAAGGCAACCGCGCGGGCATCAGCAGACGGGAGCACGATGAGGATCATTTGTCCGCCGTCTCCTTGAAGCCGTCGGTGATGATCTGCTGGGCGATATGGCCGATGTCACCGGCGCCCATCATCAACAGCAGGTCGCCGTCCTGCAGCACATCGGGCAGCACCGAAACCAGATCGGCCGCACTGCCGACCACCACCGGCTCGCTGCGACCGCGCGCGCGGATCGCGCGGGCCAGCGATCGGGAGTCGGCACCAGGAATCGGCGCCTCGCCGGCGGCATAGACCTCGCTGAGTACCAGCGCATCGACTTCGGACAGCACTGCCGCAAACGCGTCGAACTGGTCGCGGGTACGGCTGTAACGATGCGGCTGGAAGGCGACCACCAGACGCTGGGTCGGCCACCCCCCGCGCGCGGCGGCGAACACCGCTTCCAGCTCACGCGGATGGTGACCGTAGTCATCGATCACGCGGACCTTGGCGCCCTTGTGGGTGGTGACTTCGCCCAGATCGTTGAAACGGCGGCCCACACCTTCAAATTTCTCCAGTGCGATGGCAATCGTCTCCGGCGCGACCCCCAGCTGCCAGGCCACCGCCGCGGCGGCCAGCGCATTGAGCACGTTGTGCCTGCCGGGCAGCGCCAATGTCACCGGCACGCTGCTGCCTTCGGGCAGGCGCAGGGTGAAGCGCATGCGCGGGCCATCCTGCACCACGTCTTCGGCGCGCACATCGGCATTGCTGCTCAGGCCGTAGCTCATCACGTGACGCGGCGTCTTCGCCGCCAGCGCGGCGACTTCCGGATCATCGATGCACAACACCGCCAGGCCATAGAACGGCAGGCGCTGCAGGAACTCGGCAAAGGCGGCCTGCACGCGGGCGAAGTCGTTGCCGTAGTTTTCCAGATGGTCGGCGTCGATGTTGGTGATCACCGCCACCAGCGGATTCAGGCGCAGGAAGCTGCCATCGCTCTCATCGGCTTCGGCCACCAGCCATTGGCCACCACCGAGCCTTGCGTTGGCGCCGGCGGCCAGCAATTGACCGCCGATGACGAAGGTCGGATCCATTCCGCCTTCGCTCAGCACCGCGGCGGTCAGCGAGGTGGTGGTGGTCTTGCCATGGGTACCGGCCACGGCGATGCCACGACGGAAGCGCATCAGCTCGGCCAGCATCGCCGCACGCGGCATGATCGGAATGCGCTGGCTGCGCGCTTCCATCAGTTCCGGGTTGTCTTCACGGATGGCGCTGGACACGACAATGCAGTCGGTGCCGAGCACGTTGGCCGCCGAATGGCCCCGCATCACGCGCGCGCCCAGCCGGGCCAGACGGCGCGTGGCGGCATTGTCGGCATTGTCCGAACCGGAGACCTCGTAGCCCAGCGTCAGCATCACTTCGGCGATGCCGCTCATGCCGGTGCCGCCGATGCCGACAAAATGCACGCGCGGGAACGCGCGCACCAGATCGGTGGTGTCGTGAAGGCGGCGGATCATGCCCGGCCTCCGGTGTGGCGGGCGCGGGGGCGCGATGCCGTTTTCATACTGCTTCCTCAAGAATGATGTCTGCGATGCGTTCGGCCGCATCGACCTTGGCCAGCGCACGCGCGGCGTGCGCCATCTGCATGCGACCGGCGGGATTGTTGGCCAACGTGCGCAGCACGCCCTCCAGATTGATCGCCAGCGCGTCGTCCTGCCTGAGCAGCTCGGCGGCACCGCGTTCGACCAGGTATTCGGCATTGCGGGTCTGGTGGTCGTCCACCGCGGCGGCAAACGGCACCAGGACGCTGCCGATCCCCACCGCGCACAATTCGGCCAGGGTCGAGGCGCCGGCACGGCACACCACCAGATCGGCCCAGCCGTAGGCGGCCGCCATGTCCTTGATGAACATGTCGACGCGGCCTTCCACCCCCGCTGCGCGATAGGCATGCAGGGCTTCTTCGTGCAGCTTCTCACCGCACTGGTGCCAGACCTCGAGGGCGACGCTGTTGCCCAGCGCGGCCAGGGCCTTGGGCATGGCATTGTTCAGCGCGCGCGCCCCCTGGCTGCCGCCCAGTACCAGCACCCGCATCGGTCCGATACGACCGGTCAGACGCTGCTCCGGCGCCGGCAATGCGGCGATCTCGGCACGCACTGGATTGCCAACCACTTCTTCCCGCCCACCGGCGAAGCTGCCCGGGAAACCCGACAGCACACGGCGCGCAAAGCGCGACAGGATGCGGTTGGTCATACCCGGTGCGCGATTCTGTTCGTGCACCAGCAGCGGCAGGCCATGCAGGCGCGCGGCCATGCCGCCAGGGCCGGAGGCGAAACCGCCAAAAGCCACCACCGCGCGTGGATTGCGGTCACGCAGCACATAGCCGGCACTGCGGATCGCACGCATCACCCGCAGCGGCGCGCCCAGCAAGGCCAGCTTGCCCTTGCCGCGCAGGCCACTGATGGCCAGCGTATCGATAGGGATATCGTGCTGCGGCACCAGCCGGGTTTCCATCGCGCCCTCGGCGCCCAGCCAGGTCACCGGAATCCCGCGCTCGCGCAGCACTTTGGCCACCGCAAGACCCGGGAAAATATGACCACCGGTGCCGCCGGCCATGATCATCACCGGGCGTGCGTCCTGCGAGGCGTTCGGCGCGACCATCAGGCGATCCTCCCGAAGGTCGGTTCGACCCGCTGCGGCATGCGGCTGGTACCGCGCGAGGCACCGGTCTGCATGGCCGCGGCAATGGCCGTTGCCGTGGCCGGTTCGCCGGCCGGTGGCGCTTCAGTCATGACGGCATCGGCCAGATCGATGTCCTCGCGCACTTCCTGGCGACGCACCGCGCGGTTGTATTCATAGGACACGCGCAGCAACAGGCCCATCGCCACGCAGGTCATCATCACGCTGGAACCACCGGAAGAGATCAGCGGCAGCGTCAGTCCCTTGGTCGGCAGCATGCCCAGGTTCACGCCGATCGAGACGAACGTCTGCAGGCCGATCCACAGCGCGATGCCGAAGGCGATATAGCCGGCGAAATGACGGCGCATCTCGATGCAGCGCATGCCCAGCCAGAACGCACGCCCCACCAGCAGCGCATACAGCACGATGATCGTGCACACGCCCAGGAAGCCCAGTTCTTCGGCGATCACCGAGAAGATGAAGTCGGTGTGTGATTCGGGCAGATAGTTCAGCTTCTGGATCGAGGCGCCCAGACCGACGCCGGTCCATTCGCCGCGGCCGATCGCCATCAACGCGTTGGACAGCTGGTAGCCCGAGCCGAGCTGGTCCACCCATGGATCCATGAACGAGGTGACGCGGCGCATGCGATACGGCTCGAAGATCACCAGCAGCACCAGCGCCGGCAGCATCAGCAGCACCGGCAGAATGATGCGCTTGATCTGTGCGCCACCGAGCAACAGCATGCAGGTGGTGATGCCCAGCAGCAGCATCGAGGAACCGAAGTCCGGCTGCAGCAGCAGCAGCACCACCAGCACGCCGACCACGCCCACCGGCTTGAGCATCGCCAGCCAGGTGGCGTTGACCTCGTCGCGGAAGCGCACCAGATAACTGGACAGCCAAACGATGTAGAGCACCTTCACCGCCTCCACCGTCTGGAACTTGGACACGCCCAGGTTGATCCACCGCTGCGCGCCGTTGACACTGCTGCCCAGGCCGGGAATGAACACCACAATCAGCAGGGCGAAACAGCCCAGCAGCAGCAGCTGGTTGTACTTCTCGATTTCCTTCAACTCCACCCGCAGCACCACCGCCGCCAGCACCACACCGATGCCGATGAACAGCAGGTGGCGGGTCAGGTAGTAGAACGGACTCTGCGTCAGCGCGATGGAGCTGGACGCCACCATCACGATCCCGATCGATGCCAGCGCCACGGCCGCGCCCAGCAGCCACTTGTCGTAGCTGCCGCCGATGGCTTCGAGCCGGGTTGCCTGACGCGAGTGGTCATCCATCAGCGCACCTTCAAGGTTGCCAGGCCGATCAGCACCAGCACCACCGAGATGATCCAGAAGCGCACGATCACGCGCGGCTCCGGCCAGCCCTTCAGCTCGAAGTGGTGATGGATCGGCGCCATGCGGAACACGCGCTTGCCGGTGAGCTTGAACGAGGCCACCTGGATCATCACCGACAGCGTCTCGATCACGAACACGCCGCCCATGATCACCAGCACCAGTTCCTGGCGCACGATCACCGCGATGGTGCCCAGCACCGCGCCCAGCGCCAAGGCGCCGACATCGCCCATGAACACCATCGCCGGATATGTGTTGAACCACAGAAAACCCAGACCGGCCCCGGCGATCGCCGCGCAGATGATGACCAGCTCACCGGCGCCGGGGATCTGCGGAATCTGCAGGTAGCTGGAGAACACCGCGTTGCCCGAGGCGTAGGCGAACACGCCCAGTGCACAGGCCACCAGTACCGTCGGCATGATCGCCAGGCCATCCAGGCCATCGGTCAGATTGACCGCATTGGAGAAGCCGACAATCCAGAAGTAGGCGATGGTCACGAAGCTGATGCCTGCCAGCGGCAGCGCGATCGACTTGAACATCGGGATATAGAACGTCAGCGCGGCTGGCACGTCGGCGGTGTAGAACAGGAACAGGCCCGCGGCCAGACCGAAAATGGATTGCAGCAGGTACTTCCAGCGCGACTTCAGGCCATTGGGATCGCGCCTGGCGATCTTGATCCAGTCGTCGTACCAGCCGATCGCGCCGAAGCACAGCATCACCGCCAGCACCAGCCACACGTAACGGTTGCGCAGATCGCCCCACAGCAATACCGAGATCAGCACCGTGGTCAGGATCAGGCCGCCGCCCATGGTCGGCGTGCCGGCCTTGGAAAAATGCGACTGCGGGCCATCCTTGCGGATCGGCTGCCCCCCCTTGAGCTGTGCCAGGCGGCGGATGGCCGCCGGTCCCAGCCACAGCGACAGCGACAGCGCGGTCAGCGCCGCCAGGATGCCGCGGAAAGTGATGTAGTTGAACAGCCGGAACAGATCGTCCAGCTGCTGCAACCAACGGGCCAGTTCAAGCAACATGCGGTGTGTCCTCGCCACGCTGCAGCAGCGTGGTCACAATCTTGTCCATGGCGCTGCCGCGCGAGCCTTTGACCAGGCAACGCACGCCAGCATGAAGTTCGGTTTGCAGCGCGGCAGCCAGCGCGGCATGGCTGTCAAAATGACGCCCGCCCTCGCCGAACGCCTTCGAGGCCGCCTCGCTCAGCGGTCCCAGCGTGTACAGCCGCTTGATGCCGGCCTCGCGGGCGCGCTGCCCGGCCTGCGCGTGCAGCGCCTGCGCGCCCTCGCCCAGTTCACGCATGTCGCCCAGCACCAGCCAGCCCTCGTCCTTGCCGGCGGCCAGCGCGGTGATCGCCGCAGCCAGCGAGCCGGGATTGGCGTTGTAGCTGTCATCGATCAGCACCGCACCCGTGGCCAGCGTGTGGGCGATCTGTCGGCCGGCCACTGGACGCGCCTGCGCCAGGCCTTCGACCACCTGGGGCAAGGCGATGCCGGCGGCCAGCGCCAGCGAAGCGGCGGCCAGCGCGTTGAGCACGTTGTGGCGACCGGGCAACTGCAGTGCCACCGCGGCCTGGCCCTGCGGTGTTACCAGGGTGAAGCGCGAACCCTCGGCGGCCAGCACGATCTCCGTGGCACGCACTTCGGCACTGTGTTCCAGGCCGAAGCGCAGCACCTGGCAGCGCGCCGGGGTACCGAGGAAATGCTGCTCGAAGAACGGGGCGAACGCATCGTCGGCATTGATCACCGCCACGCCCGCTTCCGGCAGCGCCGCGTAGATGGCGCCCTTGGTGGTAGCCACGCCGAGCAGGCTGCCCATGCGTTCCAGGTGGGCGGCCGCCACGTTGTTGACCAGCGCGTAGCGCGGACGGGCGATGTCGGTGAGATAGGCGATATCACCCGGCTTGCCGGCACCCATCTCGTAGACGGCGTAGTCGGCATCTTCCGGCGCATCGATCACCGCCAGCGGCAGACCGATCTCGTTGTTGCGGTTGCCGGGAGTGGCGTAGACCTGACGTTGTTCCACGGCCTGGACATGCTGCAGGATCGCCAGCAGCAGCGCCTTGACGCTGGTCTTGCCGTTGCTGCCGGTGATGGCGAACACGCCGGTGTCGCGCCCCTGCTGCATGGCCGCGGCGATTTTCGCCAGCGCCAGCTCGGTGTTGGCAACCACGACCTGCGGCACGTCCAGCGGCTGCAGGGTGTCGACCAGCAGCGCGCCGGCCCCGGCGGCCAGCGCATCGGCCGCAAACGCGTGGCCGTCGAAACGCTCGCCGCGCAGCGCCACATACAGGCTGCCCGGCGCCAGCGTACGGGTATCGTTGCCGACAGCGTCGATGCTCACGTCATCGCCGTGGATTTCGCCGCCGGCCCAATGGGCGATCAGCGACAGCGGGGTGCGCTTCATGCGTTCACCTCCCCGTTCGCCGAACGCGCCTGCAGCGCGCGCGAAGCCACTTCGGTGTCATCGAAAGGATATTTGATACCCGCTATCTCCTGATACGGCTCATGGCCCTTGCCGGCGACCAGCACGATGTCGCCGGGGCCGGCCTGCGCGACCGCGGCGCCGATGGCGCGGGCGCGATCGCGCACCACGCTGATCTCGGCAAGGCGTGGTGCTCCTTCGCATCCTGCGACCGCACCACTTGTGCCTCCGTGCACGGCGAACCCGGCCATGATGTCGGCGACGATCACGTCGCCATCTTCGCCGCGTGGATTGTCGTCGGTGACGAACACCACGTCGGCCAGTTCCTCGGCAATGGCCGCCATCTGCGGCCGCTTGCCGGTATCACGCTCGCCACCGCAACCGAACACGCACAGCAGGCGGCCGTCGAGATGGCCGTGCAGGCTGCGCAGCGCCTGTTCCAGCGCGTCGGGAGTGTGGGCGTAATCGATGACCACGGTCGGCTCGCCCTGGCCGCCGAGGCGGTTCATGCGGCCACGGATCGGCTGCAGCTGGCCCAGCACCCGGGCGATGGTCGCCGCCGACTGGCCCAGACCATGCAGCGCGCCGGCCACCGCCAGCAGGTTGTCGACGTTGAAGCGGCCCAGCAGCGGCGAGCGCAGCGCATGGCGTTCATCGCCGATGAGCAGATCGAAGCCCAGCCCCTGCCCGTCCAGCACAAGGTTTTCGGCACGGACCGTGGCGCCGGCCTGGCCGGTCGAGCTCAGCCCAATGGCATGCACGCCGGTCGCCAGGGTGCTGATCAGTTCGCGGCCGAACGCGTCGTCCAGATTGATCACAGCCGCCTTCAGGCCCGGACGATGGAACAGCCTGGCCTTGGCCGCGCCATAGGCCTCCATGCTGCCGTGGTAATCCAGATGGTCGCGGGTGAGATTGGTGAACACCGCCACATCGAAATGCACGGCATCCACACGGCCCTGGTCCAGCGCATGCGAGCTGACTTCCATCGCCACCGCCCGGGCACCGCCATCGCGCAGCTGGGCCAGCACTTCATGCATCTGCAACACCAGTGGCGTGGTGAAGCCGGTCGGCACCACGTCACCGTACAGGCCCACGCCCAGCGTGCCGATCGAACCGCTGACAATGCCCAGCAGCTGCCAGGCCTGGCCCAGCAGCTGCACGGTCGAGGTTTTGCCATTGGTGCCGGTGACACCCACCATCGTCATCGCCCGCGACGGCTGGCCGTGGAACTGGTCGGCCATCGCGCCCATGCGCTGACGCAGGTCGGGCACGGCGATGGCATCGGCCGGGGCCGGCAGTTCGGCCGGCGCCGGTGGATCGAACAGGATCGCGGCCGCACCGGCGGCCCGGGCCTGCTCGACAAAACCCAGCCCATGCGCGCCAAAGCCGGCGATTGCGACGAACGCATCACCGGCGCGCACATGCCGTGAATCCAGCACCAGACCGCTGATCTGCGGGTCCTGTGCCAGGGGCAGATCGGGCAACAACTGCGACAGCTTCATGGTGCGGCTCACTGGCGTACCTCCGTGGTGGCAGGTACCTGGGCACTGGCGCTTGGCAGTGCGGCGTCGAATTCGGCGGTGGCGTTGGGAGTATCGGCGGCATCCTGCGGGATGGGCAGGGGCACGGCGCTGCTGCCCGGCTTGCCGCCGACCTTGCCGGCGGCCTGCGCGGCCAGCCACGACTGGATGTCGTCCGGCGGCACGTCCATCAGCCGCAGGGTGCCCTCCATCACATGGTGGAATACCGGGGCGGACACCAGTCCACCATATTGCAGCGCGCCGCGTGGGTCGTTGACCACGATCACCGCGGCAAAGCGCGGTGCGGTGGCCGGCACCACGCCGGCGAACAGAAGGTTGTAGTGCCCGCGCTCGTAGCCGCGTGGACCGTTCTTGCGCGCGGTACCGGTCTTGCCGGCGACGTGGTAGCCCAGGATCGCCGCCTGCTTGGCGCCGCCGTTGGTGACCACAGTTTCCATCATCCGCACCACTTCCTGCGCCACGTTCGCATCCAGCACCTGCCGTGCCTCGTTGCGCTGACCTTTGACGAAGGTCGGTGTGATGACCTGGCCGCCGTTGGCCAGCGCCGAATAGGCCTGCGCGATCTGCAGCGGCGTCACACTCAGGCCGTAGCCGTAGGACATCGTGGTCTTGGTAGTGCCATACCAGCCGGGGCTGCCCGGCACCGGCACCAGCCCGGAGGATTCGCCGGGGAAACCACTGCCCGGTGCCGCGCCGTAGCCAAAGGCACGGACCGAGTTGTAGAACACCTGGTCCGGAATCTGCGCGGCGATCTTGGCCGCGCCGATGTTGGAGCTGCGGGTGATCACGCCGGTGACGTTGAGCACGCCGTTGTTCCGCGGTACGTCCCGGATGGTGTAGCGGCCCAGCGACATGTAGCCTGGATTGGTGTCGATGACCGTATCGGGTGTCACCACCTGGTTCTGCAAGGCGGTGGCGATGGTCAACGGCTTCATCGTCGAGCCCGGTTCGACCAGATCCGTCACCGCCCGGTTGCGCCGGGTGTCCGGGGTCGCGCCGCCGACCGAGTTCGGGTTGTAGGTGGGCAGGTTGGCCATGGCCAGCACTTCGCCGGTGGCCACATCCATGACCACGATCGAGCCGCCGGCCGCCTTGTTCTGGGTGACGGCATTGCGCAGCTCGCGCATGGCCAAAAACTGGATGCGGCGGTCGATGCTCAGGGTCAGGTCCTTGCCCGGCTCGGCGGCGCGCACCAGATCGATGCTCTCCACGATCGCGCCCTTGCGGTCGCGGATCACCTTCTTGGCGCCGGGCTTGCCACGCAGCCATTCGTCGAAGGCCAGCTCCAGACCTTCCTGGCCGTGGTCGTCGATATTGGTGAACCCCAGCACATGCGCCATCGCCTCACCCTGCGGGTAATAGCGACGGAACTCGCGCTGCGAGAACACGCCGGGAATCTTCCGCGCGACCACCTGCTCGGCCACGTCCGGATTCATGCGCCGGCGCAGGTACATGAATTCCTTGTCGGCCTTCTGCGTCAGTTTGGAGGTCAGCTCGTCGGCCGACAGCGACAACGCCTGCGCCAGCTCGGGGATGCGTTCGGGCGCGCGCAGCAGCTCCTGCGGATTGACCCAGATCGAGGCTACCGGCGTGGACACCGCCACCGGCTCGCCATTGCGGTCGGTGATCATGCCGCGCGAGGTGGCGATCGGCACTTCGCGCAGGAACCGCGCCTCGCCCTCGCGCTGGTAGAACTCGCTGTTGACCAGCTGCACATAGGCCGCACGGCCCACCAGCGCCACCGCGCAAAGACCCAGGCCAGCGCCCACCATCAACATGCGGGTACGCAGGTTGAACTGGCTGCGATTGCGGTTGCGCACGGGCGGGTTCATGGGCGGATCACCACGATGTCGGTGGCTTCCGGAAATTTCATGCCGAGACGGCCACGCGCCTCCTGGTCCACCCGCGTGGCCTGGGCCAGCGTGGCCTGCTCCAGCTGCAGACGGCCGAACTCGATGTTGAGCTCGTCGCGGGCGTGTTCCAGCCGCGACAGTTCCACAAACAGCTGCCGATGGCGGTGGCGCATGAACACCACCCCGATCGCCGAAGCGATGGTGCAGGCCAGCAGCACGATCAGCAGCAGGCGGCTCATGCGGCCACCTCACGTTTTTCGGCCACGCGCAGCACCGCGCTGCGCGCGCGCGGATTGACTGCCAGCTCGTCGTCCTCGGCCTTGATCGCACCACCGATCAGATCCAGCGTCGGCACGAACACACTGGCTTCGGGCAGACGGCGATTGGCCGGCGGCGCCTTGGCGTGGCGGTTCATGAACTGCTTGACGATACGGTCTTCCAGCGAATGGAAGCTGATCACCGCCAGCCGGCCACCCGGCTTGAGCCGCGCCATCGCCGCCTCCAGCCCGGCCTCGAGGTCGGCCAATTCGCGGTTGATGTGGATGCGGATGGCCTGGAAGCTGCGCGTGGCCGGGTGGATCTTGTCCTTGCCGCGTGGCATCACCGAGGCGATCAGCTCGGCCAGCTCGGCGGTGCGGCTGAACGGCTGGGTGGCGCGGCGGGCCACGATCGCACGGGCGATGCGGCGGCTCTGCCGCTCATCGCCATAGTTGAACAGCACATCGGCGATTTCGCGCTCTTCGGCGCGGTTGAGCCACTGCGCCGCGCTCTCGCCCGAATCGGGGTCCATGCGCATGTCCAGCGGACCGTCCTTGCCGAAGCTGAAACCGCGTTCGGCCACGTCCAGCTGCGGCGAGGACACGCCCAGATCGAACAGCACACCGTCCAGACCGGCGGCAGTTTTCTCCCAGTTCAACAGATCGGCGAAGCTGCCACGGTAGATCGCCACGCGGCCATCGGGCAGGAAATCACGCTCGGCCACGGCAATGGCCTCGGGATCCTTGTCCATCACCAGCAGGCGTCCATTCGGACCGAGCAGGCGCAGCACGCCGCCGGCGTGACCGCCGCGACCGAACGTGCCATCCAGATACGTACCATCTTCGATCACCCTCAGGCCCTGCAGGACCTGGGTGTACAGCACCGGCAGATGAGCCGCCGGCGGCTGCGACACCGGAGGGTGACCGGCTTGCGCTTGACCGCGCACCCGGGCACCCCGGCTCACAACTTCAGGTCGAGCAGCCCATCGCCCAGATCCTCGTCAGACAACGTCTGCTGGATCAGTGCGCGATGCGCTTGCTCGCTCCACAATTCGAACTTGTCACCCATTCCCATCAATACCGCCTTCTTTTCAATGCCCACCGCGCTGCGATGGCTCGACGGAAGGCTGATGCGGCCGTTGCCATCCAGTTCCAGATGGGCAGCGGAACCGACAAGTTTCTGTTGCAGGGTGCGCACCACGCGCTGGGTATTGGGTTTGGCCATCACATCGTCCCGCACCCGCTCCCACTCCTGCTCTGCGTACAACCACAGGCAACCGGCCTCGAACGGGTTGTAGGTCAGCACAAGACGGTTGCCGCTGGCACGCGCGACCAGGTCGCGGTAGGCGGTGGGCACCGCCATGCGTCCCTTGTCGTCAACCGTGATGGCCGTCTCACCCTGAAACACCCGAATGCACCCGTTCGTCTGCTTGCGTATGGGGAAATCATTGAACCACGAAAAACCACAAAAAACCCGGTTTTCCCTCTGATGCCCACCTTAGCAGTGGCCATACGGTTGTCAACAACTTTCCACACACAAAATCGTCAGCCGCATCAATGGTTTGCGGCGATGTTTAGAGACTTGTTCAAGGTTTATCCACAAGTGGCTGTTTCATTTCAAATTTTAAGATTTTCATAAAATTCAGCACTGTAGAGATCGCGTGAAAAGCGACCGCCAACTACATCACCATTCAGCCTGGGATAGCTGGAAACTGCGCGACGCGGCACACTGGCGCCATGTGCCTTGTCGCCCTTGCCTGGAAATGCCATCCCCGCTGGCGCCTGCTGATGGCCGGCAACCGCGATGAATTCCATGCACGCCCGGCCGCCCCTCTGCAGCACTGGCCGGAACCACAGGCCGACGTGATCGCCGGACGCGACCTGCGCTCGGGTGGCAGCTGGATGGGGGTCAACCTGCGCGGCCATGCCGCCGTGGTCACCAATGTGCGTACCCCCAGCGCCCAGGCCGGTGGACCTTCGCGCGGCGAGTTGATTGCCGGTTATCTGGCCGATCCCCGAAACGCCAGCCATTACGCGAACGCGCTTGCCGCCCGCGCCCCGGCCTTCGCACCGTTCAACCTGCTGGTGGCAGATGCCGACACCTGCTGCTATCTGGGCAACCATCCGCCGGCGGCACGGATATTGACGCCCGGCATCCACAGCATGTCCAACGGCGCCCCGGACACCCCATGGCCGAAGACCCGGCGCCTGGCCAATGCCGTTGAAGGATGGGTGGCCAGCAGCGGCACCACGCTGGACCCGATCTGGAGCGCACTGGCCGACGAGCATCAGCCCGCCGATGCCGAGCTGCCGGCAACCGGGATGTCACTGGAGCTGGAGCGGCGCCTGGCGCCCGCCTTCATCCGTGGCCAGGACTACGGCACCCGCGCCAGCACCGTGATTGCCATCGACTATGACGGCCGCGGCTTCATCCACGAGCGCCGCTTCGGCCCGCACGGCCGGTTCACCGGGGAAACGCGACTGGAGATTCCGCTCGCCGGGGAATGACAAGACCGGCACGGGGAGGGCCGCATCTGCCGGCATTCCCTATATATGGAATGCCGAAAGACGACCAGGAACTGTGTCGACGGGCAAGCCTCACCGGCAGAACCACAGCGGCATCCGGGGGCCGGTGCCATGCGCAGCCCGCCAACACGGACGCCGCGGATCGGGCAGAGCCGAGCTTGCGCAGGCACGAGAGGAAAGTGGCGGAGCCGGCCGATAAGCCGGGTTCTGTCGTGGACAGTCATTCCTCTAGGCGCACCGTCACCGATACGCTCAAGCAACCTACCCGGACCCGACGCGGGCCACGCCATTAGGTCCCTATTTGGTCTTGCTCCAGGTGGGGTTTGCCGTGCCGGTCTGTTGCCAGACTCGCGGTGCGCTCTTACCGCACCATTTCACCCTTACCACGCATCCCGAAGGACCGTTCGGCGGTATCTTTCTGTTGCACTTTCCGTCGGCTTGCGCCGCCCAGGCGTTACCTGGCACCTTGCCCTGTGGAGCCCGGACTTTCCTCGGCATCCCCGAAAGGATGACGCGACTGTCTGGCCGACTCCGCCGCGCGCATTGTCGCACGGCGCGCCCGCATTTGACCCACCATCGGCGCAACGGCCCGATCAGGCACGTTCCAGCGCCGCGACCCCGTCAGCCTGCAACTGCCACACCACCGGCGCCTGCACGATCGCCACCTGCTGCCAGTCCGAAAACGCCGACTCCGCCTGCAGGGCCTGCTGCAAAAGCTCCATCAAGTGCTGCCAGCGGGTTGCCGCCGCTCCTTCATACAGGCGCACGCAGGGCATGGCTGGCAACGGCCAGTTGTCATGCAGCAACAGCACGTTGCGCGACTGCCGCGCAAAGCCATGGCGGGCGATGACCTCGCGCTTCTTGGCCACCGCCCAACGCATCACCGCCAACCACAGGCCCTGCGGATCCTCGTCATCGAAGCCGGGGCGGCCGCCCCTGGGCGCAAGCAGTCGCTGCAGCAGCGGGTTGGACCAGTCCCAGTCATGCTGGCCCGGCGCCAGCACCGGCTGCACCCAGCCGGAGTTGATCTCACGCAGCTGCGGCTGCAGCCGCTTCAGCTCCTCTGGCACCACCTCCATGCACTCCACACCGATGGCCATCCCGGGGGCGGAGAGCAGGAAGTCCGGACGCTCACTGCCGTGCACCCGCAGCGGATAGGCCAGCGTGCCGGCATTGACCGCAAGCCACGCCGCCATCAGCCAGCGCTCACGAGGCTTCTTCTCCAGCAGTGCAGCCTGCTCGGCCGGCAGTCCTTCCAGTCCCAGCTGCGCCTGCAACGCGGCCGGAGAATCGGCCCGCCAGCTCAGCTCACTCATTTCCCGCCTGGCCATACAGCGCCTTGCGCGGCGCACCGCTCAGTTCGGCGGCCAGCTTGGCGGCGGTGGACGGCGGCAGGTGCTCGTTGAGCTTGGCGTACAGGCGACGGCCTTCGGCGATCTTGCCCGCCTCATCGTCACCGACGCCCTGCACCATCACCACGAACTCGCCCTTGCGCTGGTTGGGATCGGCCTGGACCTGCGCCAGCAGACCAGCCAGAGCGCCATCAAGCACGGTCTCGAACAGCTTGGTCAGCTCGCGGGCGATCACCGCCGGACGCTCGGCACCAAAGACGGCAACCATGTCGGCCAGCGACTCTTCGATACGGTGCGAAGACTCGTAGAACACCAGCGTGGCGGTTTCACCGGCCAGCCGCTGCAGACGATCGCGCCGCGCCGCCCCCTTGGCCGGCAGGAAGCCCTCGAACAGGAAGCGGTCGCTGGGCAAGCCGGCCACGCTCAGCGCGGCGATCGCCGCGCAGGCACCCGGCACCGGGCTGACCTTGATTCCCGCCGCGCGCGCGGCGCGCACCAGCCGGAAACCCGGATCGCTGACCAGCGGCGTGCCGGCATCGCTGACCACCGCCAGCGATTCGCCGCCCTGCAGACGCGCCACCACACGCTGCGCCATCGCCTCTTCGTTGTGGTCGTGCAGCGCCACCAGCGGCTTGCTGATCCCGAAGTGCGACAGCAGCTGGCCGGTATGGCGCGTGTCCTCGGCGCAGATCGCGGCCACCGTGCGCAACACCTCCTGCGCGCGCGGGCTCAGATCGGCCAGATTGCCGATCGGCGTGGCAACGACATACAAGGTGGCAGCAGCGGTACTCATCATCGGTATTTCCATGGGCCAAGGTTAGAATCGTACCGTTTCCCCAGCCCGGCACTGCCGCGCCCTGTCGAACGGACCCCAAATGAACAAGCCAGTCGCACGGATTTCCGCCCTGTCATTGTCGATGCTGCTGTTCGTGGGCTGCGCCACCACCAGCGTGGCTCCCACCAGCTCACCGGCCCAGCAGGCGGCCATCGCCCTGCTGGAACAGGGCAAGCCGCGCGAGGCGGCGCAACAGCTGGAAGCCCAGGCCGGCGCAGCCCGCGGTGCGGCCAAATCACAACTGCTGGCCGACGCCGCCTTCGCCTGGCACGAAGCCGGTGACAGTGCCCGCGCACGCATGCTGATGGCGCAGGTGCAGATGCGCCAGCTCGGCGGTGCCAGCCGCCAGCGCTTCAGCCTGCTCTGTGCCGAACTGGCATTGCAGGACAAACAGCCGGCCGCCGCGCTGCAGGCGCTGGGCGAACGCCCGGAACAGCTGCCGGTCGCGCTGCAGGCGCGCTGGCACCTGGCCCGCGCCCAGGCCTTTGAAGCCTCCGGTGACGCCTTCAATGCCGCGGCCGATCGCGCCCGCGCGGCAGTGGCGCTCAGCGGCAGCGCACGCGCCGACAACCAGCGCGCCATCACCCGCCTGCTGGCCGGCCTGGACGATGCCACCCTGGGCAGCCGCACCGCCGCACTGCCGGCCGGCGATCCGCTCTACAACTTCGCCGGCCGCGCCCTGATCGCCCGCGGCCTGCCGCTGCCGCGCCCGTTCGACCGCGATGCCGCCTGGCAGCTGGATACCGGCAAGCGACCGCCGGCCGAGGCCGATGGCTACCGGCCGCCGCTCAAGCTGGCGGTGCTGCTGCCGCTCAGCGGCAACATGGCCACCGCCGCCGCACCGGTGCGCGACGGCCTGCTGGCCGGCTACTACGGTGAAACCCGGCGCCGTCCGCAGATCGATTTCCTAGACACCAAGGGCACGGCCGCGGGCGCCAGCGCCGCCTATGACAAGGCGGCAGCAGACGGGGCCGATTTCATCGTCGGCCCGCTGGGGCGCGAGGAAGTCGATGCACTGTTCCAACGTGACCAGCTGCCGGTGCCGATGCTGGCCCTGAACCGCGGCAAGGACACCCCGCCGCCGGGCAACGCCGCCTTCTCGCTGGCCCCGGAGGACGACGGCATCATCGCCGCCGAATACCTGCTCGGCCGCGAGCGCGGCAACGTGCTGATCATCGCCAGCAATGACGATGCCGGGCGTCGCGCCAGCGCCGCCTTCAAGGAGCGCTTCAACGAGCGCGGCGGCAAGGTCACCGCCAGCATCAGCGTGGGCGATGCCCCCGGCGATATCGGCGGCCAGCTGCGCCAGGCCAACGGCGTGGACGCGGTGTTCCTGGCGGTCAAGGGCAACCAGGCGCGCGCACTGGCGCCGCAGCTGGCGCTGGCCGGCCTGTCGGCGGTGAGCCGCATCGGCACCTCGCAGCTGCTCAGCAATACCGGCAAGGCCGAGGAAGACAGCGCGCTGGATGGCATCGTGTTCCCGGGCGAAGCTTGGACCGCACGCGGCGTGGCCGGCCTGCCGGCCGCCAGCAGCCTGGCGGCCACGCTGCCCACCGCCCGCGGCGGCGCCGCGCGCCTGTTCGCCTTCGGCCATGACGCCTGGAAGATCAGCGCCTATCTGGAGAAGCTGGCCAACGCTACCCAGGGCGGACTGCAGGGCGCCACCGGCAGCCTGCTGCTGGACGGCTTCGGCAATGTGATCCGCACCCCGGCCTGGTCGACCTTCAGCGGCGGACGGCCGGTCGCAATCGGTGATGGCCGCTGAGCCGTCGCAACGCGGCGCGGCGGTCGAAGCCGCCGCCCGGACGCTGCTGGAGAGCGCCGGCCTGCGCTGGCGGGCCAGCAATGTCCGCTTCCGCGGCGGCGAACTGGACCTGGTGATGCACGACCCGGTCGGCGACAGCGTGGTGTTCGTGGAAGTGCGCTATCGGCGCTCGGCCGCCTTCGGTGGCGGCGCGGCCTCGGTCGACACCGGCAAACGCCGCAAGCTGCTGCATGCCGCACAGCTGTATCTGGCCAGCCAGCCGGCCTTGGCCCAGGCAGCCTGCCGCTTCGACGTGGTTGATGCCAGCGGCGAGCCACCCCAGCTGCACTGGATCCGCGACGCTTTCCGCGCCGACGACTGCTGATGCCCAGCGTTTTCACCCATGCCGCAGTTCCGTTGGCGCTGTGGTGCGCCAGTGACCGCGGCCGCCTCCCGCCACGGCTGCTCGCGGCCGGCCTCGTCGCGGCGATGCTGCCCGATGCGGACGTGCTCGCCTTCGCGCTGCAGATCCCCTACGCCGATGCGCTCGGCCATCGCGGCGCCAGCCATTCGATGCTGTTCGCAGCCCTGCTGGGTTTCCTGGCTCTGTTGGGCGCACGCGCAGTGAATGCCGGGCGGTTGCAGGCCGCTGCCTTTGTCCTCATCTGTGCACTGTCGCATCCACTGCTTGACGCGCTGACCTCCGGCGGCCTGGGCGTCGCCCTGTGGTGGCCGTGGAACGACGCGCGCCTGTTCGCGCCGTGGCGACCTATCCGGGTCTCACCCTTCGCCAACCAGTTCTTCAGCGCCCGGGGTCTGCAGACCGTACTCTCGGAGCTGCGCTGGGTGTGGCTGCCGCTGTTTCTCTGCGTGTGCGGCTGGCGCCTGGTCCAGCAGCGCGCCCCTGATTTGAGCCAACGCCCATGAACTCGCTGCCTGCCGCCTTCCACCAGATCCTGACCCAGCTGCTCGGCGAGGCCTGGCGCACCGATGCCGCCGCACTGGAAGCCCATGCCCGGGACAACTCCTGGCGCCACGCGCTGCCACTGGGCGTCGCCCTGCCGAGCACGCGCGAACAGGTACAGGCCATCGTCCGCGCCTGCCGCGAGCACGGTGTGCCGCTGGTCGGGCGCGGTGCCGGCACCGGCACCACCGGCGCGGCGGTGCCCA
This sequence comes from Stenotrophomonas sp. STEN014, assembly GCF_056760315.1. Taxonomy (NCBI): domain Bacteria; kingdom Pseudomonadati; phylum Pseudomonadota; class Gammaproteobacteria; order Lysobacterales; family Lysobacteraceae; genus Stenotrophomonas; species Stenotrophomonas sp. STEN014. The sequence continues at coordinate 19,029 of NZ_JBRREN010000002.1, read as the reverse complement.
CCGCCGGCGGCATCGTGCTGTCGTTCGCACGCATGAACCGCATTCTCGAGATCCGCCCCGGCGACCGCTGCGCGGTGGTCGAGCCGGGCGTGCTCAACGGCGACCTGCAGCAGGCGCTGGTGCCGCACGGCCTGTTCTGGCCGCCGGACCCGTCCAGCGCCGAGATCTGCAGCATCGGCGGCAACCTGGCCTGCAATGCCGGCGGTCCGCGCGCGGTCAAATACGGCACCAGCCGCGACAACGTGCTCGGGCTGGTGGCCATAACCGGCAGCGGGGAGTTGATCCAGTGCGGTGGCGCCTATACCAAGGACGCCACCGGTTACGACCTGACCCATCTGATCGTCGGCAGCGAAGGCACGCTGGCGCTGATCGTCGAAGCCACGCTCAAACTGGCCCCGCGCCCGCGCGCGCAGGCCGGGCTGCGGGTGCTCTATCGCGATGCCAGTGCGGCCGCGGCCGCGGTGTCGCGAGTGATGGCGCAGCCGGTCACCCCGACCATGCTCGAATTCATGGATGCGCGAAGCCTGGAGCTGCTGCGCCGCAATGGCGCGCAGGTACCCGAGGCCGGCGCGATGCTGCTTATCGACGCCGATGGTGATGATGACACCCTGCCCTACCTGCTCAATGCCTTGGCGCAAGCCGCCGAAGGCGATGGCCTGCTGGCACTGGATGTCGCCACCGACGGCAGCGCGCGCGACAAACTGTGGGCCGCGCGACGGGCATTGTCACCGGCGCTGAAAAGCATCGCCCCGGGCAAGATCAACGAGGACGTGGTGGTGCCGGTCTCGCGCATCCCCGACCTGGTGGAGGGTGTGCAACGGCTTTCGCTCGAGGCCAAGCTGCCGATCGTCACCTTCGGCCATGCCGGCAACGGCAACCTGCACGTCAACATCCTCTACCACCCGGACGATGCCGGCGAGAACGCGCGCGCCCATACCGCCCTGCCCAAGGTCTTCGCACTGGCACTGGAACTGGGCGGAACGCTGTCCGGCGAGCACGGCATCGGCGTGGCCAAGCGCGACTTCATGGCCCAGGCGTTTTCACCGGCCACGCTGGCGACAATGCGCGCGATCAAGCAGGCCCTGGACCCGGACGGCATCCTCAATCCGGGCAAGGTGCTGCCGCTGTAGGCGCAGAGCAGGAGCAGGCTACCCGGTGAAATGCCGGTAGCCACCGGCGCGCGCGCCGTTGGCATCACCTTCGCAGCGGACACCCTGGCCTGCGACGATCACACCGATACGCGTCAGCGGCAGCGCAAGCCGCGATGCCACCGCTTCCAAAGCCAGGCGCTGTTCCGGCGCGGCGGTGAAGCACAGCTCGTAGTCGTCGCCACCACGCAACGCGCAGTCCAAGGCGGCAGCGGCGCCAAACGCGCGGCGCAGGGCGGACGACAACGGCACCGCCTCGCCCTTCACTACAGCCGCCACGCCGCTGCGTGAGGCGATATGGCCGAGGTCGGCCAGCAGGCCATCGGACACATCGGCCGCCGCATGGGCCAGCCCGCGCAGCGCCAGCCCCAACTGCAGCCGTGGTGCCGGCCGCTGCAGGCGCTGGCGCAGCCGTTCGAGATCGCCGTCGACCGCGGCGGCGCGCACGTCCAGACCGCCCTGCTGCCAGAGCTGCAGCGCACCGGCGGCCTCACCGGGATGGCCACTGACCCAGACATCGTCGCCCACCCGGGCAGCATCGCGCCGCAGCGCCTGGCCTGCCGGCACCCAGCCCATCGCGGTGATCGAGATCGACAGCGGACCGCGCGTGGTATCGCCGCCGATCAGGGCGATGCCATGGGCATCGGCCAGAGCGAAGAAGCCATCGGCAAACGCCTCGATCCAGTCCGGATCGGCCTCTGGCAGCGACAGGGCCAGCGTGCACCAGGCCGGCTGCGCGCCCATCGCGGCCAGATCGGACAGGTTCACCGCCAGCGCCTTCCAGCCGATATCGGCCGGCAGCGTCTCGGGCGGGAAATGCACGCCGGCGTTGAGCGTATCGGCGGTGACCACCAGCTGCTGCCCGGGCGGCAGCTGCAGCAGCGCCGCGTCATCGCCGATGCCCAGCGCGATGTCCGCGCGCGCACGGGTACGCGCGGCGATCCGCTCGATCAGGCCAAACTCGTCAAGGCTCACTTCATCAACTCCCGCAAACGACAACGCCGGTGCCGATGATGCCGGCCCCGGCGCGTTCAGGGTGAACCGGCGGCACCGCCGCCGTCGGCTTACTGGCCCGATTCGGTCTTGCGCCATTCCAGCGCGGCACGGTCGAGCACGCCGTTGACGTAGGTGTGGCCGTGTTCGGAACCGAAACGCTTGGCGGTTTCGATCGCCTCGTTGATCACCACCCGGTACGGCACGTCCAGGCGGTAGCGCAGCTCGTAGGCCGCCACGCGCAGCACCGCACGTTCGATCGCATCGACTTCTTCCACCCCACGGTCGACAAACGGCGCCAGCGCCTCATCGATGTCGCGGCGGTTGTCCAGCACGCCACGCAGCAGGTTCTCGAAGTACGCCAGATCGGCGATTTCATGGGCCTGCTCGTGCGCGAACTGCGCCAGCAGCGAGTCGGCGTTGCCACCGGAAATCTGCCAGGCGTAGATCGCCTGCAGGGCGCGGCGGCGTGCGCGCGAACGCAGCACCGGATCGATACCGTCGCGACGGACCGGCTTTCCGGCGGGCCTGCCGTTGTTCTTGTTGTTCATGGCAGCTGTTCCAGAAGATTGACCATTTCCAATGCCGCCAAAGCGACTTCCTCCCCCTTGTTGCCGTGGCTGCCGCCGGCGCGCGCCTCGGCATCCTCCACCCGCTCCACCGCCAGCACGCCATTGAGCACCGGTACGCCAAAGTCCAGCTGCGTGCGCATCAGGCCCTCGGCACAACGGTCGGCCACGTGTTCGTAATGGCGGGTATCGCCGCGGATCACACAGCCCAGGGTGATGATCGCCGCATGCTGGCCGGCGGCGGCCAGCCGCGCGGCCACCAGCGGGATTTCCCACGCACCCGGCACCCGCACCACATCGATGGCGTCCTCGCCGATACCGTTGCCGGCCAGGCTCTGCCGCGCACCGGCCACCATCGCATCGGTGATGCGGGCGTTCCAGCGGCTGGCGATGATGGCAAAACGGGCCGATCCGGCCGGGCGGAGGTCGCCTTCGTAGTGGCTCATGGGGTGCGGGGGTCCAAAAGGTGGGTAAGTTTAACGCGTCAGTACCGCTTGCCGGCCGTTACGGGACCGGCACCTGCACGGTTTCGACGATTTCCAGGCCATATCCGGCCAGTCCGATCTGCCGGCGCGGGGTGCCCAGCACCCGCAGCTTGCCCAGACCGAGGTCGGCCAGGATCTGCGCGCCGGCGCCATTGCGCCGCCACTGGCCGACATCCTTGCTCTTGCCTGCGGTTTCACCCTGGGCGCGGATCCGGGCCAGCAGCGCATCGGTATCGCGCGGTGCCGAGAGCACCACCATCACCCCGCTGCCGGCCGCATCGATCGCGCGCAGCGCATCGGTATTGGCCACGCCGAAGTCCTCCCGCCGCCAGTGCAGCAGATCGGCCAGCGGGTTTTCCACCTGCACCCGCACCAGGGTCGGGGTGGCCTTGTCCGGGGTGCCGCGGACCAGCGCGAAATGCAGGTCGTGGGCGATCCGGTCACGGTAGGTGATCAGCTGGAACGGGCCGAACTCGGTGCTGATGCCGCGCTCGTCCACGCGCTCGACGGTGTGCTCGGTGGCCAGCCGGTAGGCGATCAGGTCGGCGATCGAGCCGATCTTCAAGCCATGCTCGCGGGCGAACACCTCCAGCTCCGGGCGGCGCGCCATGGTGCCGTCGGCATTGAGGATTTCCACCAGCACGCCGGCCGCTTCGAGCCCGGCCATGCGCGGCAGGTCACTGGCCGCCTCGGTGTGGCCGGCGCGGGTCAGCACGCCACCGGGCTGGGCGGTCAGCGGGAAGATATGGCCCGGCTGGGTCAGGTCCGACGGCCTGGCGTTGGGCTGGATCGCGGTGCGGATGGTGTGGGCGCGGTCATGGGCGGAGATACCCGTGGTCACGCCTTCGGCCGCCTCGATGCTGACGGTGAAATTGGTGTGGAACTGGGCGGTGTTCTTCTGCACCATCGGCGTCAGACCCAGCTGCGCGGTGCGCTCGCGGGTGACCGACAGGCACACCAGGCCCCGGGCGTGGGTGACCATGAAGTTGATATCCGACGGCCGGACCAGCTCGGCGGCCATGATCAGGTCGCCCTCGTTCTCACGGTCCTCGTCATCGACGATCACGACCATGCGGCCGGCGCGGATTTCTTCCAGCAGTTCGGGGATGGGGGCGAAACTCATGACGTGGCTCCTTGGCCCAGCAGGCGCTCGACATAGCGGGCGACCAGATCGATTTCCAGATTGACCGCACTGCCCACGGTGGTGGCGGAAAAAGCGGTATTGGCGACGGTGTGCGGAATCAGCGCGACTTCGAAGCCTTCGTCATCGGCCTCGTTCACCGTGAGGCTGACGCCATCGACACAGATCGAGCCCTTTTTGACGATGTACTTGAGCAGCGCCTTGGGCGCGGCAAAACGCCAGCGCAGCGCGCGCGCGTCCTCGTGGATGGACAGCACCTGGCCCAGACCATCGACATGGCCGCTGACCAGATGCCCGCCGAGGCGGTCGGTCGGGCGCATGGCGCGTTCCAGATTGATCACGGCCCCCTCGGTCAGCACACCAAGCGTCGTCAGCGCCAGGGTTTCAGTTGAGGCATCGGCCTTGAAACTGCTGCCGTCAAAGTCGATCACAGTCAGACACACGCCATTGACGGCAATGCTCTCGCCCAGCTGCACGTGATCGAACGGCAGAGTGCCCACGCTGAAGGTGAAGCGGACATCGCCGCCGAGGGGTTCGCGTGCGGCCAGCCGGCCGACGCCTTCGATGATTCCAGTAAACACTAACGTTCTCCGCGAAAAGTGAGCGAAAAACGCCGCAAGGCATGCAGGCGCACGGACCCGTCAGGGCCCGCAACACCGTCTTCTTTCATCCGGACTATGACCGTCGGCTCCGGCATCTGACCGGATCTGCTGACCTTCAACGCATCTATCTGGAGGACAGATGGACAAAGCGCTCGCGGGCTCGGGCTTGCACCCCTACCGCCGGTGGGGAATTGCACCCCGCCCTGAAGACGTTTGTGAGTGCCGGAAAATCCGGCGTGCGCATTGTACCAGCCCGGCCTGAAGCTCGACCTTTGTAATATGAATGTTAAAATCTGCGTGCACGACACGAAGTCGCGCGATCGGCCCGCAACCGGCCGACTGAAACGGACATCACTTCTTAGAGAGGAATTCCATGCGTAAGACCCTGATTCTGGCTGCCCTGCTGGCGGCCACCCCGTTCGTCGCTTCCGCTGACGAGATGAGCTACACCTATGTGGAAGGTGGCTGGACCCAGGTCCAGATCAACGACGATCTACTGGACGACCCCAAAGGCGACGGCGGCTACATCCGCGGCTCGTTCGCGATCGCTCCGCAGGTCCATGTGTTCGGCGGCTATTCGACGGTTTCCAAAAGCTATTCCGCTGCCGGCGCGCGCCTGAAAGTCGATCTGGCCCAGCCGGAACTCGGTATCGGCTACCACATGAACATGAGCGAGCGTGTGGACTTCACCGCCGACATCGCCGCAGTACGGATTAACGCCAAGGTGAAGATCTCCGGCATGCCGGGCTTCAACGGTACCGGCAAGGATCACTCCACCGCCGGACGCGCCACCGTCGGCGTCCGCGGCAAGCCCTCGGCCCGCACCGAAGCGTGGCTGAAGGCCGGCGTCATGGATGGCAGCGACATGGACAGCACCTTCGTCGGCAACCTCGGCGGCCAGATCAGCTTCAACAAGACCTGGGGTGTGGTGGGCGAAATCCAGTTCATCGAAGACACCACCCAGTACCTGGCCGGCGTCCGCGCCAGCTTCTGATCCGCGTTACAGCGCCTCAGATCCAGCGGGAGCCCTCGGGCTCCCGTTTTCATTCGCAACGGCCGCGCTGGTTACGCCTGCTCAGACCGGACGCAGCAACAGCCGCAGGTCCTTGCCCAGCATGCGCACATCGGCCAGCTCCAGCGGCACGGTCTGGGCCATCGTCGCGATCCCCAGCCCGGCCAGCAACGGGCGCGCGGCATCGCCCATCAGCAATGGCGCGATGTAGAGCAGCAGTTCGTCGACCAGTCCGGCCTGCAGCAGGGCACCACACAGGGTCGGCCCGGCTTCGACATGCACCTCGTTGGTACCCCGGGCGGCCAGCAGCGCCATCACCGCCGCCAGATCGAAGCGGCCATCGGCCTGCAGCGGCGAGGGCACGAACTCGACCCCGGCCAGCACCGGTGCGGCCAGTGCCGGGTCATGCAGGTACAACGTCGGCGCCCCGCCCTCACGCACCCGCACGCAACCCAGGGTGCGCAGCCGTGCGTCCAGCACCACCCGCAGCGGCGGCAGGAATTCGCCGTGATCGGGCCGTGCGGTCAATACCGGATCATCGGCCAGCACGGTCGCTGCACCGGTCAGGATGGCCCCGGCCCGCGCCCGCCAGTGCTGCACGTCGGCCCGCGCCGCCTCGCCGGTGATCCATTTGGATTGGCCATCGGCCATGGCGGTGCGCCCGTCCAGACTGCCGGCCAGTTTGACCCGCACCAGCGGCCGGCCACGTTCGATCCGCGACAGGAAGCCGGCATTGAGCACGCGCGCCTGAGCAGCCATCAAACCCACCTCGACCGTGATGCCGGCCTGCCGCAGCAGGGCGAAGCCGCCGCCATCCACATCGGGAAACGGATCGGCCATCGCCGCCACCACCCGCGACACGCCCGCCTGGATCAGCGCCAGCGCGCACGGCGGCGTGCGCCCGTAATGCGCACAGGGCTCCAAGGTCACGTAGGCGGTGGCACCGCGTGCGCGCTCGCCGGCCTGGCGCAAGGCGAACACTTCCGCATGCGGCCCGCCGGCACGCTGGTGCCAGCCCTCGCCCACGACGTCCTCACCCTGCGCGATCACACAGCCGACCATCGGATTGGGCCGCGTCGTCCACGCAGCGCGTTCGGCCAGACGCAGCGCGCGGGCCATCAGCAGGTGATCGGTGGCGGTGAAGTGGCTCATCGGGGACCTCATTACGTCAGCGGCCCATTGCCAGATGCGACAACGGACGAGGGGGCAGTGTATGCGCCGGCAGACCGTACTTGCAGTGCGGCACGTCTAGCGGCGACCGGTCTCCACCGCCATCACCGTGACCGCGAGCGGGCCCAGCGGCAGGCGGGCATGCACCTGCCAGCCCAGCGAGCGGTACCACGCCACCATCGGTGCTTCGCAGTACAGGTACAGCTCCGCAACGTCGAAAGCGGCGGCCTGGACGATGGCATGTTCCACCAGCGCCGCACCTACACCCCTGCCACGCGCCTCGGGTTTCACATACAGCGAGGCCAACCACGGCGACCAGCCGCGGATCTGCTCGTGATCGTCGTGCAGCAGGCTCACCGAACCGAGCCAGTTTCCGGCGTCCATCGCCAACCAGGTGCAGGGAATGGCGTCGCGTTGCTGCGCCCGCAACTCGGCTTCGGCCTGGGCCACGCTCCAGTCCGGCAACAGATTGCCAAAGGCCTGGACGTGCGCGGCGGCCAGCGCCGGCACCAGAGCGGGGTGATCACGCAGGTTGACGGTCAGCATCCGGATTCACGACCCGCCGTGACGCGCGGCCACGGCCACACCCGCGCTACGCCGCCTGGCGCCAGATTCAACGTTTGGCGGGCTTGGCTGGGCGTCCATCCGCCGATGCGCCGTCTTCCAGCAGCGGGAGCTGGCCGTCAGCGGCCGGCATATCGCGTTCGAGCTTCTCGATCTCGTCGCGGAAATCGGCCACATCCTCGAAGCTGCGGTAGACCGAGGCGAAGCGCACATAGCCGACATGGTCGAGCTTGCGCAGCTCATCCATGACGAAACCACCGACCTTGATCGACGGCACTTCGCGCTCGCCACACATGCGCAGCTGATGCACCACGGCACGGACCGCCGCTTCGATCCGCTCTTCCGAGACCGGCCGCTTCTGCAGCGCGCGGTCGAACCCCACCCGCAACTTGCGTGCATCAAACGCCTCGCGCCCGCCATCGCTCTTGATGATGACCGGCAGTTTCAGCTCGATGGTCTCGATCGTGCTGAAACGTTCACCGCACGCCTCGCAACCGCGGCGACGGCGGATGGTCGCGCCGTCTTCGGAAACGCGTGAATCGATCACGCGGGTATCGTTGTGCTGGCAGAACGGGCAATGCATCTCTCTGGCCTTCAACATCGGGCGCCGGCAACGCGGCGCGGGAACCACTACAACGCAGATACAGCAAACCCCGGGAGGGAGCAAGGCTGCCCGGCCCGGGGTTTGGCCACCATCACAGTGGCGATCCCTGCAACGACACAGCGCCGGCAAACCGCCGGCACTGGCGGCGCATCAACCGTAGACCGGATACTTCTTGCACTGCGCGCTGACCGCATCGCGCACGCGGGCGATCACCGTCTCATCGGCCGGCGCATCGAGCACGTCGGCAATCCAGTTGGCCAGATCCACGCAGTCCTGCTCGAGGTAACCGCGGGTGGTCACTGCCGGCGTGCCCAGGCGCAGACCCGAGGTCACGAACGGCGAACGCGGGTCGTTGGGCACCGAGTTCTTGTTGACGGTGATGTGGGCCTTGCCCAATGCGGCTTCCGCGTCCTTGCCGGACACGTCCTTGCCGATCATGTCCACCAGCATCAGGTGGTTCTGGGTGCCACCGGAGACGATCTTGTAGCCGCGGACGATCAGGGTGTTGGCCATCGCCTGGGCGTTCTTCACCACCTGCTGCTGGTAGGCCTTGAATTCCGGCTCCAGCGCTTCCTTGAAGGCCACCGCCTTGGCCGCGATGACGTGCATCAGCGGACCGCCCTGGATGCCCGGGAACACGATCGACTGCAGTTTCTTCTCGATCTCCTCGCCGGCGCCCTTGGCGATGATGATGCCGCCGCGCGGGCCGCGCAGGGTCTTGTGGGTGGTGGAAGTCACCACGTGGGCGTGTTCGATCGGGTTCGGGTAGACCCCGGCAGCGACCAGACCGGCGACGTGCGCCATGTCCACGAACAGGTAGGCACCGACCTTGTCGGCGATGGCGCGGAAGCGCGCCCAGTCGACGATCTGCGAATAGGCGGAGAAACCGGCCACCACCATTTTCGGCTTGTGCTCCAGCGCCAGGCGCTCGACTTCGTCGTAATCGATCAGGCCCTGCTCGTTCACACCGTACTGGAAGGCATTGAAGATCTTGCCCGAGGCATTGACCTTGGCCCCGTGGGTCAGGTGGCCACCGTGGGCCAGGCTCATGCCCAGGATGGTGTCACCCGGCTGCAGCAGCGCGAAGTACACGGCCTGGTTAGCCTGCGAGCCGCTGTGCGGCTGCACATTGGCGTAATCGGCGCCAAACAGCTGCTTGAGGCGGTCGATCGCCAGCTTCTCGGCGATATCCACGTACTCGCAGCCACCGTAGTAGCGCTTGCCCGGGTAGCCCTCGGCGTATTTGTTGGTCAGCTGGCTGCCCTGCGCTTCCATCACCAGCGGGCTGGCGTAGTTCTCGCTGGCAATCAGCTCGACATGGTCTTCCTGACGCTGGCACTCATCGGCGATGGCCTTGGCCAACTCGGGATCATAGGACTCGATACGGGCATCACGCGGGAACATCACAGCTCCTGGTACGGGGCGAGGGAGCTGCCGATTGTAGCGCTTCCGTCACCACCACCGCCCGCCACCGGCGGTCCCGCCTGCAACCATTTCCCTTTCCCGCCCTACATGAAGAAGGCGCCCCTGCGGGCGCCTTCCTCTAACCAGACCGGGACAAGGCTCAATGGTTGAGCACGATGTCGGCGATGATGCCGGTGGCCATGGCCACCATCAGCATGTTGCCGCGGTCGTCGCGGATCCAGTGGTGGCCATGTCGCGGGCGGTGCAGGTGGTAGCGGTTGTAGTCATTGACCACATAGACCGGGCCGCCGTAGTAGTTGCTGTAGCGGTGCCCGCGCTCAAAGCCGTACGGGCGGTACACCACGCGCGGCGGGGCGTGATAGCGGCGGTCATTGCGCCGGGCGTCGCGGTAACCCTCGCGATAGCCGGAGCTGTAGTGGCGGCGGTCATCGCGCCATTCGCGACGGTCATGGCCGTGCCCACGGCCGCGGTCATGCCCGCGGCCACGATCATCCCAGCCATGGCGGCCACGGTCGTGGTTATCGCGATCACCGGCAGCAAAGGCCGGAGCGGTGGCGCCGAACGCCAGCAGGGCGGTCATCGCGGCGACAACAAGGCGGTTCATCTTCATAGCTAGCCCTCGCTGGGTTGGTTGACGCTTCCCATAATGCTCACGTCGTCTGAACGAACTCCGGCTGGAAGCGGCTCCCGGCTTTCGTATTCATAAACCAGCAAGGGATTCCGGCACCGTCGGCCCCATCTGGCTTACGGCTATAATCGCTTATTCCCTTTTGCCTTGGGCCCAGTCCGTCATCGGACCGGGCACGGGCGTGCGCTACGGAGACTTCATGTCCTCGCAATACATCTACACCATGAACAAGGTGTCCAAAGTGGTCCCGCCGAAGCGGCAGATCATCAAGGACATCTCGCTGTCGTTCTTCCCGGGCGCCAAGATCGGCCTGCTGGGCCTGAACGGCGCCGGCAAGTCCACCGTGCTGAAGATCATGGCCGGCGTGGACACCGATTTCGAGGGCGAGGCCCGCCCGCAGCCCGGCATCAAGGTCGGCTACCTGGAGCAGGAACCGCGCCTGGACCCGGCCCAGACCGTGCGTGAAGCGGTCGAGGAAGGCGTCGGTGAGGTGCTGCAGGCCCAGGCCGCGCTGGAAGCCGTGTACGCCGCCTATGCCGAGGAAGGCGCCGACTTCGACGCCCTGGCCAAGGAACAGGAGCGTCTGGAGGCGATCCTGGCCGCTGGCGATGCCCACACCCTGGAAAACCAGCTGGACGTGGCCGCCGACGCGCTGCGCCTGCCGCCGTGGGACGCGGTGATCGGCAACCTGTCCGGTGGCGAGAAGCGCCGCGTCGCGCTGTGCCGCCTGCTGCTGCAGAAGCCGGACATGCTGCTGCTCGACGAACCGACCAACCACCTGGACGCCGAGTCGGTGGAATGGCTGGAGCAGTTCCTGGCGCGCTACACCGGCACCGTGGTGGCCGTCACCCATGACCGCTACTTCCTGGACAACGCCGCCGAGTGGATCCTGGAACTGGACCGCGGCCGCGGCATTCCGTGGAAGGGCAACTACACCGAATGGCTGATGCAGAAGGACGAGCGCCTGAAGCAGGAAGACAACCAGGAAAAGGCCCGCCAGAAGGCGATCCAGAAGGAACTGGAGTGGTCGCGGCAGAACGCCAAGGGCGGCCGTACCAAGGGCAAGGCCCGTCTGGCCCGCCTGGAAGAGCTGCAGAGCGTTGACTACCAGAAGCGCAACGAGACCAATGAAATCTTCATCCCGCCGGGCGAGCGCCTGGGCAACTCGGTGATGGAGTTCAAGAACGTCTCCAAGAAGTTCGGTGACCGCCTGCTGATCGACAACCTGTCGATGATCATCCCGCCGGGTGCCATCGTCGGCATCATCGGTCCGAACGGCGCCGGCAAGTCGACCCTGTTCAAGATGATCACCGGCCAGGAAAAGCCGGATTCCGGCGAGATCGTGGTCGGCCCGACCGTCAAGCTGTCCTACGTGGACCAGAGCCGCGATGCACTGACCGGCAACCACAACGTGTTCCAGGAAATCGCTGGCGGCCTGGATATCCTCAACATCAACGGCATCGAGATCCAGTCGCGCGCCTACATCGGCCGCTTCAACTTCAAGGGCCAGGACCAGCAGAAGATGGTGGGCTCGCTGTCCGGTGGTGAGCGTGGCCGCCTGCACATGGCCAAAACCCTGCTGCAGGGCGGCAACGTGCTGCTGCTCGACGAACCGTCCAACGACCTGGACATCGAAACCCTGCGTGCACTGGAAGATGCGCTGCTGGAGTTCCCGGGCAACACGTTCGTGATCTCCCACGATCGCTGGTTCCTGGACCGTATCGCCACGCACATCATCGCCTTCGAAGGCGACTCGCATGTGGAGTTCTTCCAGGGCAACTACCGCGAGTACGAAGAGGACAAGAAGCGTCGCCTCGGTGACGATGCCGGTCCCAAGCGTCTGCGCTTCAAGGCGCTCAAGTAACACCCGCCGGACGGCCGCCCAGTGCGGGCGTCGGCTTTTGTACGGGCCACAAACCTCCTGCCTCCCCCCTGTGCCGGAAAGCCGCCATGTCCCTGTTCGACCGCCTGTTCAAGCTCCACCAGCACGGCACCAGCGTGCGCACCGAAGTGCTGGCCGGGCTGACCACCTTCCTGACGATGTCCTACATCGTCTTCGTCAACCCCGAGATCCTCGGCACCACCGGCATGGACCCGGGCGCGGTGTTCGTCGCCACCTGCCTGGCGGCGGCCATCGGCTCGACAGTGATGGCACTGGCGGCCAATTTCCCGGTCGGCATGGCCCCGGGCATGGGCCTGAACGCCTTCTTCGCCTTCACTGTAGTCGGCGCGGCTGGGCTGCCGTGGCAGCAGGCGCTGGCCGCGGTGTTCATCTCCGGCGTGGTGTTTTGGGTGCTGTCGCTGACCGGCATCCGCGCCTGGCTGGTGGCCGGTATTCCCGCCTCGCTGCGTTCGGCGATCGTGGCCGGCATCGGCCTGTTCCTGGCGATCATCGCGCTGCAGAAATCGCAGGTGATCATCGCCAATGAAGACACCATGCTCACCCTGGGCAAGCTCGACAGCGCGCCGCCGCTGCTGGCCCTCGGGGGCTTTTTGCTGATCGCGATCCTGGAAGCGCGCAAGGTGCGAGGCGCGATCCTGATAGGCATCCTCGCCGTGACCGGCATCGCCTGGGCGATCGGCCATGTGCAGTACGGCGGGCTGGTGTCGCTGCCGCCGAGCCTGGCGCAGACCTTCCTGCAGCTGGATATCCCCGGCCTGCTGCACCACGACGGCGGCGCGCCGCTGGCGGTGCTGATGCAGGTGGTGCTGGTGTTCGTGCTGGTGGAGGTGTTCGACGCTACCGGCACCCTGTATGGCGTGGCCGGACGGGCCGGGCTGCTGAAACTGGCCGATGGCAACAAGCGCTTCGGCCGCGCCCTGCTGGCCGACAGCAGCGCGATCGTCGCCGGCTCGCTGCTGGGCACCAGTTCGACCACCGCCTTTGCCGAGAGCGCCTCGGGCGTCCAGGTCGGTGGCCGCACCGGACTGACCGCGCTGGTGGTGGCCGCACTGTTCCTGGGCGCGCTGCTGTTCTCGCCGCTGGCGGCGATGGTGCCGCCCTACGCCACCGCGCCGGCGCTGCTGTTCGTGGCCGGGCTGATGCTGCGCGAGCTGGTCGAGGTGAAGTGGGACGACCTGACCGAATCGGTGCCGGCGGCGCTGTGTGCGCTGGCGATGCCGTTCACCTACTCCATCGCCAACGGCCTGGCGTTCGGCTTCATCGCCTACGCCGCGCTCAAGGCCGGCACCGGCCGCTGGCGTGAAGTGCGCCCGGCGGTGTGGCTGGTGGCCGGGCTGTTCGTGCTGCGCTTCGCGCTGGAGTGAGCCGGCACGCAAGCGCAGTGAAACAAACCCGCCGGAGGGCGGGTTTGTCATTTATTGGACCGCGAACACCTGGCGCAGGTAGGTCAGGTAGTTGGGGTCATCGCACATGCTCTTGCCCGGCGAATCGCTGAGCTTGGCCACCGGCTGGCCGTTGCAGCGGACCATCTTTATGACGATGTTCAGCGGGGTCGGCCCCAGATCGTTGGTCAGATTTGTGCCCACGCCGAAGGCGACCTGACAGCGCCCGCGGAAATATTCGAACAACTGCATCACCTTCTGGATATCCAGGCCGTCGCTGAACACCAGCACCTTGCTGGCCGGGTCAACGCGGTTGGCCTTGAAGTGCGCCAGCATGCGGTCGCCCCACACAAACGGGTCGCCGGAGTCATGGCGCACACCGTCGAACAGTTTGCAGAAATACATGTCGAAATCGCGCAGGAACGCATCCAGCCCCACCACATCCGACAAGGCGATACCCAGATCACCGCGATACTCGCGCGCCCAGGACTCCAGCGCCGCCACCTGCGAGTCGCGCAGCCGCGGTCCCAGCGCCTGGAAGGCCTGCAGGTATTCATGCGCCATCGTGCCGTGCGGGGTCATGCCGTAGATGCGGGCGAAATGCACGTTGCTGGTGCCGACGAACTGGCTGCCCAGCGCCTCGCGCAACATCGGCAGCATGTGCCCGTGCCACTGCCGCGAATAGCGCCGGCGCGAACCGTAGTCGGCGATGCGGCACAGCTCGAAGCCGGGCGTGTCCCGCAACAACGCGGTCTTGGCCTGCAGGCGGCGCTCGCCCTCGGCGAAATCCGGCAGGCCGGCATTGCGGAACCAGACTTCATTGATGATCGCCAGCAACGGCACTTCGAACAGGATCGTGTGCAGCCAGGGCCCGGTGATGTCCAGCTCGATCTCGCCGGGCACCGTCGGCGAGGCGCGCAGCGCGATGTACTTGCGATCCAGATGGAACAGCCCGAGGAAGTCGACGAAGTCCGGCTTCACGAAGCGCAGCGTGCGCATGTAATCCAGCTCGTCGGTGCTGAAATGCAGGCTGCACAGGTGGTCGATCTCGGTGTTGATCTGGTCCAGGTACTGCGCCAGATCGATGCCCGGAGTCCGGCACTTGAAGCGGTACTGCACCAGCGCGCCCGGGTACTGGTGCAGCACGGCCTGCATCATGGTGAATTTGTAGAGGTCGGTGTCGAGCAGGGACTGGATGATCATGCCGGCATTATGCGCCGGGCCTGCGTGAGCCCGCCTGAAAGCCGGGTTCAGCGAAGCAGCAGACGCGGCAGCTGCAACGCGGCGTGTGCCCAGATCGCGCACCAGACCCCGGCCCGTACCGGCAGCGGGCGCTGCGCGGCCTCGAACTTGCGGAAATAGCGCCACAGCCCGCGGTGCTTGTGCCACTCCACGAAGTACGGCCGCGCGCGGCTGGAGACACCGCGCACATGCAGCACCTTCAGCTCGTTGGCGATGGCCACCGTGGCGCCGGCTTCGCGCGCACGCCGGCACAGGTCCAGATCCTCGGCATGCAGGCGATAGCCGGCATCCCAGCCGCCCAGCCGCACGAACAGGTCGCGCGGCATCAGCAGCAGCGCACCGGACAGCGCCTGCACCACCTGCAACGGCTGCGCGGGATCGGCCGGCACCGCAAGCCGCGAGCCCCGCCCCGGATGGCGCAGCATTGCGGCGAAATCCGGATCGCGGCGGCGCACCGCGGCATCGGCCTGGCCGGCCTCATCGACCTGCTCCACGCCCAGCAGACAATCGCCCAGCTGCGCGCCCAGCGCACGCAGCTGCGCAAGCGTGGACGGCTCGACCATCAGGTCCGGGTTGATGAAGGCCAGCCACGGCGCCTGGCAGTCCTGCGCGCCCTGGTTGCAGGCGGTGGCGAAGCCGGGATTGTCCGGATTGGCGATGAAGCGCACGCGCGGATCGGCCAGGGCATGGCGCTGGGCGATGGCCAGCGAACCGTCATCGGAATCGTTGTCGACCACGCGGATCTCGGCCACCTCCCGCGCCGCGCGCAGCCGCTGCAGGCATTCGTCCAGCGTGCTCGCACTCTGGTAGCTGACAACAACAACGGCAATCGAATCGCTCACACCGGCTCCGCGCCTGGAAGGGAAGCACAGGCCTCGAACAGGTCGCGCTGGGCGTCGGGCATTATCGCCTGCGCGCACCGCTGCTGCAGCTGGCCGCGATGGGCGTACAGCGGGTCGTCCATCAGGAACGAGGCCAGGCGCGCGGTCCAGACCGGCCAGCGCGTGGCCAGCACCTCCATGTCACCCGCGGCCGGCCGGCCCTCCTGCAGGCGGCCGACAAAGGCGGTGTCACAGAGCACGTTGCGCCAGCCCAGGCCACTCATGCGCAGGCTCAGATCCACCAGCGCCGCATACCAGGAACCATAGCTGTGGGTATCCAGCCCGCCGGCGCGGCGGCGCGCACTGCCACGGATCAGCACCGCATGGGTCACCGCCGAAGGCAGCTCCGGGTGCAGCAGCGGCATCGCCGCACAGGCCAGGGCCAGACGCGCCGGCTCGGCCGGCAGCGGATTGACCTCACCCACGCGCGGCCAGGCGGTGGTTTCGCCGGCATTGCTCCACGGTGTGGCCGTGGCAATGGCGGCATCGCGCGCCAGACAATCGCTCAATTGCGCCAACCAGCCCGGGTGCGGAATCGCGTCCGGCGCCAGCACCACCACGTCGGCATCGCTGCAGGCGCTGAGCATCTGGTCCAGGTGCGCGACCTCGCCGATCGCACGCGGACGCCGCGTGTACTCGGCCTGCAGCTGCGTGCCTGCCAGCCAGTGCTCGATCACCGCCTGCGCGCGTGGTCCGGCCTGGCCGTCATCGGCCAGCCATACGGAAGTCCCGGCGGGCGTGGCCGCTTCCAGCGCGCCCAGACAGGCATCGAGCGCGGCCTCGTCCACGCCCACCGGCAACAGGATGACCGGCAGCGCCATGCTCAGCGGCGCGCCTTCGGGCCCAGCGGGTCCAGCGCGCGGAACTTGCTGCCGTATTCGTCGGTGAGGTTCCGCGCTTCCTGCGGATTGCGCACGATGCTCGGCGTCAGCAGCACGATGACTTCACTGCGCCGGCTGTTCTGGGTCTTGCGGCCGAACAGGCCACCGATCACCGGCAGCCGGCTCAGCCCGGGAAAGCCCGAGGAACCCTGGGTGGAACTGTCTTCGATCAACCCGGCCAGCATCACCGTGTCCCCGGCATTGACCGCGGCCTCGGTCTTCATGCGGCGGGTGTTGATGCGCACGTTGCCGTTGGCGTCGGGCTCGCCTTCCGGGGAGCTGACCTCCTGCACGATGTCCAGAAACACCATGCCGTCGCGGGTGACACGCGGGCGCACTTTCAAAATGGTGCCGGTTTCCAGGTACTGCACCTGCGCGTACTGGTTGTCGCTGATGCCCGAGACCGAGACCGAATAGACCGGTATCTTGCTGCCGACATTCAAGGTGGCGATGGCGTTGTTGCGCACGAACAGCGAGGGCGTCTGCAGCAGGCGCACATCGGTGACCTGGTCCAGTGCGCTGATCACCGCCGCGGCGTTCTTGCCCAGGAAGGTCCAGCTCAGCCCACCGCCGCCCTGGCCATCACCGGGCACCAGCGCGCCGGCGATGTCGCCCCAGATGCCGCGTCCCAGCGCCGAGGGCAGACCGGCGCCGCCGTTGGCCGGGGTGGCATTGACCGCCTGTTCGAAATACCAGTTCACGCCGTAACTGAGTTCACCGGTCAGCGCGACCTCGGCCACCTGGGCCTCGATATGCACCTGCAGCGGCATCACGTCGAGCTTCTCGACCACCTCGCGGATCGAACGCCAAGCCTGCGGGGTGGAACGCACCAGCAGGGTGTTGGTTTCCTCCACCGCCGAGACACCAACGCGGTCGCCCTCCACTTCCAGGGTCACCGCACCATTGCCCGGCGCCTGCGGTGACAGCGCCAGCGGCTGTCCACCATCGCCGCCCATCCCACCGGTATCGCCCTGGCCCAGCATGTCAGCGGGATCGGCCGAGGGATCGGTGGTGCCGCGTCCCTCCAGAGTCATCGGCGTGGCGCCAGGCGCCAGCGACACACCGCGCTGCCCGGCAGAACCACCGGCACCGGCGCCGAACACTTCGGCCAGACGCTCGGCCAGATCCCGGGCCTTGATGTACTTCAGCTCGTAGGAGAACAGGCGGGCGCTACCGCCGGCACTGTCGATGCGGTCCAGCCACTGCTGGATCTGGTCCAGGTAGCGCGCCTGCGGGGTGATCACCAGCACCGCATTGGCGTTGTCCAGCGGCATGAAGCGGAACATGCCGGCACTGGGCGTCTTGCTGTCCTGCCCGAACACCTTTTCCAGATCACCGGCCACCTGCGAGGCGCGCCCGGACTGGATCGGGAACACGCCCACCGACATGCCCGAGAGCCAGTCCACATCGAAGATCTCGACCGTGCGCAGGTAGTTCTCAAGCTCGGTGCGGGTGCCGCCCAGGGTGATCACGTTGCGTGAGCCGTCGATGCCGACGATCGCGTTCGGGCGCGCGTACGGCTCCAGCACCTTTTTCATTTCGCTGGCCGAGATGTAGTGCAACGGCACCACCCGCACTTCGTAGCCACGCGCGGCCGAGGCCGGCGCGGTACTGGGCGCCACGGTCCCGGCCAGCGACTGTTCGGCCGGCACGATGTTGTAGCGGCCGCCGCTGTAGATCAGCCGCGCGTTGTTCCAGCCCAGCACCATCTCCAGCAGGTTCAGCGCCTGCGCCGGCGAGACCGGTTTGGGCGTGGCCAGCGTGACCGTGCCCTGCACGCCGGGCGCGATGACGTAGTTCTGGCCGAGCATGTCGCCGAGGATCGCCTTGGTGACGGCCTGCACCGATTCCCCTTCGAAATTGAACACCGCCGTACCGTTGCCGGCCGCGGCCAGCGACGGAGCCGGGGCCGACGCCGCCGCCCGGTTGATCACGGTGCCGTTGCCGCGGCGGATCACCGCGCGGCTGCCGGTGTCGTCGGCCTGTGGCACCTCGGCCGCTTCCAGCGCCGAGGTCCGCGCGGGCTTGCCAGGCGCGGCGGTGGCAACGGGAGCCTGGGCGTTGCGGCGGATGTCCGGTACCGGCGGGGTGCTGGCGCAGGCACTGAGCGCGCCGATCAACAGGGAAAGGGAAACAATGCGTGACGTCATGCCTGCACTCTACGGGTTCTGGCTGCCGGAGCTGCCGTTTGATTGCTGCTGCGCCTGCTTGCGCCGGGCCTGGATGCGTTCGCGGATCGACCTGATCTCGGCCGCGCCGGGCATCGGCACCGCCGCATCGGAATCGGCCGCTGCCGGCGGGATGGCCTCCACCGGCGGGGGGGGCGGGGGGGGGGGGGGGGGGGGGGGGGGGGGGGGGGGGGGGGGGGGGGGGGGGGGGGGGGGGGGGGGGGGGGGGGG